>DLMG01000314.1:4585-6339 GCA_002479245.1 Verrucomicrobia subdivision 3 bacterium UBA7542 | reverse complement strand
GCCGACTGACGTCGGCTGCTACGACGCTTCCTCCACTGCCTCGCGAATGACCTTCTTGAATTTTTCAACGCCCTGGTCAAAGGCGGCGGAAATCGGCAGCAACGAAACTTTGCGAATCTTCTTTTTGAACTGCTTCAAATTTTTCTCGGCCGCCGCCTCGTCCATTTTGTTCGCCACCACCAGGCGCGGTTTTTCGAGCAGCGCCGGATCATAAAGCTCCAGTTCCTTGAGCAATTGTTTGTAATCGTCCCACGGGTTGCGTCCGTCCGTGCCGGCCAGGTCGAGCAGCAGCACCAGAATTTTGCAGCGCTCAATATGGCGCAGAAACTCGTGGCCGAGGCCGACGTTTTTGTGCGCACCTTCGATCAAACCCGGCACGTCGCAAACCGTGAGCCGGTGCCAGTCGGCATATTCCACGATGCCGATCTGCGGGTGCAGCGTGGTGAACGGATACGGCGCGACTTTCGGGCGCGCCTTGGAAATGGCCGTGAGCAGAGTGGACTTGCCTGCGTTCGGGTAGCCGACCAGCCCGACTTCGGCCATGATGCGCAGCTCGAAAAGAAAATCGCCTTCTTCGCCCGGCTCCCCCGGCTGGGCGAAACGCGGCGTCTGGCGCGCCGCCGTCGCAAAGTTCCGGTTGCCCAATCCGCCACGACCACCTTTGCACAAAACAAATTGCTGGCCGTGCTGGGTAAGGTCGGTGATCAGTTCGCCTTTGGGCGATGAACCGGCGGAAGCTTCACTCGCACCTTCCCTGCTCAAATCAACTTCCTGTGCCAACTCGCTGCCCGCGCGCCGAAACAACGGTCGTTTGCTGGCGCTGGTTACGAACATCGTTTTTTCATTTCCGTCCCTTGGCGCGGCGGCTTGTCTCGGCGAAGCGGTGCGAAGACGGAAGTGTAACGAATACGGCTCGTCCTCGATATTTTCCTTTTCGGCCGGCCGGTCGCCGCCCGCAATTCGCCAAACCAGCGTGCCGCAGGGGACTTTGATGACGAGGTCCTTGCCCGCGTGGCCGTCCATGCCCTTGCCGAGACCCGGTTCACCGACCTCGGCGATGAGGCGCGGTTGATAATATTGGGCGATGAGGTTGTTGAGATCGTGGTCAGCCTGCAAAATCACGCTGCCGCCGCGTCCGCCGTTGCCGCCGCTCGGCCCGCCCTTGGCGATGTAAGCCTCGCGATGAAAGGCCACGCAGCCTTTGCCGCCGTGCCCTGCGCGAGCGTAGATTTTTATTTCGTCAACGAACATGAACGTTCGAAAAGATTTTATAAGGAGACCAGGAAGCCATGAAGACGAAATTGGTTCGGTCTGATTCCTGGTTTCATGGTTTCCTTATTCAAATGGGTTTCCTGAAACAAAAAAGGCGAGGCGCGTGGCCTCGCCGTGAAATTCGTTCATGCCGGTTAATTCTTCGCGGCAGGCTCGGCCTTCACGTTCACGCGCCGACCGTTTTTGTCGAAGGCGATTTTGCCGTCCACCAGCGCGAAGAGCGTCCAATCGCGGCCCGTGCCGACATTTTCGCCCGCCACGAACTTCGTGCCGCGCTGCCGGACGATGATGCTGCCGGCGGTGACCGCTTCGCCGCCATACGTTTTCACGCCCAGCCGTTTGCTGACGCTGTCGCGGCCGTTGCGGATGCTGCCTTGACCTTTCTTGTGTGCCATAAAAAGTTGATGGTTGAAAGTTGAGAGTTGAGGGCGTCTTTTGAATTACGCTTTAATTTCCGTGATCTTGACCACCGTCAATTCCTG
>DLMG01000314.1:0-4461 GCA_002479245.1 Verrucomicrobia subdivision 3 bacterium UBA7542 | reverse complement strand
GTGAGTTTTTTCTCGCCGCGCTTGTGCGCCACCACGTCGGCCAGCACGCTCGCGCCGCTGACCGTGGGCGTGCCCACCGCTAGCTTGCCATCGCGATTGACCAGCAATACGCGGTCAAACGTGAACGGTTTACCGGCCTCGACGGCCAAGCGTTCGATTTCCAGCGTGTCGCCCGCGGCGACCCGATACTGTTTGCTACCTGTTTCTAGAACGGCGTACATAAATTGACCCGCAAAAGGTTGGATATTAAGCCAGAACCGCGCCGGGCTGTCAATGTGGATTTATTTTTAAAACCGTGTGATTTATATAGCGTCGAGCCTGTGGCTCGATTGCATCGGGCGCACCCGTCCTCCGTAGCAGCACTGCGGAGGTTGGACAGCGCCGACACTACCATGCTAGAAGCAAGTATTTATCGTTTATCAATAAAAAATGTTTGACTATCGGAGTTGGTGGGTGTATCCATTGCACCATGAATGCAAATGAAATTTCTTCAAAGGCCAGTCCTCGCTTAAAACGAATCCAAAAAATCAGCCGCATTTTGAAAGTGTGCGTGCTTTTTTACTTTGTTGCGCCACTGTGCGCTCTGGCTTTCAACCTGAAAACCATCCATTCGACGTCCGGCATGATTTCAATCTTCACCCATCCCTATGCCAGTACGTTGGACATTCCCAAGCCGATGTATTTGCTCTGGGCGACCGGAACGGCTGTTTATCTTCTTGGTGTCATTTCTTTTTATCGTTTGCTGTGCCTGTATGAAAAAGGTGTAATTTTTTCCGGGGCAAATGTTTCGGAAATGAAAAAACTGGGAAGCTATCTGGCTGGTTACGGCATACTCGCCATCGCTGCCAATGTTACCTATCTAGGAGGATTCATTTTCCCGTGGGTGCTGCTGGAAGGATTTGTTTCTCCGTGGATTGTCGTTGGCGGAGCAATTTACATTGTCGCCGGGATCATGGACGAAGGCCGCAAGATTCAGGAGGAACAGGAACTAACCGTTTAAGTTTATGCCCATCATCGTCAATCTCGACGTGGTTCTCGCCCAGCGGAAAATGCGGCTGAACGATCTGGCCGAGGCCGTGGACATCACGCCGCAAAACCTGTCCATCCTCAAAACCGGCAAGGCCAGGGCCATCCGTTTCTCCACGCTGGAAGCCATTTGCGCCCATCTCGAATGCCAGCCTGCCGACATTTTGGAATTTCGCCCTGAAGAAAGGAAAAAGGGGGAATAATTTGAGACCTCTGCAAAACTCCCGATCAGCCGTAGCGGCTTTCGGGAGAAAGCCGCATTTCTAAAAAAAACGGCGGCTCTCTGCCGAGGAGCCGCTACGCCGGTTTCGCAGAGGTCTTAATTTCGCGACGGCGCAAAATACGCTCGCGTTTCTTGATTTCGCCGGTCAGCAATTCCTCCGCCGACCAGCCGCGCGCCTGCGCGAACGACGCCAGTGCAAAAAGTTCTTTTGCCAGTGCGCCTTTGGTCAGGCGTCGCTTTGAATCGTGGCCGTCCGCAAGGACTTTGGCTTTGCGGGCTTTCTTCAAAAGCTTTTCGGCGCGGAGCAGCGCAGGCAGATGTTTGGGAATGCCATCAAGTGCGGAATGGCGGGCGTGTTTCGTCCCGTGCTTTTCCGCCTTTTTGATTCTTTCCCAGTTGGCCCAGACTTCATTCACGTCTTTGACTTTCGTCGTGCCGAAAACGTGCGGATGGCGGCGCACCAGTTTCTCCACAATCAGCCGGCAGACCTTCTCAAAATCAAACGCGCCGCGTTCCTTTGCCAACTGACAGTGGAAGACAATTTGCAGCAGCAAATCGCCAAGTTCCTCCGCCATTTCGTGGTCGTCCTCCGCTTCGATGGCGTCAATCAATTCATAGACTTCCTCAATGGCATGGCGACGCAGCGTCCGATGGCTCTGCTCGCGGTCCCACGGACAACCCGTGGGCGAGCGCAGCCGGGCCATGACGCCAAGCAAATCCCCTATTGCTGGATGTTTTTTCACTTTGGGAAACATCCAACATCGAACATCGAACAACCAACATCCAATGAATGGGATCGTCCACCAGCCACAGCTTTGGGTGTTCGATGTTGGATGTTGGATGTTGGATGTTCCATTTACAAAATCACCAGGTCGTCGCGGTGCACGACTTCGACCCGTGCGAGTTTTCTGCCGCGCACTTCGGCGGCACCGAACTTCGCAATGCCGCGCGCGAATTCCGTTCCGTCCAAATCGCAAATCCGCACCACGTCGCCCGCGTCAAAATTTCCTTCGCAACGCGCCACACCCGGTGGCAGCAGGCTCTTGCCCTTCTCGCGCAAGGCCAGCTTCGCGCCGTCATCCACGAACAATGCGCCCTGGGGATGATGGAAAAACGCAATCCAGCGTTTGCGGCCCTGCAACTTCGTTGGCGACGCGACGAACAGCGTGCCTTCGTCTTCGCCGGCGAGAATTTTTGCCAGCACGTTTTTCTTTTTGCCCGACGCAATCACCAGCGGGATGCCGGAACGCACGGCAATTTTGGCCGCCTGCACCTTTGACGCCATGCCGCCGACGGCAGTGTTGCTGTCCGTGCCCCGGGCGATTTTTTCGAGGTGGGAATCAATTTTTTCGATGACCGGGATCGTTTTCGGATTGGCCTTGCCGAAATTTTCGATGACGCCGTTCACGGTCGTCAAAATGACGAGCAGGTCGGCAGGAAGCAACGATGCCACCAGCGCGGACAAGGTGTCGTTGTCGCCGAATTTGATTTCGGTGAACGACACGGCGTCGTTTTCGTTGATGATGGGCACGACGCCGCGCCCGAGCAGCGTGACAAGCGTGTTGCGCGCGTTGAGGTGGCGCTCATGATGTTCGAGATCGTCATGCGTGAGCAAAACCTGCGCGACGTGCAAATTGTGCCGCGCGAAAAGTTCGGCATACATCGCCATGAGGCGCAACTGGCCGACGGCGGCGCACGCCTGCAATTCGGCGAGGTCGCCCGGACGTTTTTCATAACCCAGCGCACCCATGCCCGCGCCGACGGCGCCGGAGGTGACGAGCACGATTTCCTTGCCGGATTTTCGCAACGCGGCGACCTGCGCGACGAGCTGTTCCAATTGCACCGGGTCGGGCTGCTTGCGGCTGTCGGTGAGCACGCCGGTGCCGAGTTTCACGACGAGGCGGGTGGCGGTTTTGACGGATTCACGATGCACGCGATGAAGTTAGAAGAAAATTCCCGCGTGGAAAACGTTAAAATGGTCGCCAACTTTTGCCGGGGAACCGGGTTACGGACCCTGGGAGCGCCGCCGTCCCGGCGGCGGGTGAATTTGTTCGACGCAATCCGACGAAGCCGGCGGGACGCCGGCGCCCCCAGGGGAGATGCCTTCGGGATGACCGCCGCCGCCAATTTCAATTTCCGAGCGCACCGGGTCTGGGCAGATCCACCAACGATCCCCAAAAATCTCCCCCGCGCAACGCGATGAGCACTGCCAGCCCGCCAAGGTCAGCCTGGGACTTCACGTTTATCATCACGCAATTTTCGAGGCCGATTTTCTGCGTGCGGTTGTGGCTCTGATCTTTCAGGTCAATGAACTTCGCCGTTCCGATAGAGACATTCAACACGTCAATGGACTTGAACTCGAAGCCGGTCTGTTTCTTGAAATCCGCCGCGCTCTTGCCGCCGCCGGATTTTTTCGATGGCAGGGTGACGCCAAGTGAAAAAATATTCGTGCGTCCGGCCTCGTTTTTCACGATGTCGAGTTCGCCGAGGTTGAAGCGCAGGAGCGTGAGGTGCAACTGCCTTTTGGCGAGCGCGGCGCGGTCGTATTCGACGTGGATTTCCCGGATGTCCAGAAACGGCGTGCCGCCAAAGTCCGGCGGATTGTAGAGCTTGAAATTTTGAATCGTCACCGTCGGCTCGGTGAGGCCAACCGAAAATTTTCCAATCTCCGCGTCCATGCCGGTCTGGGCGCGGATGCGATGTTCGACGTAAACGCGGAGAATCGAATTGAGCGACAGCAGCAGAATGACGATCGACACGACCGCCAGAAGGAACAGCCGGAACAGCCATTTGAAAAACCATTTCATTTTTATTCGGATTTGCGATTTACGCAACAAGGTTGAGGACATGTTGCCCAAAAGAAACGGACCGCGGGTGTCCCACCCACAGCAACCAAGCTTGCCAAATGAGCGCATGAAATTCCACTGTTTTGGGGTTGTCGAACGTGCTGCGGCTGAGACAGCCGCGCTCCGCCGAATAAAATCGTAAATCGTAAATCATAAATCTTAAATGGCGACGTCCTCCGGCCGCACTTCGAGACATTCGTCCTGATCCTCCCAAATGACGGCGGGATAAACATTCAGCAGCTTCGGCGCGAGTTCGCGGCCCGCGCGCGCGAGCAAACGCTCGGCTTCTTCCGCGGCGTTTTCATAGGCGCGGTCGTAATCGCTCGCGCGACGGCGCTGATGGTCGTCCCAATGCGCGACGGCGTG
>DLMG01000119.1:1965-4903 GCA_002479245.1 Verrucomicrobia subdivision 3 bacterium UBA7542 | reverse complement strand
CAACTGTGCGCCACGCGGCGGACATCTTCGGCTTTGTTCGCGCGCACGGCGGCTTCCAGTTGCTCTAATTGCTGGCTGGTCTGCTTGAAAAACAAGTCAACCAATTCGCGCAAACTGTCCGCATTGCCGTCGGTCAAATCGTTCAAGATTTCCATCTCCACCGGCGGTTCTTCATCGGCGGGCGCGAGTACGGGCACGGGCACATCAGCTTTGGGCGCCGGCGCGGGCGCGTCGGCTTTGGCCATCGGCACGGGTGCGGGCGCGGGCACTTCAGCTTTGGGCGGCGGCACAGGTGCGGGCACGTCGGCTTTGGGCGCCGTCGCGACCGGTGCCGCCGGAGTCGCTTGCGAACCCCAGCGTTCGACGATGGCGCGAACGTCCTTCGGGAGAATTGGTTTGGAGAGATAATCGTCCATGCCGGCGGCCAGGCATTTTTCGCGGTCGCCCTGCATTGCCTGCGCGGTCATGGCAACAATGATGATGCGGGATTGGTAATTCGGATGCGCCACGCCATCCTTCTGTCGTTCGCGAATGGCGCGCGTGGCTTCCAAACCGTCCATCTCCGGCATCAACACGTCCATAAAAATCAAATCATACGGCTTTTTATCCAGCGCGTCGAGTGCTTCGCGTCCGTTTGCAGCGAGATCGGGCTGATAGCCGATGGATTGCAAAATGCGCGCGGCAACCTTTTGGTTTATGGCGTTGTCGTCGCACAAAAGGATGCTCAAGGGCAATCGCTCGGTGAGGGGTTGCCCTGGTCTCGCTGTCGGTTGCTGGCGCACGGCGGCTTTCGGACTGAGCAGGGCGCGAACGAGCGCTTCGCAAAGCTGCGCTGGTTTGACAGGTTTGTTGACCGTGTGGGCGAACACGATGTGCGTGCTGCCGGGCGCATCCGAGTGCAGACCCAACGGCATGAGCAGCACCAGCGGCATCATCTCCGCGCCGGACAATTTGTGAATTTCCATGGCCAGCGCAAGGCCGTCCATGCCGGGCATTTGCAAATCCAGGACGCCCAGATCGTATTGTTCACCCTTTTTAAGCCGTTCGAGGGTCTGCTGCGGACTTTCGGCGCTGTACGGAACCATTCCCCATTTGGCCACCTGCTCGGCAACCACACGGCGGACCGTGGCGTTGTCGTCCACAATTAAAAGTCGCAAATCAGCGAGTTTGGATTGAGGTCCCGCCAGGGCAAACGGCGCCGGCTGTTTTTCGGCCTGAAAATTGATGGTGAAATGGAACGTCGAGCCCACGCCGTGTGAACTCTCGGCCCACATTTTGCCGCCCATCAATTCGACGAGTTGTTTGCTGATGGCCAGACCCAGGCCCGTGCCACCATAGTGCCGCGCGGTCGAGGCATCCCCCTGCGAGAATGGTTTGAACAACCGCGCCAGACGTTCGGGCTGAATGCCGATGCCCGTGTCGCGCACGGAAAAATGCAGGTGCAGCAGCGAATTGTTCTGCGCCTCATCCGGTTTCATCGAGAGCAATTTGACCTGAACGAGCACGTCGCCTTTTTCAGTGAACTTGATGGCGTTGCTCAAGAGATTGGCGAGCACCTGCCGCAACCGCAGTGAATCGCCTTCGACGGTCACCGGAATCCCATCGTCCATCTGATACGCCAGATCGAGATTTTTTCCAAAGGCGCGCGCGGCCTGCAGGTCGAGCGCATCCTCCACGCAGGTGCGCAAGTCGAATGGCCGCGAGTCCAGTTCCAGTTTCCCCGCTTCGATTTTGGAAAAGTCAAGAATGTCGTTGACGATGGCCAGCAGCGATTCACTGCTGGTCTGGATGGTTTCGAGATAGCTGCGCTGCTCGGCGGTGAGGGATGTTTCGAGGAGCAGGCTGACCATGGCGATGACGCCGTTCATCGGCGTGCGGATCTCGTGGCTCATGGACGCGAGAAAATCGGATTTGGCGCGCACCGCCGCTTCGGCGGCGAGACGGGCCTCGGTCAAACTGTCGTTGTGCCGGCCCAAGTCGTCGTGCCGGCGCTTGGTTTCCAACTGGGCGCGCAAACGCGCGCGAAATACCAGGGCTTCAAACGGCTTGTCCATGCAATCGTAAACCCCCAGGTCAAACGCGCGCAATTTGTCCACCGTGTTGGTCGGCGCGGTAAGCGCCGTGATGAGCGTGAAACTTGCCAGCGGGTTCTCCTGGAGCTGGTGCAGGAACTTAAAGCCTTCCGCACTGGACGACACCAGGTCAACCAGCACCAGATCAACCGGACTGGAGCGGAGAAATTGAAGCGCTTCGCCCGCGTTGCGCTCCAGGGCGAAGGCGACGTTATCTGCATGCAACACATTGGACAACGTCGCCAATAGCTTTGGGTCGTCGCTGACCAACAAGATCTGAAATGCCGGCTGACTCATGATTCAAAATTCAACATTTTGTTAAAAAAGCAGCAGGAAGCATTCCTTAGTAGACAAGATTCCCTACATTTAGCCAATCCGATTTTTAATGTAAAAAACCACCGGAACGCCGGATTTATCCGGCAGCAACACGCACCGGTTGCTCCCCTGCCGGATGAATCCGGCGTTCCACGCGGACGCGGCATCGTGCATTGGTGGCAGTGTCCGGGGCGTGTTGCCCAAATCATTTTGGAGACGGCGGAGCGCGGCTGCCGGCTCGCGACCGGCTCGCGACCGGCTCGCGACCGGCTCGCGATTAATCGGAGTTCATCGGAGTTTATCGGAGTCTCAGCCGCAGCACGTTTGACAACCCTAAAAACCGTGGAATTTCGTGCGCTCATTTGGCAATCCGGGCGGCTGCGGGTGGGACACCCGCGCTCCGTTCCCTTTGGACAACCCGCCCTCCGAGTGCGCCCCAACCCGTGGTTTGGAAAGAAACATTGCTGGCGCGCGCGAGTGGCGATAAACTTCCGCCATGCTCCAAACGGTGCTCGACGCCGACCCCGTGGGTGACGCGACCTCTTTTCGCG
>DLMG01000119.1:330-1896 GCA_002479245.1 Verrucomicrobia subdivision 3 bacterium UBA7542 | reverse complement strand
CGCGTATCGCTTCATGCTGCTGGCGCGCATGTTGGACGACAAATGCGCCGGCCTCTACCGCGCCGGCAAAATTCATGGCGGCGTTTTTATTGGCCGCGGCCAGGAAGCCTTGAGCGTTTCCGTCGGTTTGTCGCTGAAAAAGAGCGACGTGTTCGCACCGCTGATCCGCGACACGGCCGGACGGCTGGCGTTTGGCGAACCGGTGGTTGACGCCGTGCGGACGTATCTGGGTTCCGTGCTCGGCCCGATGCGTGGCCGCGACGGCAACGTTCATCGCGGCCGGCCAAAGGAAGGCTATTTGCCGATGGTCAGCCATCTCGGCGCAATGATTTCCGTCGTGAACGGCACGTTGTTCGCGCGCCGCATGAAAGGCCTCACCGGCATGGTGGGCGCGACGTGCATCGGCGATGGCGGCACGGCCACCGGCGCGTTTCATGAGGCGCTCAATCAAGCCGCCATTGAGAAATTGCCGCTCGTGCTCATCATCGCCAACAACCATTACGCCTACTCGACGCCGAACGACCGCCAATTTGCCTGCCGCGACCTGGCGGACCGGGCCGCCGGTTATGGCGTGGAATCCCATTCCGTGGATGGCACGGATTTGTCCGCGTGTCTGAAGATTGTGGGTGACGCCGTGGCGCGCGCCCGCGCCGGCCGCGGCCCGCAAATGGTCGTCGCCACGCTGCTCCGGCTTTGCGGTCACGGCGAACACGACGACGCCAGTTACATTGATCCGAAATTAAAGGCGTCGCCGGCCGGGCGCGATTGTTTGAAAGTCGCCGAGGAACATCTGCTGCGCCAAAAATGGGCGGACGCCGCGGCGTTGGCCGCGCTGCGCGGCGAAATTGTCCGCGAAATCGAGGAAGCCGTCGCCCAGGTCCAACGCGAACCCACGCCCGATCCGTTTACCGAGGACTGGCGCGCGCTTTCAACCGGACATTTGAACGAGGGGCATGAATAATTCTTTTAAAACATCCAACATCCAACATCGAACGCTCAACATCCAATTGCCGTGCGCGCGGCAGCATTGGGCGTTGGATGTTGGATGTTGGATGTTGGATGTTCGTTTTTCAACTCCACGATGAGCATCACCTATCTCGAAGCCATCCGCGAAGCGCAGGCTCATGCACTGCGCGATGACCCGCGCGTGTTCATTTACGGGCAGGATATCGGCGCTTTCGGCGGCGCGTTCAAGGCCACGAAAAATCTGGCGAAGGAATTTCCCGGTCGCGTGATTGATGCGCCCATCAGCGAGGACGCGATGATCGGTCTGGCCGTCGGCGCGGCGATTGAAGGCATGCGGCCGATCATCGAAATGCAGTTCGCGGATTTCTCCACCGTTGGTTTCAACCAGATTGTCAACCAGGCCGCGACGCTTTTTTGGCGCACGAAAGTGCCGTGCCCAATCACCGTGCGGCTGCCCTTCGGCGGCACATCCGGCAGCGGGCCGTTTCACAGCCAGAGTCTGGAGACGATTTACGCGCACTATCCCGGCCTGGTGGTGATGACGCCGGCGACCGTGGAAGATGCTTACAGCATGTTGCTCGAAGCGGTGGCGATTGACGA
>DLMG01000119.1:0-147 GCA_002479245.1 Verrucomicrobia subdivision 3 bacterium UBA7542 | reverse complement strand
GCATGAAGCGCTCGAAGCCGCCGCCGAACTCGTTCCGGAAGGCTGGGAAATTGAAGTGGTGGATTTGCGTTCGGTGAAACCACTCGACACGGACACCGTGATGGCCAGCGTCGCGCGCACGGGGCGTTTGCTTTGCGTGGGTGAAGC
>DLMG01000378.1:3480-3701 GCA_002479245.1 Verrucomicrobia subdivision 3 bacterium UBA7542 | reverse complement strand
GGCCTCAAATATGTGACTTCGGGCGCGAACCCCATCGGCATTCAGCGCGGCATCAACAAGGCCGTCGAAGCCGCCGTCGGCCAGCTCGACAAGATCACCAAGAAGGTCAAGGACAAGGACGAAATCCGCCAGGTCGCCGCGGTGTCGGCCAACTGGGATTTCCAAATTGCCGACAAAATCGCCGAGGCGATGGACAAGGTCGGCAAGGATGGCACGATCAC
>DLMG01000378.1:3115-3344 GCA_002479245.1 Verrucomicrobia subdivision 3 bacterium UBA7542 | reverse complement strand
GACAAGGGCTATCTCTCGCCTTATTTCGTCACCAACGCCGAGACGATGGAGGTGAAACTCGAGGACGCCTACATCCTCAATTACGAAAAGAAAATCAGCAACCTGAAGGACATGTTGCCGCTGCTCGAAAAAGCCGCGCGCGCGGGCAAGCCGCTGCTCATCATCGCCGAGGAAGTCGAAGGCGAAGCGCTCGCCACGCTCGTGGTGAACAAGCTGCGCGGCACGCTCA
>DLMG01000378.1:0-3088 GCA_002479245.1 Verrucomicrobia subdivision 3 bacterium UBA7542 | reverse complement strand
CCTCACCGGCGGCAAGTTCATCAGCGAAGACCTCGGCATCAAGCTGGAGAGCATTGAACTGGCCGACCTCGGTCGCGCCAAGAAAATCGTGGTGGACAAAGAAAACACCACCATCGTTGAAGGCGCCGGCAAGTCGTCCGACATCCAGGGCCGCGTGAACCAGATCCGCCGCCAGATCGAGGAGACGACGAGCGATTACGACCGCGAGAAATTGCAGGAACGCCTGGCCAAGCTTGCCGGTGGCGTGGCCGTCATCAACGTCGGCGCTGCGACCGAAACCGAGATGAAGGAAAAGAAGGCGCGCGTCGAGGATGCGCTGCACGCGACCCGCGCGGCGGTCGAGGAAGGCATTGTGGCCGGCGGCGGAGTGGCGTTGTTGCGCTGCCTGCCCGCCATCGAAACCGTCAAGGGCGCGAACGAAGACGAAAAGATTGGCGTGGACATCGTAAAACGCGCCGTTGAATCGCCGACTCGCGCACTCGCAAACAACGCGGGCGTCGAAGGCTCGGTGGTCGTCGAGGAAGTCAAGAAACGCAAGGGCAACGAAGGTTACAATGTCGCCACCGGCGAATACGAAGACCTGGTGAAAGCCGGCATCGTGGACCCGAAGAAGGTCACCCGCACCGCGTTGCAAAACGCGGCTTCGATTGCCGGGTTGCTGCTCACGACCGAGTGTCTCATTGCCGACGCGCCGGAAAAAGACAAACCGGCCCCGATGGGCGGCGGCGCTCCGGACATGGGCGGCATGGGCGGTTACTAATCGTTCGCAAGTTCAAAAAAATTCAGGCGGGGCTGGAAGCAATTCCAGCCTCGTTTTTTATTGGCCGGGCAGCAGTCGCGAAGCGTCTTGAAAAGCGACGGAGGGCGCCGCAGACCGAGACCTGTCGGTTTCCGCTTGAGGACCGGCCACCGAACTCTTGCTTGCCCATGAGACTCAATTTCCGCAAAGAAATTCCCAAGATGTGGTGAGAATTGACTGTTCTTCCGTTTATTGTAGTAATGGACGTACAATCATGAACCAGTCGTGCAATGAGCGTGGCAGGACGGAGCGGTGGGCGGGCTTCATCATTTTACTGTGTCTCGCGGGCATTGCGGCCGGCGTTTTTCTCAAACAGTTTTCCTTCAACCCCGCCGTGCTCGTTGCCACCGCTGCCGCGCCCGAAGCGGCAAAGACAGTTTCTTCACCGTCGCCAGGCGAAACGCCACCAACCCTGCCGCCGGAACTTTCCGCGTTCAGCGCGCCGGAAACATTCAGCGCGGACAATCTCTACGACAAAATTGACGGCAAGGCGGATCTTTATCTCACCGCCGGTTTTGTCGAGTTGCGCTGCCAGAGGTTTGCGCTCAAGGCGACCAACGATGCCTGGATGGAATGGTTCGTTTATGACATGGGCACGCTGCCGCCGGCGTTCTCGGTGTTCAGCCTCCAGCGCCGTTCGGAGGCACAAGCCTTCGAGTTAACGGAATTCTCCTACCAAACCCAAAACGCGCTCTTCTTCGTCTGCGGGCGTTACTATGTCGAGGCCGTAACGGCGATGCCGACGGAACCAATGATGGCGGCGATGCGGGCGATGGCGCGGCAATTCGTGGCGGCAAATCCGCCCGGCGCGATGCAGATACCGGAACTGAAACTGTTTCCGCCGGAAAATCTTGAGGCCGGCAGCCAGGGTTTGCAGGTGGCGGACGCCTTCGGCTTTGACGGGTTCACCAATGTTTTCACCGCGAAATACAGCCTGCCGGACGGCGCGACCAATGCCGAAGTGCTCGCCTTTTTGGAAATGACAAGAACCTCCGCCACCGCAACGGCGTTGCGCGATGTCTATCGTTCATTCCTGCTGGCGAACGGCGGCAAGGAGATTGAAACTGGCGACGCGGCGTTATTGGGCAAACCCATCAATTTCATGGACAGCATCGAAATCGTCTTTACCGAGGACAACATTGTGGCGGGTGTTCATGCTGCTCCGGACGCCGCCTCGGCGGCAAAGGTTGCGCGGTTGCTAGCGGACGGGCTGCGGAAAGGCAAGAATGAGTGAACTCGGCCAAACCAATCCGCTTGACCGGCGCGATTTTATCGTGCGCACGGCCAAGGCGGGCGCGGCCATTGTGGCGGCAGGTGGCGTGGGCCTGTGGCTGCACGACCGCAAAGGCCCGTCGGGAACTGTCGCTGACGAAACGGTATCCCTGCCGGATTTCTCGCTGGCGTCCACCGGGCCGAAGATGAGCGTCGTCACCGGCGCGGACCGCGTGAAGACCGTCAACCGCGCGCTAGCGGCGCTCGGCGGCATCGAACGGTTCATTAAATCCGGCGATCGCGTGGTTCTGAAAGTCAACGCCGCCTTTGCTTCGCCGCCCGCGCTGTCGGCCACGTCGCATCCCGATCTGGTTGCCGAAGTGACACGGCTTTGCCTGCGCGCCGGCGCCGCGTCCGTGATCGTAACGGACAACCCGATCAACGACCCGCAAAGCTGCTTCGCCCTCACCGGCATCGCCAGGGCGGCGGAATCCGCCGGGGCGAAAATCGCCCTGCCAACACCGTCTTCATTCAAACCGACGACATTGGCCGACGCCACGCTGATCAAGGATTGGCCTTTGTTGTTCGAGCCGTTTCAGGGCGCGACCAAACTCATCGGCCTGGCGCCGGTCAAGAACCACCATCGCAGCGGCGCGTCGCTGACGATGAAAAACTGGTATGGATTGCTGGGCGGCCGGCGGAACGTTTTTCATCAGGACATTCACACCATCATTTTCGAACTGGCGCGGCTGGTCCGTCCGACGTTGGTCATTCTCGACGGCACCACGACGATGCTGACCAACGGGCCGACCGGCGGATCGCTGGACGATCTCAAGGCCACGAACACGATGATCGCCAGCACGGACGGCGTGGCGGCAGACGCGTTCGGCGCGACGTTGCTCGGCAAAACCGCCGCCAGCCTGCCGTTCATCGGCAAAGCCGCCGCCGCCGGGCTTGGAACCGCCGATTTTGAATCCTTGAACCCGCTCCGAGACCATGTGGACTAAACCATCAAACCCGGCCCCATCGCAAAGCAGAGGAGTCTTCCGCAGCTCCGAACTTGCTCGGGGTCTGTTT
>DLMG01000203.1 GCA_002479245.1 Verrucomicrobia subdivision 3 bacterium UBA7542 | reverse complement strand
CGGCAAAACGATTTGCGAAACGATTTTCAAATCGCTGTCCACGAACATGTCGAGCGTGTGCGTGACGACGCCTTCGGTGGTGTTCTCCACCGGCACGACGCCGTAGTCCGCGCGGTTCCGGCTGACCTCGGCGAACACGTCGGCAATGGTCTTTTGCGACACATAGCGCAGGCTGGAACCGAATTTTTGAATCGCGGCCTGATGCGTGAACGTCGCCTCCGGGCCGAGATACGCAATGGACATGGTCTTCTCCAACGCCAGCGCGCTGGACATGATTTCGCGGTAAATCGCGCAGAGCTGGTCGTCGGTTATCGGCCCTTCGTTCGACCGGCAGATGCGTTGCAACACGGCGCGTTCGCGGTGCGGCGCGTAAATTTCCTCGCCGGCCTTGAGCTTCATGTCACCGATGGCGAGCACGTGCTTCGTGCGCTCGTTGAGCAGCCGCACGATGTGCGCATCCAGCCGGTCAATCACCTTGCGATGTTCGGGAATATTCACAACCCATGCAGAGTGCAGAATTAAGCGGAAAGAATCAAATCCGTTTCGCGCGATAAAAAACGGATAAATATGAAATCAACAACGGCCGGCAATGAACAATCCTTGCGGTTTTCAACTCCGCGCTTGCAAATCGGATGCAATCCGCTTCGATGGATGCATGTTTCCCTACATGGCATTGACCAAAGACAAGGCGTGGCAGCCCGGCCC
Source organism: Verrucomicrobia subdivision 3 bacterium UBA7542 (assembly GCA_002479245.1). GTDB lineage: Bacteria > Verrucomicrobiota > Verrucomicrobiia > Limisphaerales > UBA11358 > UBA11358. Next base: position 2,664 of record DLMG01000203.1, on the reverse strand, counting down.
TTACGAAGGAGTCGAGTTGATGATGTTGCACAAAAATGAAAGCACCGGCGGGGTCGTGGTGCTGCGCAAGTTCAAGGCCGGTTGTACGATTCCGGCCCACACGCATCCGGACGCCAATGAATGGGCTTACGTGCTTTCCGGCGAATGGGAGGAATCCGACAAGACCTACACCGCCGGCACGCTGTTCTTTGCGCCCGAAGGCGTCCGGCACGGCCCGCATGTCGCCAAAACGGAAGTCATCAGCCTGACCATCTTCGACGGTCCGCTGACGGTGGCGTAATTACCGCTGCACACGGTTTCCGAACTCCATCAACACTCAACCAAAAACTCTCGACCCGTGAAGTGAGTTGCCAACTCATCCCATTGCACCGCGACCCCGCTTTCGGTTTTGATTTCGCCCGCGCGGTCTTCGCGGAGTGAATTCAAGAGAAGCGCAATCAAGTCTTTTACTTGCTCTTGGCTCAACGACCAAGGCGCAGCATGTAAGAAAAGCTTCTTTGCGAGTTTTGCGTTCCCTTGCGGCGATACCTTTGGCGTGTTTCGCGTTGTTCGCGGTTCACCCCTTGCCCCGATAGGCTGGAAGCGCTGTCCTACGCCGGCCACTCGCTGCGCGGTGCTATCGCAATCAATTCGCGCATCAGAATCTTCGCAGAGGCCAAGCCAGGAAATACCTCGGCGCGCTGCTGGCGAATTGGATTTGATTTTGTTGCGAATCGCGTGTGCTACCTCACACTACGGCGGCTTGGGACGCGGCCAGGTCGGCCTTGCGCTGGCGCAGGCTTCGGAAAAACTCATAACCCTCGCGCAATCTGCGGACGCAGACGTCCTTGTCCTCCAGCATCGTCTTGATGATGCGCAGAATCGGTTTCGGACGGAGATAATAGGCGCGGTAGAAACGGTCCACTTCCTCAAAAATCTTGTCTTTGCTGAGGCCGGGATATTCGAGCGCGCTTTGCTGGAAACCGTCGGTTTCCACGAGGTCGGTCTTGTCCTTCTTTACGAACCAGCCGTTTTGCCTGGCCATTTCGTAAAGCTCCGTGCCGGGATACGGCGCGGCGAGTGAAACCTGCAGCGAGAAAACGTCGAGTTCCTTCGCAAAGTTGATGGTGTTCTCGATGCTTTGCTGCGTCTCGACGGGCAGGCCAAGGATGAACGTGCCGTGAATCACCACGCCGGCCTGATGGCAGGCCTTGGTGAACCGGCGCATTTCGTCCATGGTTACGCCCTTCTTGATGCGCGTGAGGATGTCGTCGTTGCCGCTTTCGTAGCCCACCAGGAACAGGCGCAGGCCGTTGTCCTTGAAGGATTTTATCGTATCGTAATCGAGGTTCGCGCGGCTGTTGCAGGACCAGTGGACGCCGAGCGGGCCGAGTTTTTTGGCGATTTCGCGGGCGCGCGGCAGGTTCGCGGTGAACGTGTCGTCGTCGAAGAAAAATTCCTGCACCTGCGGGAAGAGTTTCTTCATGTACGCCATTTCGTCGGCAACATTCTGCGGCGAGCGGACGCGATATTTGTGTCCACCGATGGTCTGCGGCCAGAGGCAGAAGGTGCATTGCGCCGGGCAGCCGCGCCCCGTGTACATGCTGATGTACGGATGCAGCAGGTAGCCGATGAAATACTTTTCGATCTGGAGGTCGCGCTTGTAAACGTCCGCCACCCACGGAAGCGTGTCCATGTCCTGAATCATCTCGCGCTCGGGGTTGTGTTTGATCTTGCCATCCTTGTCCTTGTAGGAAAGCCCGGCGATGGTCGAAAGCTCGCGGTCTTCGGCAACTTCCTTGCAGGTGAAATCAAATTCCTTGCGGCCAACCCAATCAATCGCGGATGACGCCTTGAGCGTTTCGGTCGGCAACACCATCGTGTGCGCGCCGACGAACCCGATTTTGGTGCCGGGTTTCTGCGCCTTGATGGCCTCGGCCACCTTGCAATCGTTTTTCAGCGACGGCGTACTGGTGTTGATGATGACGTGATCGAAATCCTTCGCGATGGCGAGGGTTTGTTTCATGTCAATGTGATGTGGCGGGCAATCGAGCAGCTTGGAATTTGGCGTGAGCGCGGCGGGTTGCGCGAGCCAGGTGGGATACCAATAGCTGGTGACTTCGCGCCGTGCCTGATAACGCGCGCCGGCGCCGCCGTCAAAACCGTCGAAACTCGGTGGTGAAAGATAAAGCGTCTTGCTCATTTGAACTTCAAAAATTTACTCCGGCCTCGCTTCGGTTTTCTTCGCATCCTTGATCTTCGCCAGCAAATCATCGCGTTGCGACGTGTCGCTGGTGCCGCAGACAGTGCTGACGTGTGTCTCATGCTGCTCTTCTTCCTTGCGCGAGAACGCGCCGCGAGCGCCGGCAGCGGGTGAATTGATCGCCGCCTTGGCCTCGGCCAGATGGCCTTTGCCGATGGTGACACCGTTGTAAGCGCGCTGCGCCAATTCCGGTGAGGATGGATACGGCCTGGGCTTCGCACCGAAGTTGTATTTGATATTTTTCCAGTTGTCACCGCTCTGGTAATTCGTGCCGAGCGCGCCGCTGGGGTCGTAGCCGCAGTGGACCATGCAGTTTTCGCAACGCGGGTCGCGCGCGACGCCGTCCACGACCCCGTATTTGTCCCATTGCACCTTCGTGAGCATTTCCTGGTAGCCGTCGTAATGGCCGTCGGTCATCAGGT
>DLMG01000273.1 GCA_002479245.1 Verrucomicrobia subdivision 3 bacterium UBA7542 | reverse complement strand
GGTTTGTGGTGACCGCTGACACTTTATGCTTGCCGCTTTACCCCCTCCCGTCAACGACATTTATTTTTCATCAGCGGGAAGTTTAGTTGTCGCTAGAGGCCCCTCACAAAGTGCCAGCAGAAGTGCCAGCAAACCTCATCTGGTGAGGGTTAAATGGAGTTAAAAAGAGTCGGCTGCGGTTAAGCTTGACATAAAACGTAACCGCCTTATATTCAGGACATCAGCGATGCCATAGGCAGTTGATTTCGAGTGGCTTGTGGAAGGCGAGACGCGTTCGATTCCGACCCTCGCCTCCAAACTGTGTTTGTTGCACATTCAAAAATCGCTGATTTTTCGTTGTTTTTCTCGATATGCAATAGTCGAGGATCAATCCTCGCCTCCCCAACATTGCACGCACCTGAAGCTTTATTCAAACATCTTCGCCATCTCTATCTGAGCCCAGCCTGGTTCGCGGAGCAACTCAGTCCATCCCCGTCAGAGGGAGGACATAGCCCAACCGGCGCCGGGGATGGACAAAACCAGAACCAAAAACTAGCATGAACCCAGTCCTAGGACTAAGTCATGGAGTGGTACAGAAAAATGAACCTGGTCACGTCAGTGATTTTTCCGAAGTGGATAAACTGGCTGCCGCTGGCGGCGGGCATCGGAGCCGTGCTCCTGGGCGGCGGCGTGACGGCGGGCGTGACTTATTATTTTACGCCCAAATACACACGCGTCGGCTACGAGCCAGTCCAGCCGGTGCCGTTCTCGCACGCGGTCCACACGGGGCAGTTGGGCATGGATTGCCGTTACTGCCACAACGGCGTGGAAAAATCATGGTTCTCGAATCTTCCCGGCGCTTCCACCTGCATGAACTGCCACAGCCAGGTATTGAAGGACGACCCGCGCCTGGCCATCGTCCGCGAGAGCGCGAAGAACAACACACCGGTTCCGTGGGTGCAAATCCACAAGACGCCCGATTACGTTTATTTCAACCACGAGGTCCACGTCCAGCGCGGCTTCAGTTGCGTGGAATGTCACGGGCGGATTGACGAGATGGATGAGGTGTATCACGCCAAGCCGTTGAGCATGAGTTTCTGCCTCGATTGCCATCGCCAGCCGGCGGCGTTCATCCGGCCCGTGGACAAGGTCACGGATTTGGGCTGGCAATGGAGCACAAATGACGTGGAAGCGGCGACGCTGCAGGAATTGAACGGCAAGAAGTTTGTTCACGATTGGAAGGTGGAATCATTGCAAAGCTGCTCGGCCTGTCACCGATGATGAATTTACGATTTACGATTTACGATTTACGATTGGCGTTTGAAAACGAGCGCTGCTTTGAAGTCTTTGCAACTCGTCAATCGTCAATCGTCAATCGTCAATTGGTTACGTCGTTATTTTCGCTTTCTGTTTCCAAATGAACTCGAACCTTACAACTCCAGTTTCAACAGCCGCTTCGGGCCGCCGTTACTGGCGCAGTTTGGACGAACTGGCCGACACGCCGGAGTTCAAGGAGTGGCTGCATCGCGAGTTTCCGCAGGGCGCGAGCGAGTTGAAAGCCGGCCCGAACCGCCGCCAGTTCCTCAAAATCATGTCCGCGTCGTTCGCGCTCGCGGGTCTGGGTCTGGCGGGCGCGGGCTGCCGCCGTCCGGAGGAAAAGCTGGAACCCTTCGGCCAGCAGCCGGCGGATTATGTTTATGGCGAGCCACAGTATTTTGCCACCGCCATGCCGACGCGCACCGGCGCGGTTCCGCTGGTCGTCAAATCCTACGAAGGCCGGCCCATCAAGATTGAGGGCAACGCACTGTTTCCGGGAAGCAACGGCGGCACCGACCGCTACGCGCAGGCTTCGATTCTCGACCTTTACGATCCCGACCGCGCACGGCATTTCAAGCAGGATGGCAAAATAGTATCGCGCGAGGAGGCGTTGAGCTTCCTCGACAGTCTGTCACAGAAATTCGTTGCGAACTCCGGCGAAGGCTTGGCGTTCCTTGCCGAAAGCAGCACCTCGCCGTCACGCGCGCGGCTGCAAAAAATAATTGCGGACAAATTCCCGAAATCGCAATGGTTCACCTACGACGCGATTGATTCGGGCATCCATCAGCGCGCGGCAACGCAGGCGTTCGGCCAGCCGGTGAAGCCGGTGTTCCATTTCGACAAGGCGAAGGTCATTCTGTCGCTCGACTGCGATTTCCTCGGCGGCGAGGACGGTGCGCACGAACACATTCGCAAATTTGCCGCCAGTCGCAAAGAGCGCCACCGTCAAATAGCACGTGACCGCGCCCACATATTTGGCCTGTTATCGGAGTTGCCGATGAGCCGTCTTTACACGATTGAATCGTTATTCACGCTCACTGGCGCAAATGCGGATCATCGGCTGCGCACGGCGGCGAGTAATATTGGTCAAATCGCGAATTGGATTTGCGACCACATTTATTACGAGCGGGGCATGACAAACGTCCCAAAGAATCAGCACGCACTGGCAGGCGTGGATGAAAAATGGGTTCAAGAATGTGCAAAAGATTTAATCGCGGCTGGTCCAAACGCTTTGGTTGTTGCCGGTCAACGTCAGCCACTTGAAGTTCATTTCCTTGCATACTTGATGAATTTCTTGCTTTCTGCGACTGCCAACACAGTGGAACTGCACAAGGCCGAGCTAGATACTTCAACCGACCTGAAGAATTTTAATTATGCCGCAGATACGTTGGTTGTTCTCGGTGGTAATCCAGCATACAATCTCAATTCGTTGTCAAAGGCCGCATCAGTTGTCCGGCTTGGCTATTACGAGGATGAAACGTCGGAAAAATCGAATTGGAATTTTCCGGCGGCGCATTATCTCGAATCGTGGGGCGACGCGCGAACCAGCGACGGTGCAACCGTCCCGGTGCAGCCGTTGATTCAACCTTTGTTTGGCGGGTTGACGGAACTTGAATTTCTTGCACGCATTGCTGGAGAAACGCAAACCAGCGAATATGAAATTATCCGTGCGACGCTCGGAAAATCAGAGGAAGATTGGAAGAAATTTCTATTCTACGGCTTTGACTCGGGGTCAGTTGGCGGTCCGGAATCGCCAACGCATTTCCAGCCGGCGGTTCCGTCATTATCCGCGACCACGCCATCCGCGCAAAACCTCGAAGTCATTTTCTTCCGCGATGCGAAGGTGGACGACGGGCGTTACGCGAACAACGGCTGGATGCAGGAGCTGCCTGATCCGGTCACGAAGATGACGTGGGACAACGCCGTGCTCGTCAGCCGCAAGACGGCCAAAGAACTTGGCGTGGCGAATGGCGACATCGTTGAAATCACGTTGAACGGACGTAGCGTCACCGGGCCGATTTGGGTGCAGCCAGGCATGGCGGATTATTCGCTTGGTCTCGCGCTTGGTTACGGACGTGAAAGGGCCGGGCGCGTCGGCACAGGCGTCGGCTTCAATGCCTACAAGATTTTCAACGGCAAATACATCGAGACCGGCGCGACAGTTCGCAGGACCGGCGAGACTTACACGCTGGCCTGCACGCAGAATCATTGGTCCATGGAAGGCCGCCCTGCGGTGCGCGAGGCGAATCTGGAGGAGTTTTCCAAGAATCCGAAGTTCGCGGGAGAAATGCACGGCACGGAGCCGCCCATCGTCCAGTCGCTTTATCCGAACCCGCTCGACGAGGCGAAGAAGACGGCGCTGCATCAGTGGGGTTTGGTGGTGGATTTGACGGCGTGCGTCGGTTGCAGCACCTGCGTGGTGGCGTGCCAGAGCGAGAACAACATCCCGATTGTCGGCAAGGACCAGGTGAGTCGCGGGCGCGAAATGCACTGGATGCGAATTGACCGTTATTACACCGCTGACCCGAAGACGGAGAAATTTTTGGACGCGTTCGTGAAAAATGAGGAGGAGCAATTCTCCGAATGGATTGACGACGTGCAGGCGGTGAACCAGCCGGTGATGTGCCAGATGTGCGAGGCCGCGCCGTGCGAAAATGTCTGCCCGGTCGCCGCCACCGTCCACGACGTGGAAGGCCTGAACGTGATGGCCTACAACCGCTGCATCGGCACGCGGTATTGTTCAAACAACTGTCCTTACAAAGTCCGGCATTTCAATTTCCTCGATTTCAACAAGCGCCCGCTCACGGAGCTCAAGGGTCCGTATTATTCCACGCCGATTTTGCACAAGACGGACGGCAAATGGGATTTGTTAAGCTGGTGGAAGCATCCCGAACAGAGCGGCATGCGCGAGGAGGATGAATGGGATTTGATCAAGCTGTCGAAAAACCCGGACGTGACGGTGCGGATGCGCGGTGTGATGGAGAAATGCACCTATTGCACGCAACGAATCGAACAGGCGAAAATCGCGCAGAAGGCCAAGGCGGGCGCGTCCGACAATGTCCGGCTTTCGGAAACCACCGGCACGGTGCCAAAGACCGCCTGCCAGCAGGCGTGTCCGGCGGGTGCGATTGTGTTCGGCGACATCAGCGACCCGGGCAGCTCGGTTTCAAAGTGGAAGACGCAGCCGCAAAATTACACCTTGCTCGGCGATTTGCTGACGAAGCCGCGCACAAGCTATCTCGCGCGCATCCGCAATCCGAATCCGCTGATGCCGGATTACCGCGAGTGGCCGGACAGTTTTGAGGAATACGAAGAACGTAATGGCAATCCGTTTGTTGAGAAAGGAAACAGCTGATGGCTGAATCCGCCACCAATCTGGAAGCGCCTGCCCCGCCGCCTGAATTGCGACGCGCGCCGGTCGTTGAGAACAATCGTGGTCTCGGCTGGCTGACGGACAAACTTACCGCGTTCACCGAGGGCAAAACGCCGCGGTGGTGGTGGCTGTTGTTCCTGCCGACGGCATTTTTCGCGATGGTGGTCCTGCCGGCGATGCTGATTTACCAGATTTCCACCGGCGTTGGCGTCTGGGGCAACAATCAACCGGTGGCCTGGGGCTGGGACATCATCAATTTCGTGTGGTGGGTCGGCGTCGCGCACGCGGGTACGTTGATTTCAGCGATGTTGTTCCTCACGCGGCAGCACTGGCGCACGACGATTGGGCGCATGGCGGAGGCAATGACGGTTTTCTCCGTGATGATGGCGGGGCTTTACCCGGCCATTCATATCGGGCGTGTGTGGTTCGCCTGGTTCATGTTCCCGGTGCCCACCTATGAGGGGATGTGGCCGCAGTTTCGTTCGCCGCTGATGTGGGACGTGTTTGCGGTGAACACCTACCTGATGGTCTCGACTCTCTTTTGGTATATGGGATTGATTCCCGACATCGCGCTGCTGCGCGACCGTTCGAAGACCCGGGTGCGGAAATTCATTTACGGCCTGTTCGCGCTCGGCTGGACCGGCTCGGCTCGGCAGTGGCACCATTTTGAAAAGGCCTACGTCATTTTGGCCGGCCTGTGCACGCTGCTGGTGTTCACAGTGAGTTCCATCGTCGGCCTCGACTTCGCGACATCGCAACTCGCCGGCTGGCACGCGACGATTTTCCCGCTCTATTTCGTCGTTGGCGCGGTGTATTGCGGCTTCGGCATGGTTTTGGTTTTGCTCATTCCGCTTCGCAAGCTTTGTCATCTCGAGGACATCATCACGCAACGCCACCTCGACCGCATCTGCAAGCTCACGTTGTTGAGCAGCCTCTGCATCTCCTACATTTATTTGATGGAGTATTACATCGCGTGGTATAGCGGCGACCCGTATGAACGCTGGGTGTTCAGCCACCGCCTCCTCGGCCACACTTACTGGTATGGCGGCTGGATCATGCTCGTCGTGAATTTCCTCACCGCGCAATTGCTTTGGTTCAAGCGCGTCCGCCAGAACCTGAAGGTCGTCTTCGTCATCGCCGTGCTCATCAACATCGGCATGTGGTTCGAGCGGTTCACCATCATCGTAGGCTCGTTGTATCAGGATTTCCTGCCGGCAAACTGGGGTTATTACAAGCAGACGTGGGTGGACGTCGGGACCTATCTCGGCACGCTCGGCGCGTTCTTCATGATGTATCTGTTGTTCATCCGCTTCCTGCCGATGATTCCGGTCGCCGAAGTCAAATCCGTCCTGCCGGAGGGCAATCCACATCATCCACTCGGCGGCGCGAAGGGAGGCAAATCGTGAGCGCGAAGACCTACGGCCTCATCGCTGAATTCGATTCACCCGCCGCGATTTTGCAGGCGGCGGAGAAAGTCCGCGACGCCGGATACCACCGCTGGGACGTGTTCACGCCGTTTCCGATTCACGGCCTCGACAAGGTGATGGGTTTCAAAAATTCGCCCGTCGGCTGGTTCGCGCTCTTGTTCGGCGGTGGCGCGTTCGTGGCGACGATGGGGGTGATCTGGTATTGCAACGCGTTTGATTATCCGCTCATCGTCGGCGGCAAGCCGATGTTCAGCCCGCCGATGTCGTTCGTGCCGTCCTACATCCTGCTCGTGCTCGGCGGGGCCATTGGCGCGTTTGTCGGCATGATTGCGCTCAACCAGTTGCCGCGCCTGCACAATCCGCTGTTCGCCAAGGCGCGCTTCGCGCTCGTCTCGCGCGACAAGTTTTTCCTCGTCATTGGCGCGAACGACCCGAAGTTTTCCAGAACAGAAACCCACAGACTGCTTGAGGAAATCGGCGGCACGCACGTCGAACTGGTGGAGGACGAAGACTGATGCGTTACATCATCTCCATCATTTTGATTGGCGCGGCGCTTGGCGCGGCCATCGTCGGCATTGCCGGTTTCCGCGGCGGGCTGTCGCGCCAGCCGCCCATCGAGGTTTTCCCGGACATGAACCGCCAGTTGAAATTGCGGCCGCAGGAGCCAAACCCGTTTTTCCCGAACGGCGTCAGTTCGCAATTGCCGCCATCCGGCACCATCGCGCGCAGCGAGCCGATGCAGACCATCAATGGTCCGGTTTATCCGTTTGAAGATGCGCCGGTCAACACGGGCCGCGTCACTGGAACGACAAATTTTGTGGAAACCAATCCGCTGCCTGTCACAGGTGAGTTGCTTCAGCGCGGGCACGAGCGCTTCGACATTTATTGCGCGCCGTGCCACGGCCGGCTTGGCGACGGCAACGGCATCACCAAGAAACTCGGCGTCATGCCCGCCGTGGCGAATTTGCACGACCAGCGCATCGTCGTGATGACCGACGGCGAGATATTCAACACGATTACCCACGGGAAGAGCACGATGGCCGCATATGGCCCGCTGATGCCGGCGCAGGACCGTTGGGCCGTCATCGCTTATTTGCGCGCGCTGCAATTGAGTCAACTGGGTTCGGTGGACGATCTGCCGCCGGACCAGCAGAAAACACTTAACCAGTGAAGAACAGATTTTGCATAAACGTGGCACAGGCCTCCGGCCTGTGTGCAAGTGTCAAAATCACAGACCAGAGGTCTGTGCCACACCAATCATTATGAATTCGCACCACGATTCAACCCGCCTGCCGCCGCCGCTGGACTTGTCCCGCTGGCGCAAGCTGCCCGCCGTTTTGATGGTCGTCGGCGCGGTACTGTCGGTGATTGGCGCGGTGAAAAGCCCGGCGGAATTCGGTTATTCCTGGCTGCTGTCGTTCATGTTTTTCCTGTCCATTGTCATCGGCTCGCTGTTCCTCGTGATGGTGCATCACCTGACCGACGCCGGCTGGTCGGTGGCCACGCGCCGGGTTTGCGAACATCTCGGCTCGCTGATGTTTCCGTGGCTGGCGGTTTTGTTTCTGCCCGTCGCGCTTTTTGCGAAGCACATTTACTCGTGGATGTCCATTGATCCGGCGACCAACCATTCCATCGCCGCGAAATGGCCGGTGTTCACCATGCCTGGCTTTTACATCACGTCGGCGATTTTCTTCGGCCTCTGGTGGCTGCTCTCGTCGAGCTTGAGTTACTGGTCGCTCCGGCAGGACAAAACCGGCGAGCCCCTTTGCACCTACAAGATGCGTTTTCATTCGGGTTGGGGGATTGTCACGCTGGCGCTGACGCTGACCTTTTCCGCCGCGCTCTGGATGAAGGCGCTGCAATACCAATGGTTTTCGGCGGTCTATGGCGTTTATTTCTTTTCCATCTGCGCGTGGGTGACGCTCGCCACGGTTTATGCCATCACCGCAGTTCTCCAACGGCAGCGCATCCTCGATCGCGTGCTGCACGACAACCAGTTTTTCCACCTCGGCCTGCTGTTCTTCGCGTTCACCGTCTTTTCCGCCTACAACGAATTCGCGCAATACTTCGTCGTCTGGAACGCGAACATGCCGGAGGAAACTTTCTGGTATCTCATCCGCGAGCACGGCTCGTGGTGGTGCGTGAGCATGGTTTTGATCTTCGGCCATTTCTTCGTGCCGTTCTTTTTGCTGCTGTCCGTGAAGGCCAAGACCAATTTTAAAATCATCCTGCCCGTCTGTGCCTGGGCGTGGCTGATGCACTTTATGGATTTGAGCTTCAACATCCTGCCCGCCTTGCCGCAAAATCAGGGCGGCTATCCATTCCAATGGCTCTGGTTGCAACTTGGCTGTTTCGCGTTCATGGCCGGGTTTCTCGGCTGGGTGTTCTTGAAGAAATTCAACGCCCACGCGCCCTTCCCGCAAAAGGACCCGCGCCTGCACGAGGCCATGGGCATCAATGTCGAGCCGGATGAGTGTGAAGACGCTTCATTGCCCGCCGGAGGTGACCAATGAATTCCGATACAAACAACATCAATCGCGCCTCGAATCACGTCTCGAGCGCCGTCACCGGCTTCATCATCGCCAGCCTGATATTCATCGCGCTGGTCGTCGTGGTGGAATTTTCCGTTCACGTTCCGGCGATTGACGCCGACCACGCCGCCGCCCGCGCCAAAGCGCTGGCCGAAATCCGAGTGGCCGAGGAAAAGTCATTGGACAATCCCGGCTGGATTGACCAGTCGCGCGGCATTGTCCGCCTGCCGATCGAGACGGCGATGCAGGAAATGGTCCAAGCGTGGCAAAATCCCGCGCAAGCCCGCGCCGACTTGATTGCGCGGCAGGAAAAAGCCAGCGCGCCCGCGCCAATCGTTCCTGCCAAACCCAATCCATTTGAATGAACCCGAAAGAAAATTTTGACAGCAATTTTGGTGAGGCGAGCGTCCCCGCGAGCCGGCTCGTCACTAGCCTCGCCTCACCCATTGATGCTTCGTGCCGCGTTCCGTTGCTCGTGCTCTTCAGCGGCGCGGCGCTCTGGCTCGTCGTCGGCCTTTTGCTGTCGCTGGCCGCCGTGATGACTTTTCACAAGCCGGACATGTTTGCCGATTGCCCGTTACTGACCTATGGCCGCGTCCAACCCGCCGCCAATGACGCGCTGCTCTACGGCTTCTGCATTCCCGCCGGTCTCGGCGTAATGCTCTGGATTTTTGCGCGCCTGAGCCGGGCGGAGCTGGCCCTGCCGCTCGTGCCCGTCGTCGCCGCGAATCTCTGGCATTTCGGCGTGCTCGTCGGCGTTGTTGCCATTTTGCTAGGCGACAGCACCGGCTTTGTGTGGCTGGAATTTCCACGCGGCGGCTCGGCGCTGCTCTTCGCCGCGTTCCTGCTCATTGCCATTTCCGCCGTCGCCACGTTTGGCCAGCGGCGCGAATGCGAACTCTATCCGTCACACTGGTTTTTGCTGGCGGCGCTGCTCTGGTTCCCGTGGATTTACTCGACGGCAAATCTCTTCCTCGTCGCGTGGCCCGTGCGCGGCGTCGCACAGGTGGCGATCAATTCCTGGTTCGCCACCAATCTCATTTTTGTCTGGCTTGCGCTTGTCGGCCTTGGCACCGCGTTCTATTTTCTGCCGAAACTTGCCGGACGCCCGCTGCAAACTTATTACCTCGCGCTGTTCGTGTTCTGGACGTTGATTCTTTTCGGCAGTTGGATGGGCATCACCGTTTCGGCTCCGTTGCCCGCCTGGATGTCGGCGGCCAGTTCCGTTGCCGCGGCGTTGACTCTCGTGCCGGTGCTCGCCGTGGCCATCATCACCTTCAAAACCGTTCGCGGCGTCCCGCATGGCGGGATCTCCTGCAAAGGCGAGCCGTTCTGTTACATCAAGTTTGGCACCGCTGCCTTCGTCCTGTCCGCCTTGATGCTCATCGCGGAGGCCTGTCCGCAAATCAGCCGCGTGATCGGCTTCACCTGGTTCGGCCCGGCACAGGTACAGTTGCAAATCCTCGGTTTCTTCACCGTTGTCATGTCCGGCGCAATTCACGAACTGCTGCCGTGCGTCATGGGCTTCGGACTTCCGTTTCCAAAACTCGTCCGCCTCCAGCACTGGCTGTTCATGCCCGGCATTGTCCTTTGGGCCGGCTCGCTGGCGGTCGGCGGGGTGGCGCAGGGGATGAAACTCGGCAATCCCCAGACCGCCTTTGCCGATTCCACCGCTGCCGCCCTGATGTTCCTGCGCGTCGGCACCACCGGCCTGCTGTTCATTCTGCTCGGCAGCCTGCTCTTCGCCACGAACATTTTTATCATGACGCTCAAGTGGAAACTCGCGCTGTTCAAGTCGCTGCTCGCCGCCTTCAAGGCGCCGCTGGCAACCCCGTCCGCCTCCGCTTCGCTGCGGCGCGACCGCGCCGTAGCCGAAGGCAAAGGCGGGGAGGTGAAACCATGAGAAACGGCGTGATCGTTTTTATCGCGGCGTTCATCGCGCTCGGCGTCTCCTGGTGTGGCTTCGTGCTCGCGCCGGTGATGCAACTCGGCACGGAAAAGCAGGCGGCCGTGCTCAATTCGTCCGACGTTTATCCGATCGGCCGGCCCGGCGAGGCGAATCAGGGCTTGCAGGTCTATCGCGCAAATGGCTGCGCCGCCTGCCACACCGAACAAGTCCAACAGAGCGGCTTCGCGTGCGACGTTATGATTACAAGTGCAGGAACCAATCCACCGGCGGTTATTGCAGCATGGTGGAGAATGCAAACAAACTTTTTCCCAAATGAAATGACTCAACGTTTTTATTCAGTTATTCCAAATTCTGGTGGTGTGCCCCAATTCCCTTTTGAACGCGTAAGGAAAGAAATCGCCGACATTGCAGTAGAGTCATTCCAAAACGTGGGTGCCAAGGCCGAAATTCACATTATCGCCATCGGCCCGGACATCGAGCGCGGCTGGGGATTGCGCAGAAGCGTCGCCGAGGATTTTCTCTACGACCAACCGGTGCAACTCGGCAGCCTTCGCGCCGGGCCGGACCTCGCCAACGTCGGCGCGCGTCTGCCCGACGCCAACTGGCAGTTGGTCCACCTTTACGCACCGCAAGCGCTCGTGAAAAATTCCACCATGCCGCCGTTCCGCTTTCTTTTTGAAGTCCGCAAGATTGGCAACGCGCCATCTCCGGACGCGCTGCAATTTTCAAAGGCCTTCGCGCCGCCCGCCGGATGTGAAGTCGTGCCGAAACCGGAAGCAAAACAGCTCGCGGCGTATCTCTCAAGCCTGCGCGCAGACGCGCCGCTCTATGAAGCGCCATTTACGCCCATAATGACCAAACCATGAACGACGAATCCAAATCCAGTAATTCTTCCAGATCCGACGGCGAGCCGGAGACGGTGCGCTCGACCACCCCCATTTGGATAATCCTGTTGACGCTCATGCTGCTTTTTCTCGGCAGCGTGTATTTTGATCATCACAGCGGCTGGTTCAGCTCAAAAGTTTACAGCCCTTACACCTCGAAGGATGAAGTGGAATTGTATCAACCCAAATCCGGAGCGGCGGCACAGGCGGCGCATGGCAGGCAAGTCTATCAATTTGTCTGCGGCGCCTGCCACGGTGTGGACGGCATGGGCAAACCCGGCCAGGCCCCGCCGCTCGCCGGCTCCGAATGGGTCAACGCCAACGGATTCCATCGCCTCGCGCAGATCCTGTTGAACGGATTGAACGGCAACCTCCAGGTGGAGGGCAAGGATTGGAACCTCAACATGGCCGCGATGGGCGCGGGTTTGTCCGATGCCGACCTTGCCGCCGTGCTCACCTACATCCGCACCTCGTGGGACAACAAGGCGGGCGCTGTCACCGCCGATGACGTAAAAGCCATTCGGGCCGCCGTGGGCGGGCATCCTTCAATCAGCGCCGCACAATTGAAGACCATCCCGGAATAAACCGGCGGTGTTCCGGTTAGTCAGCGTCAATTCCGCATTCGTTGGCCCAAATTCCATGCCCCGTTCCGTGGTCAAACAGGACGGCCACGTGAAAAGTTTCGCAAAGCGCTTGACGCCCGTTCAAACGGATGTTAGATGTACTCATTTTAATTATTCGAGCATAAACTGGCTTATGAAAAACGTTTTTTTGATTATGGTGATCGGAATTTTGGGCGCGGGGCAGATGGCTTCCGCAGCGGACATCACCGGCCTGGTTACGCTCAATGGCCCACCGCCGGCGGAAAAGGAAATCACACCGCTCATGGAAAACCCGGATTGCGCCAAAATGCACGCCACCACGCCCACCACACATTTTTACGTGGTCGGCCCGAACCACGAATTGGCCGACGCGGTCGTTTCCTTGAAAGGTGTCACGGGCAAATCCACCGGCGCGAGCGCGCCACCCGTCGTGCTCGACCAGAAGGGCTGCCTCTACACGCCGCAGATCCTGGCGATTCAAACCGGCCAGAAGCTCATCGTCAAAAATTCCGATCCCTGCATTCACAACGTTCACGCGACGCCAATCGTGCCGGGCAATCCCGAGTCCAACCAGGTGCAGATGCCCGGCGGTGCGGACTTGAACCTTGTGTATGCCCAGCCGGAAATGTTCCTGCGTTTCAAGTGCGACGTGCATCCGTGGATGTTCGCGTGGGTCAGCGTGTTTGACAGCCCTTACTTTTGCGTCAGCGACAAGGACGGCAAATTCGTCATCAAAAACGTGCCGCCCGGCAAATACACCGTCGAGGCCGCGCACCGCAAACTGGGCACGCAGACGCAGGACGTGGAAGTGAAGGATAGTGATGTAACAGTGAATTTTTCTTTCGCCGTCAAATAGTTTTGCAATTTTGGCGGCCCTGGCACAATTTGTCGCGGGAGATCAAATATCTATGAAGGCAAATGCTGTATCCAAATCGAATCCATGGTTGTACTGGTTTGCCGTGCTGACCGCGCTGGCGACGCTGGCGTTGATTGGCGTCGGCGGTCTGGTGACCAGCCACGAAGCCGGCATGTCGGTGCCCGACTGGCCGACGACCAAAGGTTACAACATGTTTCTGTTCCCGATCAATCAATGGCTGGGCGGGATTTTTTACGAGCATTCCCACCGGCTGCTTGCTTCGCTCGTCGGCCTGATGACGACGGTTCTGGCCGTCTGGCTTTGGCTCAAGGATTCGCGCCCTTGGATGCCCTGGCTGGGCGTGGCCGCGTTTCTCCTCGTCGTGGCGCAGGGCGTGCTCGGTGGATTGCGCGTGACCCTGCACATGGATTCGCTGGGCATATATCATGCGACCATTGCGCAACTGTTTTTCGTGCTGACCTGCGCGATTGCCCTGTTCACCAGCCGGTGGTGGCAAGGATTGGAGCGCCGGCCTCCGGCACGGCGCGAAGAAAATTCGGCGGACAAACACGCCGTGCCGGAGGCCGGCGCTCCGTTGCGCGGACTCGTCCTGTTCACAACCATTTTAATTTTCGGCCAGTTGATCATCGCCGCAGCCATGCGGCATCAGCATGCGGGTCTGGCTATTTCCGATTTCCCGCTCGCCCACGGCAAACTCTGGCCGGACACGGGCGCCGAAGCCGTCGCGCGTTACAACGCGCAGCGGGTATCCATCAACGCCGAAAATCCCATCACCGCGTTTCAAATCGAATTGCAAATGGCGCATCGTGGCTTGGCGCTGGCGATTTTGATTTGCGTCGGCGTGGTGGCTTGGCGGGTCCGGAGTTCCGGCTTTGGCCAGTCGAAGCCGTCCCGCGAACGGCGGGACGGAACTTCAAACGTGTTGCGCCGGCTGGCATTCGTTTGGCTGGGATTGACTCTTTTTCAGATCGGGCTGGGTGCGGCAACAATTTGGACGAACAAGGCCGCCGACGTGGCGACGGCTCACGTGCTGGTCGGCGCGCTGCTGTTGGCGGTGGGCGCATTGTGGTGCGCGATTGCCTTTCGGGAATCGGTAACAGAAATCCATGACCGTCGAACGGAAGACCGGCGTTCACCGGGCGCCGCTGCCATTGGCGCGCAACCAGCCATGACCGGGAACAAATGAAATGAGGGCCACGGCGGAAATTTTAACCACGACTCCGGCACGTTCAGCCGGGGCGATCCTTGCCGACCTGGTCAAGGCGCGGCTGACCACGCTCGTGCTGCTGACCACGTTCGTCGGATTTTACATGGGCGGACGCGGCCCGATGGATTTTGCGCTGATGTTTCATGCCCTGGCTGGGACGGCGCTGGTCGCGGCGGGCGCGTCGGCGTTGAATCAACTGCTCGAACGCGAATACGACGCGAAAATGCGCCGCACGCAAAACCGTCCGTTGCCGGCCGGACAATTGGAACCGATGACGGTGATGATTTTTGGCGGCGTGTGTGCAACGGCGGGTTTGATTTACCTTGCACTGGCGGTGAACCTCATAACGAGCGTCATTGGGGCGGTCACCCTTGTCAGTTACCTGTTCATTTACACGCCGCTGAAGCGGGTAACCTGGCTGAACACGGCCATTGGCGCGGTGCCGGGCGCGCTGCCGCCGGTGATGGGCTGGACGGCCGCGCGCGGCGAATTGAACGGCGAAGGCTGGGCGCTGTTTGCGATCCTGGCGTTCTGGCAGATGCCGCACTTCATGGCCATCGCGTGGATTTACCGCGACGAATACGCGAAGGCTGGTTTCAAAATGCTGCCGGTCGTTGACCCGGATGGGTGCCGCACGGGAGAACAGGCCGTAAGCCACGCGCTGGCGCTGCTGTTCGTGAGCCTGTGCCCGTTCGTTTTCAAAATGACGGGAACCACTTATCTTGTCGGCGCATTGGTTTTGGGCGCGGGTTATTTGTGGTGCGCGATTCAATTTTCACGGCAGCTCTGCTTCGCGCGACCGGAACTGACCCTGGTGCGCGCACGGCAATTATTTCTGGCGTCCATCATTTATCTGCCACTGCTGCTGGCGGTGATGGTTTTGGACAAGGTGAAGTGAAAAATGACCAATTCCTAAATCCGAATGACCAAGTAATTCCCAATGACTCAATTTCGAAACCAGCCGGCACCCGTTCGGCATTTTTGGTCATTTGGGCTTGGTCATTCTTCCCCGAAAGCTTTCGGGGTTAGGGCTTCGTCATTAGTCATTTTCCTTCTCCAACAAAACGTTATGGAACCAGTCGCATAAATATTATGGGCGCGACCGTTGACCAATTTCCGCCGTATCGTGACCGCCAGGCGCATCACGCGCATGACGGCCCCGGCTTCTGGCGCCAATACATTTTTTCAACCGACCACAAGGTAATCGGCATCCAATACGGTCTGGGGGCGTTGTGCTTCATGCTGTTCGGATTTTTCCTGATGCTGTTGATGCGCTGGCAGATGGCGCATCCGGGCCAGCCGGTCCCGGTCGTCGGCTGGCTGATGGAAAAAACCCTCGGCCAGGTCGCGGCCAATGGAGCCATGTCATCCGACCTTTACAATTCCTTCGGCGCGATGCACGGAACGATCATGGTGTTTTTGGGGGTTGTGCCGCTGGCGTTTGCGGCGTTCGGCAATTACGTCGTGCCGCTGATGATCGGCGCGCCGGACATGGCGTTTCCCCGCGTAAACATGGCGAGCTACCAGTGCTTCGTGCTCGGCGGCATCGTGATGCTGGTGAGCTTTTTCATCCCCGGCGGCGCGGCGCAGGCGGGCTGGACCTCCTATTCGCCGCTGGCGACGTCCATTCCCACGGACGGACAGGTCTTCTGGATCATCGGCATGGCGCTGATCATCACGTCGTCGCTGCTCAGCGCGGTGAATTTCATCGCCACTATCATTCAATTGCGCGCGCCGGGCATGACGTGGATGCGGCTGCCGTTTTTTGTCTGGGCGCAGTTTGTGACGGGGTTCCTGCTGCTGCTGGCGTTTCCGCCGCTGGAAGCCGCCGCCGTCATGCAATTGATGGACAAGGTGGCGCACACGAGCTTTTTTCTGCCGACGGGACTGGCAATTGGCGGGCAACTGGCCAACGTCAGCGGCGGCGGCAGCCCGCTGCTCTGGCAACATCTATTCTGGTTCCTCGGCCACCCGGAAGTGTATGTGCTGATTCTGCCGGCGATGGGCATCGTCTGCGAAATCATTGCCAACAACACGCGCAAACCCATCTGGGGTTACAAATCGCTGGTCTATTCGGCGCTGGTGGTCGGGTTCCTTTCATTCCTCGTCTGGGCGCACCACATGTATCTCACCGGCATGGGCCAGAAAATTGCCACGTTCTTCCAGGCGACGACGATGATCATTTCCATTCCGTCGGTGATCATTCTGACGTGCCTGTTGATTTCGTTGTGGGGCGGTTCGATCCGGTTCAACACGCCGATGCT
>DLMG01000234.1:3655-4267 GCA_002479245.1 Verrucomicrobia subdivision 3 bacterium UBA7542 | reverse complement strand
AACATTCCGGCCATGTCGGTGTAATCGAGGTGGCAGTGGGCGTTGATGAGGCCGGGAAGCAGAATGACTTCGCCGAGGTCGGAAATTTTTCCCTTTGCGTGCGACCGCAAGTCCGGCCATGAACCAACCGCGCGAATGCGATTTCCGGAAACAACCATCGCGCCGTTTTCAATGGGTGGCTGCGAAACCGGCAAAATCGTGCGGGCGCGGAGAATCATGTTGGTTGAACCGCTTGTCGTCAAATCGTTGAACCGGTTGAGAGTGTCCTAATTTGGGGACTTATATACAATGTTACCCTGAAATTTAGGGGACACCTGATTGTGGATTGAACCGTTCATCTCCACCAAATGTCGTTGCCTGGTTGAAAAAACGTCGGGCCGTTGTATGTACCGTCGTATGGAGGCGGACTAGTCGTAGTGCATCCAGAACACACCAACACCAAGCAACAAAACACCAAAACCAAACAGCATTTGCATAGAACAGACTTTGAAATGGCAGTGGCGTGATTCACAAAATGGTCAAGTTTTTTCCCGCGACGGTTACTCCGCCTCCGCTTCCTGGCGTGTCTGCTTGCTGCGCGCGGCGATCTTGTGTTTGCGGGCCTTCCACTTG
>DLMG01000234.1:0-3589 GCA_002479245.1 Verrucomicrobia subdivision 3 bacterium UBA7542 | reverse complement strand
TGTGGCGTTTGCGGATTTGCTGCTCGATTTTTTTGGTGACCTTGTCAATGGCCGCGTAAAGATCGCTTTCGACGTGCTCGGCAAAAAGATCGGGCCCATGCACACTCAGGCGAATGGAGCAGGATAATTGTTTTCCGGTGGCGCGGGTATGATCGTGTTCGAGCGTCACCCGCGCGTCAATGGTGCGGTTGTCAAAATGGTCGAGTTTCTCCAGTTGTTTAATGACATGGTCCTCGATGGCCTTGGTCAGACTGATGTTGTGCGTCGAAAGAATCAATTTCATGCTTTCAAGATGCAATCGGCGGGCGGAAAAATCCAGTATTTCCTTGGATTTTTCACATGCAGCGAAAGTCGTGCCACTTTTTGCTTGTGGTTGTGTAAAACCGGATTTATCTTGTACCAGCAAATGGTTCAAGGCTTGCAACTATCCACGCGCCTGACGCAGTCGTTGGTGCTGGCGCCGCAACTCCAGCAATCGCTGGCGTTGCTGCAGGCGCCGACTCTCGAACTCAAGGCGCTCGTCGAACAGGAATTGCAGCAAAATCCGGTGCTGGAAGAAATGGCGCCGGAGGAAATCGACCTCCGCGACCAATCGGAACGCGATTCCGACGAAGTGGCAGAACCACCCGACCCCGCCGAACCGACGGAGGATGTGGCGCTTGATTCCGTTTCGGAAAAAAATTCTGAAGCGCCCGTGGACGATTTTCAGGCGGAATTCGACAAGCTCGTGCAACTGGACCAGGAATGGCGCGACCATTTTTCACAGACAAACATTCCCATCCGCCAGACCGCCGAAGAGGAGGAAAAGCGCCAGTTCATGTTCGACTCGCTCGCGGTGGGAACCTCCTTTACCCAAATGCTGATGGATCAGGCCCGGGATACCGATTTGCTGGACGAACAACGCGGCATCGCGGAGTTGATCATTGGCAACATTGACGATTACGGCTACCTCAAGGCAACCGTGGAAGAGATGGCGGCGGCAACCAATTTGCCGCCGGAAAAAACCGCCGAAGTCCTCAAAGTAATCCAGACCTTCGATCCGCCGGGCGTTGGCGCGCGTGACTTGCGCGAGTGTCTGCTGCTGCAACTCGAACGCGCCGGCCGGCAGGAATCGCTCGAATATCGCATTGTGCGCGATTTCATGGACGCGCTGGGCAAGCGGCGCATTCCGGAAATTGCGCGCGGCACCGGCTGCAACGTCGAAGAAGCGCAGGAGGCCATGGGCCGCATCGGGCGTCTGGAACCGCGTCCTGGGCGCGCCTTTTTGCCGGACGTAAATCAATACATTTTGCCCGAAGTTTTTGTGCAAAAGGCCGGCGACGATTTTATCGTGACGACCAACGACGAGCAAATCCCCCACTTGCGCATCAGCAACATCTACAAGGACCTGATGGCGCAGGGCGGAAATTCCGCCGAAGTCAAAAATTACATCCGCGAAAAAATCCGCGCCGGGAAATTTCTGATCAAAAGCCTGCACCAGCGGCAGCAGACGATTTTGAACATCGGCAAGCAAATCGTGAAACGCCAGCGCGAGTTCATGGAAAAGGGCGTCGCGCATCTCAAACCTCTCATCATGGCGCAGGTGGCCGAAACCGTCGGGGTTCACGAAACGACCGTGAGCCGCGCCGTGTCCGGCAAGTACATGCAGACGCCGCAGGGCGTTTTTGAGATGAAATATTTCTTCACCGGCGGACTTCAGACCGCCAGCGGCGAAAACGTGTCCAACACCAGCGTAAAGGACATGATTGCCGAAATTTTCAAGAATGAAGCTCCGGGCAAGCCATTGTCCGACCATGAAGTGGTAAAAATGCTGAGCGAAAAAGGCATTGTCATCGCCCGCCGCACCGTCGCCAAATACCGCCTGGAACTCAACATCCTGCCGTCGAATCTGCGGAAGGTTTATTGAGTCACCGTTTGCCCGCCGATTCCAACCCGGCCTTGGTTTTCGCCTGTAGTTCGTCCAGTTCCGGCCGCAGTTCTTCCTTCGTTTTCCGGCTCATCCGGTCAATGAACAAAATGCCGTTCAAGTGATCCACTTCATGCTGGACCACCCGCGCCAGCAAACCGCCGCAACGAAATTCAACCGGTTTGCCTTTTTCGTTCAACGTCTTCACGTCCACCGACTCGGGACGCGTGATTTCCGCGAAAATCTCCGGAAAACTCAAGCAGCCTTCGCCGCCGGCCACCGGCTCTCCGCCCGGTTTGATTTCAGGATTGATCAAAACCAGCGGCATGAATTCATCCACGGCGGCGGGCTTGCCGTCCAATTCCAGCCAGGACGGACGGTCCTTGGCCTCACGCACGTCAATGACCGTGAGTTGCAGCGCCTTTCCGACCTGCTGCGCCGCCAGCCCGATGCCATGATTCGCGTGCATCGTCTCGAGCATGTCGGCGACAAGTTTTTTGATCTCCAGCGTGACCTTTTCGATGCGCACACCTCTTTGCCGGAGCGCGGGATTGCCGTATTTGACAACTTCTAAAATCATGGCGAGTGACGGGTGGCGGGTGACGGGTGATGAGTGACAAGATTCATCGGTACGAAAGCTAAAAAATGACTAATGACTAAACCATAATGACGAAATAAACCCGAAGCCCGAATGACCAAATGATTTCCACCGGCTGAGCATTCAGGATTTGTCATTGGGAATTCTTTCGTCATTCGGATTTAGTCATTAGTCATTTGGCTCATCTCTCCACCCTGCGGCAAATGCCATTATTCTATTCTAATCCGGTGTTATTCCCAAGACTTGTAAAATTCTCTCCAACTCCTCGTCGCTGAAAAAGGAAATTTCCACTACGCCCTTGCCCTTCGCATAGCGGAGTTGGACCTTGGTGCCGAATTTTTCGCGCAACCGGTCCTCCAGGTTCGTCACGTGCGGATCGGTGCCCGGTGCGGCAACCGTTTCCGGTTTTATCCCGAGCTTGCGCAAATCACGGGCCTGCAATTTGGCCACCAGACCCTCGGTCTGCCGGACGTTCAATCCTTGCTTGATGATACGCTCGGCGGCGAGTTTTTGCTTTTTCTCATCAGAAAGACCGAGAATGACTTTTGCGTGGCCAACCGAAAGCCGCCCTTCGCGGACAAAATTCTGGATGACCTGCGGCAGTTTCAGCAGTCGCAGCGCATTGGCCACCACCGCGCGGCTTTTGCCAACTTTCGCGGCGATTTCCTCCTGCGTGAGTTGAAATTGCCCGGTCAGTTGTTCGTAACCGTGCGCTTCCTCGATGGCGTTGAGATTTTCGCGCTGTAAATTTTCGATGAGCGCCAGTTCGAGCACCACGCGGTCGTCGGCCTGGCGGACGATGATGGGCACTTCGGGCAATTGCAGAAGCTGTGCCGCGCGCCAGCGGCGTTCTCCCGCGATCAATTCAAAATGACCGCCGCGCTCACGCACAATGAGCGGCTGAACAATGCCTTGTTCGCGTATCGAATCGGCCAGTTCACGCAGCGCCTCGGCGGAAAAATCCTTGCGCGGTTGCAGCGAACACGGACGAATCCGGTCCAGCGGCACACGCTGCACGCGCTCGTGCAGGTCGGGCGCGGGCGACAGAACAACGGGTTGTGAAACGGGTGCTGCCGGCGCGGGTG
>DLMG01000395.1:8830-13846 GCA_002479245.1 Verrucomicrobia subdivision 3 bacterium UBA7542 | reverse complement strand
GGGAATCGCAAAACCCAGGCCCTCGCCAAAGGTGATTTTCATGTTCGTCACGCCGACGACTTCGCCGCCGAGGTTGAACAGCGGGCCGCCGCTGTTGCCGGGATTGATCTGCGCGGTGGTTTGCAGGTAAAGCTCGCCTTCGAGCTGGCGGGTTTTGGTGCTGACAATGCCCGAGGTCACGGTGCGTTCCAATCCCATCGGACTGCCGATGGCAAACACTGAATCACCGACGCTCAACACGTCCGAATTGCCGAGGGTGACGTATTTGAACCTGGGCGCGTTCTTGTCCTCAATTTTCAGCAGCGCGAGGTCGTGGAATTTGTTGAGGGCGATGATTTTCACCTGCTTGTAGGTCTCGCGGTCAAGCTGGCCGTCGTGCTGATGATACACTTCAACGGAGATTTCCGTCTCGCCCTCGATGACGTGAAAATTCGTGATCAGATAACCGTCCGCGTTGATGAAAAATCCCGAACCCAGGCCTCCGGGGGTGCGGACCTGCACGACCGCCTCGCCGATTTGCTTGACGAGGTCCTGCACGTCACGGGCGGCGGCGGGGCGGTTGTCCGAATAAAAAAATTGCGGGAGGGTGTTGACGCTGACGACCAGGTTGGATGCGGCTGGCGTTGGCGTTGGCGCGGCATTGCCGGATTTGGAAATGTTGGTGACGACGTTGCGCGGCACGACGAGCACGGTGTAGCCCACGTCCACGACAATGGAATCTGGCTTCTCAGCGAGGATTTTCCCGGTGACGGCGGCTTGATCCTTCAATTGAATCACGTCGGCGCCCGCGGGGCGCAGGCCGCAGAACAGCAGAACCGCCAAGGCAAAATATTTCTTCAACGACATTGTCAGACGATAATGCAGCCAGGAACCTTTGACAAGCCGCCCAGCGCGAAAAAACGGCGCGGGGTGCAGCTTGACTTACGCACCGAACGGAAACAACTCCCTCTCCCCGTCCAAACGGGGCGAGGGCTGGCTAGTCGCGCCGAAGCCGGGCGAAGGCGGAGGCGAGGGGTTCGTGCTTGTAATCGGCCTCCTCCCCCCGGCCCTCTCCTCCTTGAGGGAGGCGAGGGAGAAGAAGGAGCGGGAGAAAAAAGGGCGCGGGGGTCAAGATGCACCCCGGTAAATCAGGCGCCACGGTCGGTGGTTCCGGTGTGACGCCAGATGGCCCAGACATGGGATTTCTTTTTGTCGCGGTTCGGATAGCGCCGGTGCAAAGCGTCACGAATCCTGAAGGCTCGCTCCCGCGATTTGATAAGCCCTGACTCCGATGAAAGCTCCGAGACATCGAACGCTTCGGGAAAATTACAGCCGTTGAGAAGCGCGCTGGCGATGAACTGGGCGTCCACAATATCAAAGCCGGCAAACTCGAAATCGGGATGCGGGAAATCGGAGACATCGGCGGACGAGGGATCCCGGGCGACGGCAACCACCACCGAGGGACGATGGCTTGAAACCCGCCGCAGGACAAAGTCGAGGTTGGTAAAGAAATCGAGCATGAACTCCTCTTGCGCAACGAACTCCCAGTCCTCACTGGATTCGACATGAACGACCGGGGGACAGAGGATGCTGTCAAGCGTGACGACGCGTGTCAGGTCGGTGCGCCCCAGCCACCGGGTATAACCCACCCATCGTTCACCGTTGTCGCGGTCAAATCGCTCAATGGCCGTATAATAATACATGGTTGAAACTCAAGGGGCAGTGGCTGTTGTCGCGGCATTAGGCATCGTCTCTCTAAGCAATAGGCTCATAATGAAAGCCTCTGAAACTCTCTTTTGAAAGCTTCTACTTCCTTCTTCAGTTCGCAAAAATGAGTGTGACATGGATTGGCATCGGAGAAAAGAATACGACTCGGCGTGCTCTTCGATAGAACCGGTGCGCGACAGGTTCGCAACGCATCGAGACACACGGTGATGCGACCGAGAATCGGACGCAAACTCGGAAATGGTCTCGAATCCGTCTCAGCCGACCTTTTGAACCCAGACCAGTCAATGGAATCACGAATCTGCGGCGAAGTGGCGTAAGCGAAAAACTCTGCTTCCGAAGACACGGCAAAAACAAGCTTCGCCAGCTTCTCAAGTGTTCGCGTCTTGCTCATGGATAGTGCGACGATGCCTACCGGTCAAAGGATGGCTTGTTTCGCAGCCCATCCATTTTCCTGTTTTGACTCTGCGTTTGGTGAAACGGTTTGTCCAGACGAAATTGTGCAATGAAACGCGGGGGCCTCTCATTAGCACCCGGCTTCAGCCGGGTGAAACCAGTTGTCACGAGGATAAAACCCGTTTCAACGGGTTTTCCTGCACGCCGAAGCCGTTAAAACGGCTTTCCGACTTTTTTCGACCATCATCACCGGGCTGAAGCCCGGTGCTAATGAGAAATTTCCACCGCTGTTCAAAAATTCAGATGCGCCCCGTTGCTTTGTGCGCATCTATACACCGGCACCAGGTTAAAAGGATCACGCGGCTGGAAGCCGCGCTCACTGGCAGGCAGGATGCCTGCCTCCACTGTGGCGGCACGCTTCCAGCGTGCCAGTGAAGGCGGCTTCCAGCCGCCAGTTTGTTGCAGGTGTCAAGATGCGCTCCTTTCGCCAGACAAAAAAACTATTGCCACCGCGTGCTTGTTTGATATTCTAACAAGCCTTTTCGCCGGGAACGGCGGGGCAAAACGGCCTTAATTTTCGCGTTCGAGTGAATGCGGCTTGCCGCGCCGACCGGTCGCGTCGAAGTCCCGCAAGGCGGGACGAAGACGGAAGCGCAGCAAAGGCGGGCCATAACAACATCAAACTCAATCCCGTGTTCCGCGGGATGGTTCGTCGCCGCAGTGCGGGACGAATTTTTAACCAAAGGAAAATTGTGTTAAGCATTGGCATAAAAGAATTGTTGGAATCGGGCGTCCATTTCGGACACCAGACGAGGCGTTGGAATCCCAAGATGAAGCCGTTCATCTTCGATGCGCGCAACGGCATTCACATCATTGACCTCAGCAAGACGCTCACGCAACTCGAAGCCGCGTGCGATTTTTTGTCGGAAACGGTTCGCAAGGGCGGCAAGGTGGTGTTCGTCGGCACCAAAAAGCAGGCGCAGCAATGCGTCAAGGACACCGCGAAGGAATGCGGCCAGTTTTTTGTCACCGAGCGCTGGCTCGGCGGCACGTTGACGAATTACAACACGATTAAATCCTCCATCAAGCGGCTGAAGGAAATTGAGAAAATGGAAACGGACGGCTCGCTGGCCAATTATGGCAAACAGGAGCAGGCGGTCATCCGCCGCGAAGCCGGCCGGCTGCACAAATATTTCGACGGCATTCGCGCGATGGACAAGATTCCCGCTGCGATGTTCGTCGTGGACATCAAACGCGAGCACAACGCCGTCGCCGAGGCGCGCAAACTCAAGCTGCCGCTCGTTGCCATCGTGGACACGAATTGCGATCCCGACCTGGTGGATTTTCCCATTGCCGCGAACGACGACGCCATCCGGTCCATCCGCATGATTTTGGCCACGGTCGGCCAGACCATCATGCTGGCGCAGGCGGAGTTTGAATCCAAACGTTCACGCCGTCCGGCGGCGGAAGAAGCCGCGCCGGCTGAAGCACAACCCGCCGAAGCCGCGCCGGTTGCGGCGGTTCCGGTGGAGGCCGCTCCACAGGCGACGGCTTGATTTGCCGCGGCCCGGGTCATTATCTGTTTGCCCTCAACCTTCAACTCTCAACCAACAATTGATTTTTTTATATGTCTCAAATTACTGCTGCTGATGTTGCCAAGCTTCGTGAAATGACGGGCGTGGGCATGATGGATTGCAAAAAGGCGCTGGCCGAGGCGAAGGGCGACCTCAGCGCCGCCGTGGACATTCTGCGCAAAAAAGGCCGGGCCACCGCCGCCGTGAAATCCGTGCGCGAAGCGAAGGAGGGCTCCATCACCCAATATATCGCGCACGGCGGAAAGCTCGGCGTGCTGGTGGAAGTGAACAGCGAGTCCGATTTCGTCGCGCGCAACGAACTGTTTCGCGCGTTTTGCGAGGAAGCGGCG
This sequence comes from Verrucomicrobia subdivision 3 bacterium UBA7542, assembly GCA_002479245.1. Classification (GTDB taxonomy): domain Bacteria; phylum Verrucomicrobiota; class Verrucomicrobiia; order Limisphaerales; family UBA11358; genus UBA11358. Next base: position 9,822 of record DLMG01000395.1, on the reverse strand, counting down.
AAGCGGTTGGCCGCCGATGCCAATGCCAGTCTGGAAACCGAACGCGAGGCGCTCGTCGCGAAAATCCGCGAGAACATCAAAATTGCCCGGCATGCGCGGATGGAGGTCAAAGGCAACGGACTCGTTGCCAGCTACATTCACACCGGCGCGAAGGTCGGCGTGCTCGTCGAAGTCGGCGCGGGCAGGGCCGAAACCACGGGCAAGGAGGAATTCAAGCAGCTCGTCAAGGACATCACGCTGCAAATCGCGGCGGGACATCCGCACGTGGTTTCGCGCGAGCAGGTGCCGGCGAACGTCATCGCCAAGGAACGCGAAATCGCCGCGCAATCCGACCGCCTCAAGGGCAAGCCGGCGCAGGCCATGGAAAAAATCCTGCAGGGCATATTGGAAAAATTTTACCAGACCTACTGTCTGGTGGACCAGGGCTTTGTGAAGCGCAACTCCGAGATCAGCGTGAAGGAACACGTGGCGCAGATCGCCAAGCAGCTCGGCGATGAAATCACCATTCGCCGGTTCGTGCGGTTTCAGGTCGGCGAAAGTGCCTGACCGGAAATTCAAAATTAACGGGGCGTCCATCCGGACGCCTTTTTTTATTTTGATCGCGACTTTGGTTTGACGGATGACCCGGCGGCTGTTAAAAATTTCCCCGATGCTGCGCGCGCTTCCAGTTTTATGACGACCGCCAAAAAACCAAAATTTTCCCGGATTCTGCTCAAGCTCAGCGGCGAGGCGCTCGGCGGCGAAAACGGCGTCGGCATTTGCTCCCAGGCGGTGCGCCACATGGCCGGGCAAATCCGCGAGGTGCGCGAACTCGGCGTGCAGGTGGTCGTGGTCGTCGGCGGCGGGAACATTTTTCGCGGTGTGTCCGGCAGCGAACACGGCATCGAGCGCGCCACGGGCGATTACATGGGGATGCTGGCCACGATTATCAACGCGCTGGCGTTGCAGGACGCGCTGGAAAAGCTCGGCTCGCCCACCCGCGTGCAAAGCGC
>DLMG01000395.1:0-8747 GCA_002479245.1 Verrucomicrobia subdivision 3 bacterium UBA7542 | reverse complement strand
TCGCCGAGCCGTTCATCCGCCGTCGCGCGGTGCGGCACCTGGAAAAGGGCCGCGTGGTCATCTTCGGCGGCGGCACGGGCAATCCGTTTTTTTCGACGGACACCGCGGCCGCGTTGCGCGCCAATGAAATTGGCGCGGAAGTGGTTTTGAAGGCGACGAAGGTGGACGGGGTTTACGATTCCGACCCGAAGAAAAATTTGAAGGCAAAACGCTTCGTGGAAATCACGTATCTCGAAGCGCTGCAAAGGCGGCTCAAGGTGATGGACTCGACGGCGTTCTCGCTCTGCATGGACAACAAGATGCCCATCATCGTTTTTGATTTCTTCAAGCCGCATAATCTTCGCCGCGTGGTCATGGGTGAAAAAGTGGGCACGCTGGTGACGAGCTGACGCGAAAAGCGGAAGTAAAGAATTCAGGTTTTTCGATGTTTCCAGTGGATTCATCACCGGTGCCAGGAACCAATGACTAATAACGAAGCCCGAATGACGAAGGAAATCCCAATGGCCAAATGCCGAAACCAATCACCGTGCCTTCGCGCTCATGGGGCATTTGAGTTTCGTCATTCTTTAGTCATTATGGTTTAGTCATTCGTCATTCCACCCCATTCATGCCTGAACTCCCGGAAGTCGAAGTGCTCGCCCGCCATTTGCGCCCGCTGATTCGCGGCAAAACCATTTGTGGTGTGAACGTGCGGCGCGCAAAGGTGCTGGCACCGACTTCGCTTCGCAATTTCCGCCGAACCCTGCTGGGCGCAAAATTCACCGGACTGTCGCGTCGCGGCAAATATCTGCTGTTTCAACTTCGCGCGAAAACCGGCGGTGAACCGGTGACGCTGCTCGGACATCTGGGAATGACCGGCCGGATTTATCTCGCGCGGAAAAACAGGCGTCCGCCCCGGCACGCGGCGGTGGTGCTCGATTTGGGGGGAGAAAATTTGATTTACGAGGACACGCGCTATTTTGGCCGGTTGACGCTGGACACTTCCGCCGTGAAAAAGCTGGGACCGGAGCCGCTCGACGGCGCCTTTGACAAATCGGCGTTCGCGCAGTCGCTGAAACGGTCGCGGCAGGCCATCAAAATCAAATTGCTGGATCAAACGCTCATTGCCGGCATCGGCAACATCTACGCGAGTGAAGCGTTGTTTCGCGCCCGCATCCCGCCGCGATTGCCGGCGCGAAGACTGACCGGGTCACAAGTCACGCGGCTTTGGCGGGCGATTCGCAAGGTTTTGGCTGAAGCCATCGAATGCGGCAGCACCGTGCCGTTGAATTTTGGCGGGAGCAGGTCGGACAGACTTTTTTATTTTGGCCGGGCGGCGGGCGCCCCGGATTATTACGAGGAGCGGTTGCGGGTTTATGATCGTGCCGGGCGGCCTTGTCTGGATTGCGGTCGTTTGATCAAGCGCATCCGGCAGGCCGGGCGGAGCACGTTTTATTGCCCGCGCTGCCAGTCTGCGTGACGAATCGGTTTGACGCGCCGATTGCCGGTTTGTTAACATTCACTCCCTTTGGATTCCAGAGTAGCTCAATGGTAGAGCGCGCGGCTGTTAACCGTGATGTTGTAGGTTCGAGCCCTACCTCTGGAGCCATTTAATTAAGTCGTTGGTGGACAACGACAGCTTGCGGAGGCAGGTTGCAAAAAAAGCGAAAGTGTGTAGTGAAACGTGTAGTAACTGACGTGCGGAACAACAACTCCCGCGTAATCTGAAAGAATCCGGTTACAATCCGTTCACTGCTCGTTAAGCAAAAACTTCGGAGACACCTATGCTGAAAGGTGTCTATGAAAACAAAATACTGGCTCTGCAAACGGAAGGAAATCTTCTTCAGTTTCGATTCGACAACGGGCAAACGAGAAAGCCTTCATACCAGTGACCGAGAGGAAGCGAAACAAATCGTCCGCGCGAAGAATGACGCGGCCACGCAACCGGCCATCAACATCTCCATTGCCAAAGCCTATTTGGTCGGCACTGATCCGAAACTGGCGAAACGCACTTGGGCTTTCGTGATTCAGGAATTTTGTGCGGTGAAAAAGGAGAGCACCCGGCTGCGACGGGAGCGGGCGATCAAAAGCCAGGTATTCAATTTCATCCGCAACAAACGGTTGGTGGAAACAACGGCAGAGGATTTTTACATGGTGCTTAAATCCGGCGGCGTGTTCGTCCATCATACTTTGCGCTGTCTGCACAATCTGGCTTTGGGCATGGGTTGGATTCTTGCGCCTGTCATTCCACCAAAGCTCTGGCCGAAAATTGAAAAGAAACACAGACGCGCCATCACGTTTGAAGAACATCACCGGATTATCCAAGCCGAGAACAACGCCGAACGAAAACTTTATTACGAACTGTTGTGGGAAATCGGCTCGGCGCAGACCGACGGCGCGAATCTGACGGCGGCAAACATTGACTGGAAAAATCACTTATTGTCGTATCACCGGCAGAAAACCGGCGAACTCTGTATGCTTGAAATCGGCGCGCGACTGGAATCGCTTTTGAAAAAACTGTCATCCGAAGGCGCGCTATTCCCTAAAATATCCGCATTGAAAGATAAAGATCGCGCGGCTGAATTTCGTCGGCGCTGCCGCATTTTGAAAATTGAGGGAGTCAGTTTGCACAGCTACCGCTACGCTTGGGCGTCCCGCGCAAAGCAATGTGGAATGCCGGAACGTTTCGCGCAAAGTGCGTTAGGACACGCCAGCCTTGCGGTTCACCGCGAATATGCCCGCGAAGGCGTTGCCATTTGCCCATCGCTGGAAAATTACGAGGAGAAATTAGTCCCCTTGCACATGGCTGAAAAACAGCTTGCTGCGGCATCCTAAAATGAAGAGGCGCGAGCGGATGATGCCCGGCCCGCGCCTGTTTTCCAGACCAATCTTACGCACCGGCATTTTGGGTTTGCAGACGCGACGGTTGCCGGGTGTCCGTCGAGTCCGGCTTCCGGCCATTTTTGTAACGCCAGTATTCCATGACGGCATCTGCGGCTTTGCTGTGCCACTTCTCGTCACGCTCCAAATCTTTCAATGCGGCCGTCAGAAAATGTTTCGGGCCGTTGTGCGCCGGATGTCCCAGCGGCTTCAACAAATTCTTGGCGATCAGGATTGGAATTTCGTGGGCGGAAAAACCGAGCATCCACGCCGCCTCTTCCGCCGTCAGCCGTTCGGGATGAGTCTTCAAATTCAAAAAACGTTCCATGTCCGGGTTCATGCAGCCTCCTTAAATTCTCATTCCGCCGCCAGTGGATTGGTTCAGCTTGCGCGTCTGCGAAATCGTTTCCTCATTCGTGACCGCCAGTCGGCAACGCTCCGAAATCGCCGCCACCAAATGGCCGGGACGATGATCGGGAAATTGCTCCCAAATCACCTTCTGCGCCGTGGCGACCTGGTTGCTGGCCATAAATTCCAGCGTGTGTTTAGTATTGGCATTAAAAGCTGCCGCCAACTGGCGGGCATCATCCCCTTCCAACGTAATCTCCGCGTTGCCGTTGGCCTTGGCGTAGGGCGATTCATCCCGGAATCGTTCAATCACCGCGAATTCGTTTTGCTGCTGGCAAAGCAGAATGTCGCTCTGGCCGAGATTCAACAGCGTTGAACGCACCTGCCAGACGCCAAGCTGTGAATTGCAAATTTCCTTTTCAAGCGAAGGCGAGGCAGGTTTTTCCAATTGTTTTTTTAAGCCAGTCAGAGATTCAAATTCGTCGGCGATGGTGCTGAAGGCGGCGCGGTAGCCTTTGACTTCAGTTTCGGTGTAATGGCGAAAATCACCTGGCACGACATATTCCTGCTGTTCACCATCGCGTATCATCCAACTACAAAAATAATGTTCCCTTTTAATGCCCAAACGGCTGTCAGGCAAAACCGCCGCCGGTTTTTCCTGCGGCATGACCAGCGAATGAATTGGCAATTTTGCGAGCCGTTCCAATTCACTGACGGGAATGGCCATGATGCCCGACCGAAGCCTTGTAGGGGTGATGTCACCAGCTTGGATGCGCGAAAATAAACTGAACTCGTGAAGCCCCAGGGCGAACGCGCATTGCTTGATCGTCGGGGCCTCTTGATCCGGCGCGCTATTTGTTATTTCCATAATTGTTCTTTCGTTTTTTACGTCAACTTTATGCAAAACCCGAAGTGAAGGTTGTAATGAATTCATCACAACTTTTCGGCACTTCAGGATTCAAAACCGACCTCCCAAGGCATGGCAAAGCCATGCCATTGGGAAGTGGGGGTCATCAAGCCGACCGCAAACCGGCGGTCAACTCTCGCCAGATAAGCCTCATTTGAGGGGCGCTTTCGCTATGCAGGCATATGCCTGACCCATTATGGGATTAAGGGGCATCATCGAACCGGCTTCCGCCGGCTCTAGCCAAAAGAGAGAATCCAGACTTTCGTCCTGTCTCAATCTGACAATTAACACAACCCGCTTAAAATGCAAGTGCAGGACCGCCGCGACCAACGCGCGTTGCGCTGCGGCTTCACGCGCGCTCGTCGCGGACGAGGAAGAAGGGAAACGCAGGCGCGTTGGCTTCCGTCTTGAGCTTGGTGCCATCACTCCGGGCGCACGCTTCGCTCATGCCGTTCCACTTCCGCCCGTCGCTTGCACGCCGCCAACTCAAGACCGAAGCGCGTGCTCGACAAAATGGTCTGGAAAGCGTTTCGCCCAAGCGTAGAATCTTCGTATGGCATCGCACGAGGAATTCGTATTATGCCAGTGCCTCTTTTGGGGACAGCCTTGAAGTATTTGCTCGCTCCAAACACAAAATCAAAAGAGGCAAGGGATTTTCGTCTGTTTGCGACTCACATGAACCCGCAAAACTGCGTGATCTGGCGTTTGATATGGAAACAGAAGCCCGGAGAATAAAAGAATTCTTGGGGTGGCTTCGGGAGGACGGAATCATTCCGCCAGAACCACCAGAGTCGCCGTTTCTGTGACCCCTAGCCCGTTGTCGTAGGCGACACCCAGATTATATTGAGCCGGAACCATTGGTAATGAAGTCATCCATCGTTTGAACTGCCCTGCAAGTAGCGGATATAGGGCAGACATTTGGTTAAAAAAAGTATTTCACGAGCGAGAAGCACCCAGGGATTTCTATTAAATCCGAGAATGCTTCCAACCTACTTTTGTCTTTCCAGACGATTCTGGCAAGCGAGGAAAAGAACTAAATACTTGAATTAACTCCGAGCACTGATGTTGGTTTTTATTTTTTCCAAAAACTCTTTTGCTCCATAGCAGCGAAATTTAAAAGTTTTGGCATCAGTGTTTACGACAACAATTTTCGTAAACGGAGCATCTTCAATAGAAAGCGATTTTATCTCTGAAAGTGGAATAGAAAATGACACTCCATCTCCTATTCCAGTCAACTCTTGAGTAAATGAATTGAGGCCGTTCGGCTTGAAACTTAATTGAATTTTAGTAAGCAAAACTGTTCCACCAACCCAAGCCCCATCAGAGGCCAAAGCATTTGCCATTTTCGATTCGGAAAATGATACAGACTGTTTGGGGTTTTCAGCAGATTGCGGGGCAGTGAGATTTTGAGGATGGCCCGTTTTGGAATTGTCATGATTTGGTATTTCTTGAGTAATGGATGCTGTTTTCCTGTTTAATTTTCTAAACGCATAATAAGACACACCACACCAAATTATCCCACCCCAGACAGAATCACTTTTGTCAGCCTCCGTCGGTTCTACAGGGACAGTAACGGTCATGTCCCTTTCTGGTAAGTGAACAGTTATGTGATCATTACATCCTGCCAATCCTGAAAAAATACTGAACAACCCGATTACAAAACAAACAATGGGCAACCAAAACCTCCAGCCTTTCTTTGTCGGATAACTGCTATTTTCCATAAAATATTGCGGGCGATCTTATTTTGTATACGCCCAAATCCACGAATAATTCCAACCCAAATTTTGGAATTTGTATTCATCCCTATTCCAATTGCCGTCAAAGGGACAAGGCGGAAAACCGTCTTTCACTGGAGATCTTCCAAACCACCAATTAATAGTCTCATCATCCCAAGCATCACAAACCCAAAGGCATCTTTTTTCCCAATTCTTATCGGGAAATCCATAAATTTGAAATTCAGTCATTGAATTAAAATTTACCATGCGTTCTGTTTGACCTGGAACCTCCCAGGCAGAACGTGCGTAACATTGTTTCCACTCGCAAACAACAACCTCATCTCCTCTAATAAAAACGCCATCCATTGAACCTCCTTTGGCTAACGGAAATTCTGGAAAGACATAAAATCCTGCCAGTCGAAATGCGGCTGATAAATCGTGAGCTATGTTTACTTCCTTGAAGCCCTCAATTCCTCTCCTCGGTTTTCCAAAAGCAAAATGAGTGGCACGGCAGTTAACGGCAAAATTTATTATTTCAGAAAGCGAGCTATGGCCTTGTATTGATTGAGGGTGCGTTGTTGATGTTGTCATAAGAAAATTACAAATTACCTAACATTCCCCATTTGTCTCAATGTCGTTCAAGCGATTTTGATTGTGAACCAGGAATGCCTCTCGTTCAAGGCGTTTCGTGCGGTGAAACGAAACATCAAAATGCATGAAAATTTTTGCCCGTTTTACTTGACAATAGTTCCGTATTATCGTCAATCGCGAAGAGGTGCATGGTGCCGGCACGCAGGAACGGTTCGCTGATGTCAGCCGTCAATGCGGTTCGCCAGCCGAGCGTCATCGCCCAAAGCAAACGCAGCGGCTGGTCTTCCCCCGGCAGACCGAGTGCCAGCGTGCGTTGCGACCAGTTCAAAAACCGGTCGGTCCACGGAGGATGGGACAACGGCGCCGCGCCCAGTTGCCAGTCGTTCGTGGAACTGGTTTTGAGCTGGTAAAAAATTCCGCGCGTCTGGAGGTAATCACGGTAATCAAAAAGTCCCTCGGCCAAAGGCGGCGCCGGCCGGCTGATGACGCCGGTGACTTCAACCGGCTGACCGGCGAAAAAACTGGCGGCGAGCGTCCCGGGCGTCGTTACGATCATTGAACCGGCCGCCGGCCGCCAGTTTGCGTCGCGGCGCAACGCAGTGACCCGGACTTGTGCGACCGAGCGTTCGGTTTGCCGACCGTCGCGTTCGGTGATGCGCCAGTGCGGGGTTTCGATCAAAGTCCCGCGCACCGTCACGATAGCGTTGGTATCGCCGAGCAATGCGCGCAAGTCGTTGGGTGAAACAATGGCCGTTTCCAATCCCTCGTAAGCAGATTGAGAGAACATAATTTTGCTCAGCCGCCTTCCGATACCATCTGGCCGCTTCTGTGTAATCCTGCGCGACACCCTCACCAGCCATATAACATTGCCCAAGATTATCCTCGTCGGGCTGATAGCTCTTGTTGCACGACTCGTGAGTGGGAAGCCAAAATAAATTGGGGTTGTGTTTTTGCAATAGTTTCTTCGCAAAAAACTGTTTTGGTGGCACATGGTCACGGTTGTATCTTCCATCGTGCCGCTTGCCACAGAGATAACAAGTTGGAGAAATACTTTTCATTCTTTTACGGCAAGATTCAAACGCCGCTTGCCCTGGTCGTCCATCCCAAAATGAAGCGCGCGACGCGGTTCGCCCCGGCAACCGCTGACATCACGCCAGAGGGGGAATATGTCATACCGCATGTGGCCGCCAATTTTATGTTCCAATCCCTCTGGACTGCGACTGGCGAACGGTCGGTTTTTGCAGTCTTGCCCACTTTTGTATTTCGGAAATCTGCCTTTGGACGTTTTCAACGGTTACTGGCCGCAGCGGTTTTTTGGCCGATACTTCATCAGCAGATTCGGAAATTTCCTTCGTGACCAAATCCAACGCCGAAGGCCGTTGCGAGGATTTTCGCACCGCGTCCAGCAACTGGCTCTTGTCGTCCGTGTAAATGGTGAGCGATTCCTTGAAACGGCTGGCCGAGACATAAAATTGCTCGCGCCCGGCGGCGCGGAACGATTCGGAACTTTCCGCCACGAACACGCAGTCCACGCCCTTGCTCTGCGAACTGTAAGACGTGAGGCAATAGCCATGCGTCAAATTCCCGTAATCTTTGGAAACCACCCAGCCGTTGACGAGTCTGATGTCGCCGTCGGCGGTGAATCCTTTGATCTGCTTCAAATCACCGTTGTTGAGCCGCCGTTTGTCCTTGGTGAACCCATTTTGGGTGATCCGAATCCAATCGCCGGCGGCCAGGACGATTTCGCGGGACTCATAAACTTGGAAACGCGCCGCCTGATTCAGCGGCAGCAATGTTGTTTCGCCATTTTGCCGCTCGATGATAACGCCGCCGGCGCCGCGTGTTTTCACCGCAACCCGTTCACCGCGCCGGAAGCCAGCCGCGTTTTGATGGAACTGTGCAACCTGCCCGGCCTGATAATTTTGGGCATCGGCACGTTGCGCTTGAGTCCATTGCAAATTTTTGAGTTGAACAAGTTCACGTTCGTCAGCGCCGAGTTCCTTGGCGGTTTTTAATTTCGCGCGGATTTCGAGCGTCACACGCTCACCCTCGGCATGAGTAGGGGAGATGACCAAAGCCGATTTGCCCTTTTTTACGGCGACGACAAAATCCGTCGCCAATGCTTCATGCCGTTTGTCGGCATCCATTTCGCGCAACATGCCGAGCCGGTTCAATCGGTTGAAAGCATTCTCCAAATCGCCCACCCGCAAATCAGCGACCACGGCCTTGTGCGCGTTCGCTTTCTGCCGCCGGATTTCCGTCAATTCAGCGGCTTGCAGATTGGCGTGCTGCTCCAAAAGCCGGAGCGCATCGCCACGCTCCACGGC
>DLMG01000426.1:4012-12166 GCA_002479245.1 Verrucomicrobia subdivision 3 bacterium UBA7542 | reverse complement strand
CATCCGATGGGCATTATTCATGGTGTGGACCATTTGTTCACTGGCAAGGTCGAACGTGTGGACGTGGAAATGCTCCAGTCGCTGCTTACGCAAGGCGTGGTGCCGGTCATTCCGCCGCTCGGGTTTGACGGCGATGGCAAGACCTATCGGGTGAATTCCGACGGCGTGGCGGTGGCCGTGGCCGACGCGCTCAAGGCCATCAAATTGATTTTCATCACCTCGCAGGACGGCTTGCGTTACAACGGCCAGCTCATCCGCCAGATGCTCGTGGCGGATTTGCAAAACCTGCTGCAACAAAACAGCGCCGGGTTTTCGCCTGAAACGCTCTCGAAGGCGCAGCACGCCGCGCTTGCCTGCCTGGCCGGAATTCCGCGCGTCCACATCATCAATGGCAAGGTGGACGAGGGACTGCTCGCGGAAGTTTTTTCCAATGATGGCATCGGCACGCTCATTTACGCGAATGAATATCAGCAAATCCGGCCCGCGAAGAAAAAGGACATCCGGGCCATCCAAATGCTGACGAAGGCGTCGGTCGAGGCGGATGAACTGGTCAAACGCACACGGGCGAGCATCGAGAAAAGCCTGGGTGATTATTACCTCTTCGAAATTGACAAAAATCCGGTCGCGTGCGTGGCGCTGCATGTTTACCCCGAGCAGAAAAAGGGCGAGCTGGCGTGTCTTTATGTCAACCCGTCGTTTGAAAACCAGGGCATCGGGCGGAAGCTGATCCAGTTTGTGGAAAACAAAGCGCGCGAAATGAGCCTGGGCGAACTCATCACGCTCTCGACGCAGGCGTTCACATATTTTCAATCCAAAGGCGGCTTCGGTGAAGGCACGCCCGACGATTTGCCGCCCGCCCGCCGCGAAAAATACGAGCAAAGCGGAAGAAATTCCAAGGTGCTCGTGAAGAAGTTGAAATAAATGTTTCTGGCCAAATTATCACATTTGGAATGGTTGCAATTATTCATAATTTTATTTTCGGTTTCTTGCGCCTGTGCGGACGAATCAACGAATAAATTCACAAGACCCATCGAAGAACTTTTCAAAACGGATGTGATCTATCCAGAAGCAAAAGGAGAATTTCAGTTTGAATTGGCTCCAACTTTTCAACGCGCCGCAGGCGGTGATACCTGGACGGTTCCCCTTTCCATGGAATACGGTCTCACTTCCCGGTGGCAGGCGGAAGCGGAATGGAACGCATTTGTTCAAAGCAATCCCACGGGCGGTTCCACAACCTGCGGCGTGGGCGATTTGGAGCTGGGAACTCAATATAGTTTTCTCAATGTCGGCGGCTCTTTATTTCATGTTGCGCCGCGTTTTTCCATTGAATTTCCATTGGGCGACGTGAACAAGAATTTGTCGGAGGGATTCATCGAATACAAGCCAGCCGTGATTGTGGCGCGGGATTTCCCATGGCTTCATGACACGCAGTTTTTTACCGAAGTGGCATTCAACCTTGTGCAGCGGGTGAAAACCCCCTCTGATCCCGATGAAAGAGAACCCGCCGCTGATGGGTTGGATTGGAACGCGGGGTTTTTCGTTCCGTTTTCACGTGGCGCAATCTCGATGGAGTTTAATTGGGACAACAACCGATGGAACAATCACGGCAACGAAAATCAAATGTATTTGACGCCCGGTTTGATTTGGAAACTGCCCGGTGACGTGGAAGCCAGCGTCGGCATTCCCGTCGGCTTGAATGGTGACTCGGATCGTTTTGAAATCATCATCCATTTGATTGTGGAGTTTTAGAATGTCAAAATTTGAGAACTGTTCATCTGATTTTTTTTGCGCCTGTGAAAAACAAGGCGTCCCTTCAACCCGATTTGTTCTCATCGTAAGCGTCGCAAACCAAACCGTTTCGCTTTTTGGAAAAACCTCTTTGCGTAGCGGCGGTCGGCAGACCGCCGCATTTTCCGGCTCTCTGCCGAGAGCCGGTACGGGGGAATTTCAATTCGTCAAAAAATTCCGCTGTTCCATTTGCCGTTTCGGGGCCGACTCATTTCCCTTGCTATTTAACCGCTTTTATGCGAATATGCTTTTATGCGAACGACGATTGATTTGCCCAATGATTTGTTCCGTCAGGTGAAGTCGAAGGCGGCTTTGCGTGGCGAGACGTTGAAGGAATTTGTCCAGTCGGCGATTGAAAAGGAAATTTCCGTTGAAGTTCCAGCCAGCTCTTTCCGCGTGAAACTTCCGCTCATCAAGTCCAGGAAACCTAAATCACTTTCGCTCACCAACGCCGAAATTGAAAACCTGCTTGCCTGACATCAACGTTTGGATCGCGCTGGCATCCGACCGCCACGTTCATCACGAGACGGCGAAAAATTGGTTTGTGGAAATTGAGCCGGGCGGCGCGGCATTTTGCCGTGTCACACAAATGGGTTTTCTCCGGCTCATCACCAATCGTCACGTCATGGGCGTGGACGTGGTGACGCAAAAAGAAGCATGGCAGGTTTATCAAACTCTTTCCAAAGACCAGCGCGTCACTTTTTTTCATGAGCCATCAGGCATCGAAGATGGATGGCGGCGGCTCACGCAAGGCGGGACAGCGGCAACAAATACCTGGACAGATGCATACCTCTCCGCTTTTGCCTCGATTCGCAATTTGCAAATTGTTTCATTCGATAGCGGAATACGCGGGACGGACGTAACCATTCTTCACGCCTGAAAACAATGCAATACCAAGAATTACAAGTTCTTTTCGGCTCCTGTAAGAAGCACGGCATTGTTCCAACGCGTTTTGTTCTCGTTGTCAGCGTCGCAAACCAAACCGTTTCACTTTTTGAAAAAAACTTTGCGTCTTTGCGTCTCCCGCTCGCGCGCCAGCGGAGTTGCGTTAAAAAATTTCGCTGTTCCACTTCCCGCTTTGGCATCAGCCAGGTCGCCGGCTCGAACGGCACGCCGCTCGGATTGCATCGCGTCGTGGAAAAAATCGGCGGCGGCTGGCCGGCGGGAACGGTTTTCAAGGGTCGCCAGCCCATGGGCTACACCTGGCAGGGGATGCCGGACGCAAAAATCACCACGCGCATTCTCTGGTTGGAAGGACTCGAACCCGGCTTCAACCGCGGCGGCAACGTGGATTCCCACGCGCGGTACATTTATTTCCATGGCACCGGCGACGAGACGACGATTGGCCGGCCCATGTCGTGCGGCTGCATCCACCTTGCCGCCGATGATTTGATTCCGCTCTTCGACAAACTGCCGGCCGGCACGCTAGTGTGGATTGCTGATCGCTAACTGCCGATTAGAAGTAGCAACCAATGTAGAACGAATGATTGTTTCCAAGGAAATTTGAAATTTGAAGATGAAAAATAAATTTAATTCGGCAGCAACGGTAAAAGTAAGTTGTGGTTTGTTGGCCGGAATACTCGCGCCCGGCGTGGTTCATGCGTGCGCGTGCGGCTGCGGCGTTTTTGACGTAGGCACAAGTTCAATGTTTCCCGGCGGCGAAGGCGGAATGGCTTTCCTTCAATATGACTATCAGGATCAGAATCGCAATTGGAGCGGCACGTCGCAAGCGCCGGCGGCGAACAATGACGACAAGGAAATCCGGACGGACTTCGTCACGGCTGGTCTTCAGTATATGTTCAACTCCAGTTGGGGGCTGCAGGTCCAAGTGCCGTTTGACTATCGTTACTTCAAGACAAAGGACGACATGGGCAACATCGTATCAACCAGCTGGGGCAGTCTCGGCGACATTCGAGTTGAGGGCATTTACACCGGATTCATGGCGGACTTGTCTGCCGGTGTGACTTTCGGTGTCAAACTGCCGACCGGCAATGATAATTACAATCCTGCCATCGTTGATCGGGACACTCAAATCGGAACCGGGAGCACCGACATTCTCCTGGGCGGTTTTTATCGCGGCAATCTGACCAAGGACCAGTGGTGGGACTGGTTTGCGCAATTGCAACTGGATGTGCCGGTGCTGATTCAAGATGAATATCGTCCGGGCATCGAACTCGATACGGCGGCGGGAATTGATTACAAGGGGTTCTCGCTCGGTCGCGTGAAGATTTCACCGCTGGCGCAGGTGATTTTTTCCGAACGGACCAGTGACAGCGGTGCCGCCGCCGATTCCGACAACTCCGGCTACCAGCGCATCATGCTTTCACCGGGAGTCGAATTTCACATTCATCCGGTGAAAATTTACGCGGACGCCGAATTTCCCGTTTATCAAAACTTCACCGGCAATCAATTGGCCGCGCCGGTGCTGTTCAAGGTGAGTCTGAGCTTTATGTTTTAGGCATTTTCCCACGCCAGAGGTGCAAATCAGCGCAGATTCGCCTGTAAATATTGCCAGCACCGGTGACCAACTCGTACCTGATTATCGCGTCCACGCGGCGGTGACGTGGCGCTTTTGACCAAGCATACAGGCAGAAAAACCGATTCGGGCGACAGCCGCCAAGGAGGTGGGGATGAAGAATCCCGCTGAAAAAACGACTGTCCGCCCGAATCAAAATCCAAAACCCGCAAGGTCTCCACCGCGCATCAAAAAACCGTTTGCGCAGCAAACCTTAAATTGAAAAGAACCAATCGGACGCTTTCCGGCTGTAATGGAAACCGGTTTCATCCTCATAACCAACCGGCGCCCGGGCTTCAATTGCGGCGCGCAATTTCGCGATGATTCGAGCCGGAGAACCAACCTCATGCCATGCAATCCGCAGGGTGCTGGCAGATGACGAAGACAGCGTTTGTTCAACGTGGCGTTCCGCTAATTGACTGTCAGCAATCATGTTATGACTATCCACATCCGGATCGAAATGTGCTCCACATTTTTTGGTAACAACTTAGCAATAATTGCAGAATCAATCGGACCGGTTTGCCGAACCCTTGGTGAAGGAAGAACGACCACGGGTTGCGAAGGGCGCTGGAAACTTCGCACTTTTCACTTTGGCTTTTTGGCTTACCTTCTTGCCGCATGACTTTGAATGAGCAGATGACGCGACTGGCCCGACAGGCCAGGGTGGCGTCGCGCGAACTCGCCCAACTCACGACGGCGGAGAAAAATTCGTGTTTGCTCGCAATGGCGGCTGCGCTCGAAAAAAACGCCGACGCCATCAAATCGGCCAACGCGCCCGACCTGGATGCCGCCGCGAAGTCCGGCCTCTCATCGGCCATGCTCGACCGCCTCAAGCTCGACGACAAACGCATCACTGCGATGGCGAAAGGTTTGCGCGAAGTGGCGGCGCTGGCGGATCCGGTGGGAAGAATTCTGAACGAACGCGTCCGGCCCAACGGCTTGAAGCTCAAAAAAATTTCCACGCCCATCGGCGTGGTGGTCATCATTTATGAGTCACGTCCCAATGTGACAGCGGACGCGGCGAGCCTGTGCTTCAAATCCGGCAACGCCACGATTCTGCGCGGCGGCAAGGAGGCGTTGAACTCAAATCAAACCATCGCGCGAATCATGATTGAGGCGGGGAAACAGGCGCTCGCGAAATTTCCCGAACACGCGATCCAGATCGTGCCCGTGGCCGATCGTGAGGCGATTCCCATTTTGCTTTCGCTCACGCAATACATTGACCTGTGCATGCCCCGCGGTGGCGAAGGTTTGATTCGCACCGTGGCCGAGTGCTCCAAAGTGCCGGTCATCAAACATTACAAGGGTGTCTGCCACGTTTTTGTGGACGCCGACGCGGATTTGAAAATGGCCGGGGAAATCGCGTTGAACGCGAAGGTCCAGCGCCCGGCCGTGTGCAACGCGATGGAAACGCTGCTCGTGGACAGGGCGATTGCCGCCCAATTTCTTCCTCAAATCTCCCAGCGACTGGATGAGAAGCACGTGGAGTTGCGTTGCGATGAAAACGCGCTCGCACTTTTGAAATCGAAAATCGAAAATCGAAAATCGAAAATCAGGCTGGCCGCCGAGCAGGATTTTTACACCGAATACAACGACTACATCCTGAATGTGCGGGTCGTGGACGGCGTGAAAGCGGCGATTGACCACATCAACCACTATGGCTCGGCGCATTCGGACAGCATCGTCACCAGGAATGAGGCGCACGCGAAACAATTCCTCGCCGAGGTGGATTCCGCGGCGGTGTATTGGAACGCCTCGACGCGGTTCACCGACGGCGGCGAATTCGGGATGGGCGCGGAAATCGGCATCAGCACCGACAAAATCGGCGCCCGCGGTCCGATGGGCCTGGAGGAATTGACCAGCTACAAGTGGATCGGCATCGGCACCGGCCAGGTGCGGACCTGAATTATCAAATGCCGATTTTTCGGGGTTTTTTAGGTTTTTAAATCAGGTCGCCAGCCGCACAACCGGATTCTTGTCCTCTTTATTGTTTACACCTAAAAAGATGCGCTGGCATGATTTCTGGTGTAGTATTATAAACTATTTATGAAAATCCCTCTTTTGACGAGCCGAGCACTTTGTCAATGGTCTTGCTGGCTGCTGGCGGCTTTGGCACTTCAACTGACAGCGCGCGCCGACCAGATCATTTATGACGACGCGCTGGAAAATGGCTGGGCAAATTGGAGTTGGGCCACCGTAAACCTGGCCAACACTTCGCCGGTGCATAGCGGCTCTTATTCCATCAGTGTGACAGCGAGCAACACTCCCGGTAACTGGCAGGCCCTTTACTTGAATATTTCGGCAATGAATACCAGCGGCTTTACCAACCTGACTTTTTGGATAAACGGCGGAACGGGCGGCCAAGCGGTGCAAGTTCAAGGCATTTTGGGCGGCACTGCACAAACACCAGGCGTTCAAATCGGGCCACTGCCTACAAACTTATGGCGGCAGGTCACTTTGTCCATGTCCGCACTCGGTGTGGCCAACCAGGCAAATTTCACCGGCTTTTGGATTCAGGCCGAAGGTAGTTCGACCATTCCGACGTTTTATGTGGACGACATTTCTCTGGTGACCAATGTCGTCATTGCCGGTACCAATTCGCCGGTTTCCATTTCAATCAACGCGCAGGCCAACCGGAACCAAATCAGCCCTTTGATTTACGGCGTGGCGTTCGCAACATCGAATCAACTGGCGGATTTGAATTTCACCATGAACCGTTCCGGGGGCAACGCCGAGACGCGCTATAACTGGCAGCTCAACGCGCATAATCACGCCGCCGACTGGTATTTCGAAAGCATTGATGATGGGAACGCCACGCCTGGAGCCACGGCAGATGCGTTTGTCGCCAACAGCGAAGCTGGTGGCGCACAGCCCTTGATCACGATTCCCATGATCGGCTGGTCGCCCAAGCTGGGAACGGGCCGGAGCAAACTCGCCAGTTATTCCATTGCCAAATACGGCCCGCAAACCGGCAACGACTCAGAGTGGATGCCCGATGCCGGCAACGGCATCAGCGTCACCAATAATACCCCGATTACCTGGAACAATCCCAATGACGCCAATTTCCAAACCAATTCCGTTTTTCAACAGGGTTATGTGCAACATCTGATCAGCAATTGGGGTTCATCCACCAATGGCGGCGTGCGTTATTATATCATGGATAACGAGCACAGCATCTGGTTCTCGACGCATCAGGATATTCATCCGGTGGGGCCGACGATGCTGGAAATCTGGACCGATATGGTCACCTACGCCAGCATGGTAAAATCCAACGACCCCAACGCGCTGGTTTGCGGGCCGGAGGAATGGGGCTGGAACGGCTATTTTTACAGTGGCTACGACCAGCAATGGTCCGGCCAGCACGGAGAT
This sequence comes from Verrucomicrobia subdivision 3 bacterium UBA7542, assembly GCA_002479245.1. Classification (GTDB taxonomy): domain Bacteria; phylum Verrucomicrobiota; class Verrucomicrobiia; order Limisphaerales; family UBA11358; genus UBA11358. The sequence continues at coordinate 4,494 of DLMG01000426.1, read as the reverse complement.
TACAATCCCGCCGATTATCCGGATCGCAAAGCGAACGGCGGCTGGGATTACGGCCCTTGGCTCTTGAGACAATTTCAAAATTACAACACCACCAACCAGCAGCGGCTGTTGGACTATTTCACGTACCATTGTTACCCGCAGGAAGGCAGCGTCAGTGGAAACGCGGTTGACTCCACGACGGAGTTGTTGCGCAACCAATCCACCCGCCAGTTCTGGGACACCAATTACGTGGATCCGAGCTGGATCAACAGCGTCATCGCGCTCATTCCCCGGATGCGGAGCTGGGTTACGACCAATTATCCCGGCACGAAGATCGGCATCACCGAATACAACTGGGGAGCCGAACCTTACATCAATGGCGCTACCGCCCAAGCGGATATTCTTGGCATTTTTGGAAGTCAAGGCCTTGACTTGGCGACGCGCTGGACGACGCCTGACCCGAGCACCCCCACCTATCTGGCCATGAAGATGTACCGCAATTA
>DLMG01000426.1:0-3959 GCA_002479245.1 Verrucomicrobia subdivision 3 bacterium UBA7542 | reverse complement strand
GCCATGAAGATGTACCGCAATTACGATGGCAACAAATCCACCTTCGGTGACACGAGCATTCTTACAGTCGTGCCCAACCCCGACAACCTGTCCGCCTTTGGCGCCGTGCGAACCAGCGACGGGGCGATGACGTTCATGGTCATCAACAAGGACCTCAACAATGCAACGCCCATAACAGCCAACATCACCAACTTCAACGCCATGGGGACAGTCCAACGCTGGCAACTAACCTCCGCCGCCGTCATTAACCAGCTTGCAAACATCACCCTCACGAACAAAGTCCTCAGCGATATGGTTCCGGCTCAGAGCATCACGCTTTATGTTTTGCCTGCCTTGAACGCTTTCAATTTGCAAGTGGGCACCCAGAACTCAGCCTATCAACTGCCGCTTTGGCTCAATGGACAAGCGGGGCTGACTTATATTCTACAATCTTCCACGGACCTCGTTCACTGGGGGGCCGTCAGCACCAACACGCTTTCCAGCAATTCCTTCCCCTACCTGGTCGCCACGACCAACTCGGCAAAAATGTTTTACCGCGGTCTTTATAAATCGCCGTAGCGGAAATCAGCTCCGCCAATCCCATCGCCAGGTCTTTTGACAGGCCGTCCCGGATGTTCTATCGTCCGGCCATGTGGAGCATTCAAATCCTGGGGGAAAACGGCGCCAGTCCCGAGTCAACCGGCGTGGGTCCCGATGGGTTTGGATGAGTTCACGAGTTGCAAATGGATTGGAATCGGCAACGGACAAATTAGAGCCTGAGGCATGAAATTTTTTCAAAAAATTGTCTGCGCGTTATGCATCTGTGGATTTTTCAAAAATAATTCCTTTGCTTTGGCTGGAAAAAATGGTCCGAAAATTGGAGATGCGCCACCGCCACTGATTTTGAGTGAAACAGTTCAAGGGCCGTCAACAACTGAAATAAGTTGGGACAAACTCAAAGGCAAGGTCGTCGTGCTGGAATTTTGGAACACGGCTTGCGCGCCGTGCATTGAAGCCATTCCTCATCTGAATGATTTGGTCGGGCAATTTAGCAACCGGGTGGTTTTCATTTCGATTTCAGACGACAACGGAGATTATCTTAAAAATTTTTTGAAACAAAAACCGATCAAGAGCTGGGTGGTTTTGGACGGACTTTTGAATCCAACCAGAACGGCTTTTGATGTGCATGGCATTCCTCACACTGTAATCGTGGATGCGTCGGGAAAAATCGCCGCCATTACTCATCCAGCCACACTTGAAGCAAAAAACTTGGAAGAAATATTGGCCGGAAAACCATCCGGCTTGCCATCGCCACGATTACCTTCGCCGGACGACCGAAATGCTGTTGCTGTTACTAATCATGTCGTTGCCGTCACCAATCCGGCTCCAACGAAGATTGGAGTTTCGATCAAAGGTCCATATCCAAAGCCTGACAGAGGTCCATTTGGTCGTCGCGGATGGGATTGGTCGAAATCTTTTCCTGATTTTGAAGCCGGGAAAGCATCTTTGGAAGATGTCATTCCGGCATTTTTCGACATCAGCCCGAAATTGGTTTTCGCAAAAACCAAATTGCCCGAGGGACTTTATGATATTTCCGCCATTGCGCCCCAAAAGAAAATGCCGGAATTGAAACAACAATTCGCCAAAAAACTCGAAACGAATTTTGGAATTGAGGTCCAAACGAAAAAACAAAACGTGAAAGTTTATGTCATGACCGTTTGTTCGACCAAGGCTCCCGGCATCAAACAAGTTCAGCGCCGGGGCGGTGGCGGCCAAAGACCCGGCGGGTTTTATCTCAACGGGACTAAAATGGATGACATCGTTTCTTTCATGGAACTTTCCCTTGATAAACCAATCATCAACGAAACGGGCCTGGCCGGTCTTTGGTCGGTGGATGTCAAATGGCAAATGGCAAACTCGGAATTAAACTCCGATTCAAATCCCGACCCCGACAAAGTTATCAAAGCGGTTCGGGAACAATTAGGTTTGGAACTGATTTCAACCAACCGGACTCTTGAAGTTATTGAAATTACAAAGACGAAAAATTGATTTTCACTTGTGCCTCCAACAAATCCTGAAACCGCTGCTCGCTTCGTCCGCGAACAAATTCCTGCGAATGGACTTTTTGCCGGACTTGTGTGGCGCATCTCGCCCCTGCCGTTCCCGCTCGGCGCGGAACTGGCGAAGGAAATTGAATCGCTGGGCCGTGTGCTGCTGCAGTTTTATCGGGCGGTCAATTTGCTTTACCGCAAAAGTGTTGACGGCAAACAGCCGGACTGGATTGCCCGCTGGCTCGACCTCGGCAAGCCGGCGGAACTCATCGCGCTCCAGCGTTCGCCCGCGTTCAAAAACGACGTGCCGCGCGTCATCCGCCCCGACATTTTGCTGACGGAAACCGGCATCAGCATCACCGAACTCGATTCCGTGCCCGGTGGCATCGGCCTGACGGCGTGGTTGGGGAAAACGTATTCAAATGTGCTGCCGGCATCTTGCCGGCAGATCTCAAATCAAGATCAGAACTGCCGGCAGGATGCCGACAGCACGTTAATCGGCGGTGCGGACGGAATGTTGCGGGGGTTTGAATCCATTTTCGGCGATGTCAAAACAGTTCACATCATCGTTTCGGAAGAAGCGGCTACATATCGGCCGGAGATGGCCTGGTTGTGCGAACAACTTGGCTCACGATTCACGGTTCACGATTCACGTTTCAACGATTTCGCCGACGGCGACGCGGTGTACCGGTTTTTTGAATTGTTCGATTTGCCGAATGTGCCGAATTCAAAAAAGATTTTTGAACTGGCCGCCGAAAAACGCATCCGCCTCACGCCGCCGCCCAAGCCGGTATTCGAGGAGAAAATGCTCTTCGCGCTCTTATGGAATCGCAATCTGCACGACTTCTGGCGGCAGGAATTGGGCGAAGGCTTTTTGGCACGCTTAAAAAAACTGGTTCCCTACACGTGGATCGTTGATCCCTCGCCGTTGCCGCCGCAGGCGGTGATTCCCGAATTAAATCTGACGGACTGGCAGCAGCTTAAAACCCTGTCGCAAAAGGAGCGCGAGTTGATTTTGAAAGTCTCCGGCTTTTCCGAGCACGCCTGGGGCGCGCGCGGCGTTTTTCTCGGCAGCGATTTGTCGCAGGAGGAATGGGCAAAGGCGGTGGACGATGCCATTCAACACTTTGAGCAGTCGCCGCGCATTCTCCAGCGTTATCACAAGCCCGCGCTCGTCGAAGCGCAGTGGTTTGACTTCGCGAAGAACGAAGTTGTACCGATGAAGGGCCGGGTGCGGTTGTGTCCGTATTATTTTGTTTCCGGCGAGGGCGACGCGGCGCGACCGCAACTTGGCGGGGTGCTGGCGACAATCAATCCGGCAGATAAAAAAATCATTCACGGCATGACCGATGCCGTTCTTGCGCCGTGTGCGAAGCAGGCGGGTTCGTAGCCGCCGACGTAAGGAGGCGGATGGCTGGGTGAATCGCTCCCGCCTCGTCACCTCGGCGCCTACAGCCTACAGGTGTTTGAAGCCGCCGAATCTTCTGCTTTGCCAAACCACCGCGTAAATCGTAAATCGTAAGCACAAATGACTGACAAGCCGTTGCGTGCCACTGCCGTTGAAATCGTCCGCCGTCTCCAATCCGCCGGTTTCAGCGCGTTCTGGGTCGGCGGCTGCGTGCGCGATTTTTTGCTCGGACGCGAGCCGGGCGATTACGACATCGCCACGTCCGCGCGGCCGGAGCAGGTCGAAAAACTGTTCAAACGCACCGTCGCCGTCGGACGCAAATTCGGTGTGATGGTCGTCGTTGAAAACGGTCGGTCATTCCAGGTCGCCACGTTTCGCGCCGAGGCGGATTATCGCGACGGCCGGCATCCGGAGCAGGTCACGTTCGGTGACGCCCAAGCCGATGCGCAGCGGCGCGATTTCACCGTGAACGGACTTTTCTACGATCCGGCCGCGGAAAAGCTCCACGATTGGGTCGGCGG
>DLMG01000408.1 GCA_002479245.1 Verrucomicrobia subdivision 3 bacterium UBA7542 | reverse complement strand
CGCCGCTTTTCCCAGAGGCATATGTAGCCTATCTTTTTTTGATAGGTTTGTAGATGGGTTTGCGTCGATTCTTCCGGAAATCAGCAAGAATCTTGGCGATTCGTCTCTCAGCCTTTTTGTCACCTCGCACTCGTGCAAGTTTGATCATCCCCTCCAACGACCGCTCAATTCCGTCAATTGCGATGTCTGCGCGCTCGCCGACATGACGCCGAGCTGCCGCCCTGAAGAAAGGCGTGCTTTCAACGAGCTTGTCCAACCTTTGCTCGCACGACTTGCGCGCCTTTACAGTGGTGGCCTTGCTTGCGCACTCCCGAAGCTCTGCCAACGGCAATCTAGCTGTCTTCGGCGCGGAAGAGCATAATTGCCGCTCCAAGCCGTCAATCAAGTCAATCGCAAAGTTTTTCCACTCGCGTGGTGTCATAAAGCCGTTGTATTTCTGACTTTCTCTTTTGTCACTTCATTTCAACTCCGCCGCAAGCTGTTCGCCCAACGCCGCCGCTTCGGCTACCGGTCGTTTTCCATCGGCGCACCTGGCCGGACCATCACGGAACGACACCGCGCGCATTTCCATCCGGCTGCCGTTGATTTCGGCGTAGGCGGCCACCGGACTCTGGCAGCCGCCGCCCATCGCGCGCAGAAATGCGCGCTCCGCCGTCACGCATTGAAACGTGTTGAAATGGTTTAGCCGCTCGCAAATTTTGGCGATGCGTTCGTCGTCCGCGCGAATTTCGATGCCGATGGCCCCCTGCCCTACGCACGGCAACATCACGTCCACGTCCAGGACCGTCGCCAGCAAACCGTCCGGGACGGCGTCACCTTCGAGTTTGCCTTCGGGCGTGACGCAAAAATTCAGCCGCGTCAGACCGGCCAGCGCGAGCACCGTCGCGTCCAGTTCACCGCGCTCGGCGACCTTTTGCATTCGCGTGGTGACGTTGCCGCGGATTTCGACCACGTTGAAATCGGGCCGGGCCGCGAGCAATTGTTCCTTGCGTCGCGTGCTGCTGGTGGCAATGGTCGCGCCTTTCGGAAAATCCTTTGGTTTTAAATGCGGTTTGAAGCCTCGTAGTGCGTCCTGGCCTGGCACCCAGTCAACGGGTTGAAGGTTGAGGGTTGAGCGTTGAGAGAGATACTCCGCATCGCGGTAAATCAGCACGTCGCGGACGTCGGCGCGTTTGGGCGTGGCGGCGAGAATCAACCCGGCGGGCAGATCGGTCGGCAAATCCTTCAGACTATGCACGGCCAAGTCGGCCCGGCCTTTGACGAGTGCGACCTCAAGTTCCTTGGTGAACAGGCCTTTCGGCAAACTTTCACCGACTTTTGGCATGGAGGCCTTTTGCAATTTGTCGCCGGTGGTCTTGATGATTTTCAACTCGAAGCGCAGCCGGGGAAACGTTTCGCGGCATTGCGCGGCGATCAGGTTCGCCTGCGCGAGCGCGAGCGCACTGCCGCGGGTGCAAATGATGATGGGTCGTTCAGAAGCCATGGTTTCAACGCAGAGACGCAAAGGACGCGGAGGTTCGCGGAGAAAATCCTCTTTGCGTTTCTCCGCGATCTCCGCGTCTCTGCGTTAAATTCATGCTCACGGTTTGTTCAAGGATGGTGTTGGACGTAAATCGAACGGCAAACTCATGGTTGCCCGCGTCTCAAGCAATGTTTTCACCTTCTCAGTTATGATTTGTTCGCACCGCGCAATTTCTTCCTTCCGCAAGCGCAGATAGTCGTCGGCAATGGCCTGGAGGTCGTCAATGTTGTAAAGATAGACGTTCTCCAGAAAATTTACTTCCGGGTCAATGTCGCGCGGCACGGCGATGTCAATGAGCAGCAGCGGCCGTTGCTGGCGCGCCTTCATCAACGGCTCAAGTTTGGCGCGGTCAAGAATGTGATGCGGCGCGGACGTGCTGCTGATGGCGATGTCTATCTTCTGAAATTCCCCTGCCCAATCGTCGAACTGCACGGCGCGTCCGCCAAATTCATTGGCCAATGCCACTGCACGGTCATAAGAACGGTTGGCAACAACGATGCTCCGCACGCCGCGCGAGAGCAAAGCGCGCGCGGTTTTTTCACTCGTTTCGCCGGCGCCGATGACGAGCACTTCGCGGGCGGCGAGCGAACTGAAAATTTTCTCCGCCAACTCGACCGCGACCGATGCCACGGACACGCTGCCGCGCTGGATGTTCGTCTCGGTGCGAATATGTTTGGCAACGTGAAACGCGCGTTGAAACGCCTTGTTCAAACGCGCGCCGGTGTGGCCATGGCGATAGGCGAGCGCATAAGCCTTTTTGATCTGGCCGAGAATTTCGGTTTCGCCGAGCACCATCGAATCCAGGCCGCACGCGACTTTGAACAGGTGCTGCAGGCTCTGCGGTTCGGCGAGCGTGTAGAGTTCGTTGTTGAGCGCGGCTTTCGGAGGGCGGAGCTCTGCCACGCCCGAATTGTCCGGTTCAACTCCCTCGCCCCGCCCAAGCGGGGAGAGGGCCGGGGTGCGGGGATCCAAACTTGAGAAAACGGCCTCCTCGCCCCTGCCCTCTCCTCGTCGAGGAGAGGGAGAAGAATATTGCGCACGGATGTCAGTTTGCGCTTCGCCTGTCTTGGTGAAACCGTGGAAAGCAGTCAGAAAATTCTTCAATTCCGCAAACGCCCGGGCGGGTTCGAGCGAAGTCGCAGCGTAAATTTCCACCCGGTTGCACGTCGAGAGAATCACGGCTTCGTCCGCGATGCCGGATTCGCGCAGCGATTTGAGCGCATCGGGAATTTTCGCCTCGGCAAAGACAAACCGTTCCCGCAGTTCAACGGGCGACGAATGGTGGCTCAGGCCGATGACAACGACATTCATGCGCAGCAGGTGACACGTGACAGGTGACATGTGACAAGATACTGCCAGCACGAATTTGTTTCATGCCACGTGTCACATGTCACTTGCCACATTGTTCTCATGGATGATGGAGGGTCGAGAGCAGGTTCGTGCCCCAAAAGGTGAGGAGCAGGAATGCGAACGCGGCGATGACGCCGGTTGCAAAACGGCGGCTGGATTGCGGAAATATCCGGTGCCACACCAGCAAGGCCAGATAAACCAGCCACATCAGGATGGACCAGACCACTTTTGAATCCTGCCAATAGCTGACGCCTTCGGGCCGGGGCAAATGTCCGCCCACCCCAAGTCCGATGGTAAAAAGAACCAGCCCGGCCAACACGAGCCGGCTGGCGACGATTTCGAGCCGTTGAATGGGCGGCAACAGCGACAGCACGGCGCGGAGCTTGTGGAATTTCAAATCGTGCTGTTGCGTCAAAAACATTCCCGCCGCCACCGCGCCCAACCCGAAGGCGCCATACGCGAGCATGATCGTCGCGGCATGCAGACTGGTCAGCACGCCGGAAAATTCCGGCTGCGGCCCGCGTGGCGGGTCAAGCGCGGGCATCAAGGCGAACACGCCGATGGCGAACAGGACCGGCGACGCAAACGCGCCGAGAAATCGCAGTCGCGGCAGCAACCCAACGACGAGATAGGCGGCGACGATGGCCCACGCGATGAACGTGGTGGCTTCGTAAAGATTGTTGACGGGGCATTGGTTGATGGAAAAGCCGCGTTGGAACATGGCTATGGTGTGCAGCCCGAACGCGGCGAGCAGCAGGAAATAATTCACGTGGTCATCCTTGCGAAAACCTTTTCGCCACAGGAAAACCGAGTAAATCATGCTCAAACCGTAAATCGCAACGGCGAGCAAAAAGAAATGTCGGTCAGTGAACCAGGACACGGTGACAGGTTAAACGTGGAAATGGACGGGGCAAGCGGTAATTCGGAAGTGGGCTTGCGCCGCTGAGCGACATCGCGTGCAGATGGCCGAAGCCGGAAATGCTGGGATTCAGTGGTTTTGGGGCGTTTGGAATCAGTAGCCACCGGCTCCAATCTTTCCGACGGTCTGACTTGTTGCGCCAGCGGCACGCTTCCGGTATTCGTCCAGCATCGCCGCGGTGGCGCTGGCGCCGCAACGGGTCGCTCCAAGGTCGCGGACGAGGATTAACCCGTCGAGATCACGCACGCCCCCGGCGGCTTTCACCTGCACCGTCGGCGAACAAGCCGCCCGCATCAGTTTCAGGTCGTCCGCTGTCGCGCCTTTATAGCTGTATTTGCCGTCGGGCCCTTTGACGAAGCCGTAGCCGGTGCTCGTTTTCACCCAATCCGCACCGGCCCGCTCGCTGATCTGGCAAAGTTTGCGCTTGAAATCGCTGCTGCTCAGGCCGGCGCCACCCCTGGTCAGGTAATCGTTCTCGAAAATGACTTTCACCTTCGCGCCGCGTTTGTGCGCCTCGTCGCACACAGCCTTGATGTCGCGCTCGACATAATCCCAGTCGCCCGAAAGCGCCTTGCCGATGTTGATGACCATGTCAATCTCGACGGCTCCGTCTTTGCAGGCCAACTCGGTTTCGTACCGTTTGGCTTCGGTGACACTGTTGCCGTGCGGGAAGCCGATGACGCCGCCAACCAGGACGCCCGTGCCTTTGAGCAATTCCACGGCGCGTTTGACGGCGTAAGGTTTGATGCAAACCGTCGCCACGCCGTATTTCGCGGCCAGCTTGCAGCCGTCTTCCAACTCCTGGTCCGTCATCGTCGGATTCAGAAGCGAGTGGTCAATCATCCCGGCAAGTTCTTCGTAGGTGTATTTCATGTTATGGGTGAATTGCGTTTCGTTGCCCTCCATTCGTTGGTCATGCTCAAACCGTAAGTCGCAACGGCGAGCAAAAAGAATTGTCGGTCAGTAAACCAAGACACGGTGACAGGTTAATTCAGAAAAGCCGCCGGGCAAGCGGCAATTCGGAAGGTGATTTAACCGCAATAAAAGCCTGTCTTTTTACCTCCAAACTTGGAACAACTCTGGCACAATTCCGTCATGGCGAACCGAAAGAAAACTTCCAACGAAGAAATGCGAAAACGCATCCACACACTCCGCAGCTCTCTCAAAATCAAGCCAAGCGAAAAGCCGTTTGCCGAATGGATGGCGGAACTGAATCGCGAAGAAAAAGCCTTGGAGGAAGTGAGGTTCGCCCGACTTTCAGCCCTTCGGCATTAAACGTGGCCTGCACAACCCCGGAATTAAAAATGCCGTCCGCCTTGCCAATGCGCTGGAAAAGGGAAACAAAATTGGATGGCTGAAATAGCCAAGTTTTGGCGCACCAACGAAATCCCGACCATGTTACAACCGCCATCCCTGAAACACGTGCCGCGATACCCGGTGACGACGTTTGTCGCGGGGTTGGCGCTGGCCGTGACGGGAATGTGGTGGTCGGGGCAAAACATCGACGGGATGGTCATGAACGGCCGGGTGTGGGCGAATTGGGAACTGTGGCGCGCCCTGACCTGCACGCTGCCTCATGTCAGCATCTTCCATGTGGCCTTCAACCTGTATTGGTTATGGACGTTTGGAACCCTGGTGGAACGGGTGTACGGACATTTGAGGTGTGCGGGTATTTTTTTACTGCTGGCGTTCGGCTCATCGCTCGCCGAGTTCACATTTTCCCACGGTGGGGTGGGTTTGTCCGGAGTGGGCTATGGATTATGGGTGATGTTGTGGATACTGGAGAAGCGTGACACGAGGTTCACCGATGCGGTGGATTACCAGACGTCACAACTGTTTATGTTTTGGTTCTTCCTCTGCATCGTGCTGACCGTTGCCAACGTGATGCCGGTGGGAAATGTCGCTCATGGCGTAGGAGCGCTCATGGGAGCGCTTCTGGGATTGGCCGCGAGCAGCCGGGGTGCAGTGAAATGGAAGAGCATTGTGGGACTGATGGCCGTGGTGATTTTGGGTCTGGCCGGCTCAACCGTTTTTGGCCATGGGTCAATCTGAGCCGATATGCCGAGCCGGAGGTTGAACACACCGGATGGGAGGCATTGGATCATGACGACATCCCGCGCGCGGTGAAATTATTGGAAATTTCCACACGGATGCGGCAGGCACCTGCCCGGGCCTGGTACAACCTCGGAATTGCCTATCATCGCCTGGGGAAATATGACGACGCGCTGGCGGCCTACGAACATGCCGCCCAGATGCCCGATGCCAGCAGCGACATGCAACAAGCAGCACAGCAGATGAAGGATTATTTGATCAGGAGAAAGGGGAATTCGTGGTGGAAACCAGGAAACGAAACCAATACCACTCCGGTTGTTCCAGACGCGCAAACAAATCAATGAACAGTCGCGCCTTGCGGCGGGCAGGGGGGCGCATGACAAGAATTTGGGAACATGAACTACAGAAAACCAAGAAGTGTTCGACACCTCACCTGGCCTCCGGCCATCCTCTCCCCGGTCGAGGCGGAGA
>DLMG01000182.1 GCA_002479245.1 Verrucomicrobia subdivision 3 bacterium UBA7542 | reverse complement strand
CTGAAGTCGCGGTGACTGCGGTGGCCTCTTCCTAACTCGTTCTGCCGCAGCTATCCGCCCGCATAATTGCGAGCGCGATGGCTTTTCACCTGACATTCGTTTGGAACTGTAAGTAGGCATTGCAGAATTCACCTGTATTTCCGCGTCAACTTCCTATTGCGAGCGTCCCTGCGGGCGAGCATCAGCACTGCCACACTCGCGCCGCGTCGCCGCGATCAGGCGCAGTCGTTCGCGATTTCAAAAATCATGTCAACCCAATGGCGGAAGGTTGATGGTCGGTGGCGGAGTTCGCCGGGATTTATTCAACGCCTTCTGGAAAAAGTTGCAAGCCTGAAAATCAAATAATTGTCACTCGCGAACGGACTTCGTAGGGCAGCCCCATTGCATCAATAATCAGGCTGGCGTCGTTCGTGCTCGAACCGAGCGACACAAATAATACCTGGTCCTCTTCGTGGTTGAGCAATGGCTGAAGTTCGGCCTTCAATTTTGCCAGCCGCAAATCGTCCAGCGGACATTCAAAAACGGAGTATTGCAGCCGCACGCCAAAACCTTCCAAGGATCGGGCAACCTTCCGCAACCGTTTCGGGTCGCTGATGTCATAGCTGACGAGGTAACGAATCCGGCTCATTCCGGCTGGTTGAGAGTTGAAGGTTGAACGTTGAGGGTCATCGGGTGACGAATCCGTGATAGGCGAGTGCTTCGCCGCGGACAAAACGCCACAACTGCCGCGCCTGGACTTCCAGCATCCGGCGATACGCCATTTTGTAACTGAATTCCGGGTGGCTCACTTCCGCGTCCAGCCGCCGAAACCACGCTTCCCAAAATGGCTTTCGGCCTTTGTCGTTCAGGAAAGTCCCGTTCGCGCTGCGGATAAAATCTTCCGGGCCAAGCTCGCCGCGATTGATGAGGCTGATGGCCACGCTGTCGGCGATGAGCGGGCGAAATTCCTCCATCAAATCCAGCGCCAGGGCAGGGCGGCCATAACGCGGCTGGTGCATGAAGCCAAGGAATGGATCAAGCCCCACCGCATAGCAAACGCCCGTGAGTTCCTTCGCCAGCATTGAATAGCCGAGTGAAATCAGGGCATTAACCGGGTCGCGCGGCGGACGGCGATTTCGCCCGCGCCAGTCAAATTTCCAATCGTCCCGCTGTTTGAGCATGGACTCGAATTGCTCGAAATAAAGCGCCGCCGCGCTGCCTTCGATGCCCAGCAACACCGTCAGGTCGCGTGCTGACTCCGTGGAATCGCGGAAGTTCGCCATTAAACTCGTCACGCGGTCCGGCACGTCGCCGTTGCGCATGAGCATGACGCGCTGATTGTGGATTTTGGCGCGGATGACTTCGCGGGCGAGTTGCAGCCGCACGCCCGGCAATTCAAACAGCCGATACTGCCCGCGTCGCGCGTCCACGCCGCTGGCCGGCAATCCACCCAACATTCCAAGAAACCGTCCAGCCGGCGAAAAGTAGGCGACATCAATGCCCAGCTCCAGGCACGTAGAAACCGCTTGGGCTGTTATCTGCACCGCGCCGTAGCAATAAATCGCCCGTACCTGCTGGCCAGGAATTTTGCGGGCGTCCTCGCCTTTGACGCTGACAATTAATTCATCGCCACGCTGGCCGATTTGCGCGCCGGGCGTTTGCACCACCAGCACCTCGCCATCATCACCGCCGGGCCGGGGCGGTTGCAACGTCGGTTCCTTGTCCGTGGATTCAGCGGCAAAATCCAGCGCCTCAAGAATCCGGTCGCGGACGGAATCTTGCGATTGCCCAGTGAAACCAAATTGAAGCTGGCCTTCCGGCTCGGTTGATTTGCGCCGTTTAGACCACCAAAGCGATTCGTTTGGCAGACAAATCGGATACGCGGAACAATAAAGACAACGCGCATCATTTTTGAGCGGCGGTGGGCAATGACCGCTGGCCGCCACCGCTCGGGCTTCCTCGATAGCCTTGCGAACTTTGGTAAATAATTCCTCACTGAACTCCACCGGCACGCGCCGCTTGTCCGCCGCGTAATAAATTGCACCGCGAACCGCATTGACGCCGTGCTCGCGCAAGAGCAGGGCATGCGCGGCCACCTGCATGGCGTCCGGTTCCTTGGCCACACGGTCGCCCTCGGCATCACGCCGGGCCGAACCGCGTTTGTAGTCAATAATTTCCGCGCCCTCCGGCCCGCCTTCAACAATATCCACCACGCCGATTAGGCCGAGTGATTCGCTTTCCAGCCGCAGGCTGCGGAGCTTCGCGCCCTCCGGCAGACCAAGTTCCTTGGGATCATCCAGCTTGGACGGTGCATCCACGTTGCGATGGACATGGCTGCCTGCCACCGTGTCCGCGTTCTCCTGAAAAATGTTTTCGACCCACTGGAAATAAAACAGCCGCGGGCAATAGATGAAGTTGTGCAAATTGCGCACGCCCATGCGCGGTTGGGCTTCCAACGACCCATCTGTGCGCAACGTGGACTCACTCATGTTTGTTCACATGGAAACGTCGTCTCCCTTACTATGCCAAGCGGCGAGCCGCGCAGAGTTAATCGCCCGGATGCGTTCCCATTGTTTTGCTTTTACCGTTCCCCAGAATGATTTGCCATGGACCAACGGCGGAGTGGTATTTTCCCCGGAGATTTCGGCGGAAGTCCATTCTTTCGTCAACCAACTGTATTCGCGTGGATTTTTCTTCGCTAATTGCTCCGCGAGTTCATTAAGTCCAGCCAAGTCAGCAAAGAAGTTCGGTTGTCGCGTGTCGTCAGGCTTGGCGCTGCTTGCGTGTTTTATCACAAGCGGCTTGCCTGATTCGCCAAACTTGCGTTTCTCGCGCGTCAGCAATTTAACTTCCGTGGGTGCGTCTGATGCCTCCTTTTTTGCTTTCTGCATTTTTGCTTTGCCTGGCTTGTTTCCACCTTCGCGTTGCGAGCGCAAACGCGGATGGATTGTCCAAAGCCTCGGGTCGGCGATTGCGCGAAGGGCTAGATTGATGGCGGCATTGATGTCTGCCTGCACCAATTTGGGAGCGAGCTCTGCGTTGGGAATCGAATCTACAATTGGAATAAAAACTGGCCCGCCTGCCAAGGGCGCAAACAACGTGCGCAGCATTGCTAGTGGTTTGTCGGAACGTGTCGGAATTTTTTGCGCCTCGGCCATCTGTTGAATTAGCTCTTGGATGTGCGCGGCTTCAGCAGTAGGTTGGTCGTGGTCATCTTTTTTCTCTTTTATCCAACTCCAAGGCGATTCATTTTCAAATCCCGGCGCGATTTCTTCGGCGCGGAATCCAGGAACGCCGCTGCGCGAACAAAAGCGTGATGAGTAGGCTGCGGGTGTTTCGACCAAAGGAATTCCAAACACTTCACGAAGTTGTTCAAGCTTGTCTCGCACGGCGCGATGACACCATTTCATCAAGCGCGAGTTTTCGCGTGGCGCGCGACCTTGCGAGGCACGGTAACGGGACAAGTCTTCAATGATGATGAAATCCACCGGGCCAATCCACTTTCCAGACTTGTCGGGGATTTTCTCGTAAGTGCCGTGCTGGTCGCGTTGCTGACGCAGTGTTTTTTTGTCAGCGGGTGGTGGCGCGAGACGCAAGCCAAGCGCTTCTGCCAATATCATGTGTGCAGTCTGATTCACCCGCTGCTCTTTGAGATTATCCAGCTTATCCAGCAAGTCACGGCACGGATCGGGAACAGATTCGTCGCGGCGGATGGGTGGTTTGCCGCCGACTTCGCGCCGAAGCGTCTGGTTCAAAGATTGAAATCGTTTTCGCAGTTCTTCAACCTGCTCAATGCGTTCCAAAGACAAACCACGCTGGCCGCGAAGCCAGACCGGGCGTTCTTTGCTGTCGAGCTTCGGCCCATTCTGCGTAAGATGATGCAACGTATTTTGCGCTTTCGAGGCTGGGTGTTTTTCCCAATGCCACGAACGACCACGCAATGGCAGGATGCGGTTGGCGATACGAACAAGCAGCACGGGTGCGAGTTCTAATCGCTTTTGCAGTTGTGATTCCAGTTCGGTTTGCAGACGCGGGTCATGCTTTTTCGCCTGGGCGATTTGCTCGCCTGAAATCAGACGTGTATCCTCGCAGTCAGCGATTTCGTCCCAGGCTGACTTCTGTTGCTTATCGTCACCTTTCAAAAACCAGCACCAGCGATGCAATCGGGCGATGCGTGATTGATAACGACGCATGGCAACAAGCAACTTGTCGTTTTGCTCCGGGAAGCTTAACAAACTTCTCCAGCTTTCGGACAAAAGTGAAAGCTCTTTGGCTTCCGGTGGAACTTCTAGCAGTCGCATCAATTCTGCGGTGTCATCTGCTTCCCAACTTCGCGCCGGTCGTCCACGTTCGCCCCAAAGTTCCTCACGGAAGTCAAAAGGTTTACCAGAGTCTTCAGGATTTTTTTCATCCTTGCCGCTCTTTTCGCGCCAGACCTGGGCATCTTCACCTGGCAGGCGAAACAATCCCGACCGCTCTAACGCCGCTCTCCATTTCTTGCCGCCCGCTTCGCCGATGAAACGTGATGGCCGTTTGCCAAAATCGCTGCCGCCAAGAACCGACATGCGGGCAAACGCCCCGGCGTCGCGCTGTCCTAAATCAGTGGCGATACAACGGAAGGAATTCAACTGCTCGTGCCACGGCAAAGGTGGTTTGGCGCGCTGCTTTTCGTGCGGCCATCGGAGAGAGGCGTTGTAAAAATTTTCGCCATCAGGATACAAATTGAACTGATTTTCCCAAACAGCTTCACGAGACACACCCGCTTTAATCTTTTCTGAATTCACTTCGACGGGAAAAGTTAACTGGATGTCTGATTCATTGGTGGGCTGAAGTGTGATGCGGCAGTTTGCGAAATTGACTCGTTCGGGAGACTTGTCCAATCCAAGTGCCGCCATCATCGGTTGCAACCACGGCGCTTCGTAAAGATTGGTGTCGCCGCTTGAACGAAGTTGATCACGGCAAATACGCGGCGCGGCGTAATGAATCCGAACGATAGTTGGCGCAAGCCCGTGTTCCGTGCGCAGAATGACTCCGCCCGTGAAACTTAACTGCCCTGGGTCGTGGCGTGAGAGCAATCCGGGTTTGGTGGGGTGACGATTTGCGGTCTTTGGCTGTGCTTCGCTTTTCTTTGGAAAAATAAAGAAGCGTGGCGAGTATTTTGGATGTGCCGGGGTGAAGCGTATCGCACGTTCTTTGTCAGCCAAGTCAGCTTGGAGTTCTTTGTATTGCAGCCATGCTGTAAGCGGGTCTTCTGCGTGCCACGCTTGAGTTCCCTCGTTATGCCAGATGGGATGAAATTCAGGCTTGGCAAGTTGTTGGTAAAGTGTCGCGCTGCCAAAGTCATCCCGGTGCGCCGTCTGTTCCTCGGCAAGAATTTCCAGAAGGCGTTTTTCTGTGGCGTTGCCGGATTCAACGGCACTGCGCCAGCGGCGCTTGATTTCACCAAAGCCTCTCACCGTGCGCTCGCGGATTGCGTATTCTTTTGGGCCTGCCTCGCTCGCATCGCCTTCAGCTTCCGCAACCCATTTTAGTTTATCTTGGACGATGATCTTTAGCAATCGGACACGTTCATCACCCTCAAACCCCGGAAGCGGTTCACTGTCTTCCTCGGTGCTGGATGCTTCGCGTCCCTTGCCTTCCGTTGCGGCGATTTGCTGGCGAAAGCGATCCGCAGAAGCTTCTCGCTTCATCGTGTCTTCAAAATAACGACGTGGAGCTTTGATAGCCTCGATGAATGCTGCTAAATCAAACTCGAACCACACTGCACGTGTGTCGCGCTCGTCGTCACCATCTCCGCTGACAAGCGCAAGGTTGGTGAAATAATCAAAGTGTGGTTGGTCTGCTACGCGCGAGTCCGCCACCGCATCTGAAACAAGTTCCTTGTCTTTGGCTTCAGCCAATGACTTCGTCGCTGCACGGAACGCAGCCAAGGTTTCCAGCGCGGGGAAGAACTTGAATACTGCGGCCACCGGATAAAGTCCGCTGGGCTTCCGTCCAGGTGAAGGGATTTTGAGGGCGTCTGTCTGGCTGGCAACAAATTTATCAAACGAGACTTTCACCGTCTCAAGTGCGGGAAATTTTTTGGATGCCTTTGTAAAATAGTCGCGGAGCATCTTTGCGGCGGCCTCGCCTTCAACAAAATCTTTAGGCGGCTGCGTTAGAAATAAGCCAAGATCGAGAGTGGCCGATTGGTTTAACGCTTCTTTGTCCGGCCATTGGAAAAAATTCCTGACTGCCTGCTGGCGTTTGGATTCTTGTGAGGACGCTGCGGCTTTGCTTGTGGCGGTGAATTTCCCGGCGGCGGTAGCAAGCCACGGCAGACGCGCGACGCAGATTTGATTCAGGTCGCCCTTGTCAGAGAGTAATTGTAGCAACGCGGCGGAACGTTGTGCGGGTGTTGCGCGGCTGGAATGCAGCACACGGCTGGACGCTGCTTCAAAGTCTGATTTGTCTCGCTCAAGTTTGAGTATCAGAGCAAGCCGTGCTTGCGGCCCAGCAAACGTCTCTGCCTTTCGGCTCGCGTTCGCCCAAGTTTCTTTCACTTTCGCTGCCCAACCACGTAAAGCGTGAGCCTGTTCTGAATCCCCTTCAACGCCAGCAGCCATCGCCGCCAGTGCGAGCGTGTAATAATTCACGCCGTCCTGAAAAAATTCATGATGTTGCCAGAGTGTGGATTGCCAGTCGTCGAGTTTTTTCCACTTGGGTTTGCCTTGTTCGTCTTTGCCCTCGGGGATTTCAACGGCAGTCACTTTGCCCTGATAGATTCGGTTCATTGCTGGTTCATGGTTGGTGGTTGAGAGTTGAGAGTGTCACCAGGTTGGCGGTTTGTGAAATGTTCCAGTGGCATCGGTCATTGGATTGGGGAATTGCGCTGCCAGCAGTTGCGACCAATTAACGCCACCGGATTCAGCCAGCGAAGGGGAGTGCCTTTTACAGCGCTGTAGAAAAGATTGAAGCCATCAATGTAGAGGATCGTTTTCATTACCTTCGCTCCGGAAGCAGGGCGGCTTGCAGAAAAAATGCAAGGGCAGTTTCCGAAGAAACCGCCCCGCGTCCTGCCGTCGAAACGGACAGGAGAGATGTGCCAACAACATAAAGGCAGGATTCCAACAAGTCAACATTGGAAAATCTATGTGTCATCTTGAATCCTGACCCGGAAAACTGATCGTTTTCATGCCCATTTTCCTGATTTCAGGACTTGATGCTACGCCCGTCCGCGAGAGTGTCAACCGCGTAAAGCTCCGCCACGCGGCAGGAGTTGAGGGTTGAAGGTTCTCCGCGTTATTTGCGGTTAAAATCAAATCCGTGTCATCCGTGTCATCCGTGGTTAAAGCGATTTTGCGGCTTTTGCGCCTCTTTGCGGCTGGAATGATTCGGAGCTTTGTGCGCCTTTCCGTGCGCTGAATTTGCTTTCGCGCCGCGTTTGCATTTGTTAAAAGTTTCTCGTGCGCAGAATCTTTTGGACAATTTTTGGTCTCTGGCTTTGCGGGCTGTTTGTCGCCGCCGGCGCGGACACGTTTCAAATGACCGACGGCACATCGCTGACCGGTGACGTGATTTCGTATAACGACAACGGCGTCGTTTTCCGGCTGGAGGTGGACAAATACTCCCCGCGCGTGCCGTGGACGAAATTTTCCCAGGACGCACTCAAGCAACTGGCGAACAACCCGAAAATCCGGCCGCTGGCCGAGCCGTTCATTGAAACTGCGCCGGTGGCGGAGCGGACGAAAAAGGCGGAGGTGAGGGTTCATGAAGTGTCGCGCCTGGAGTTGCCGCCGAAACAATCCCTGTTCGACGCCCTGTTTTCGTCGTCCGTCGGGCTGGTCGTGCTGATGCTGATTTACGCGGCGAACATTTTTGCGGGCTATGAGATTGCCGTGGTGAGGTCGCGGCCCATTGCGCAGGTAATGGGCGTGGCGGTGGTGCTGCCGATTTTGGGGCCGATTATTTTTCTCGCGCTGCCCGTGCGCGTTGAACCCGTCAGGACGGCTGCGCCGCGACCCGACGCCACGCCGCACACTTTTGCCGTGCCGGGCGCCGCCCAGCCCGTGGCGGCTGGAATTCA
>DLMG01000307.1 GCA_002479245.1 Verrucomicrobia subdivision 3 bacterium UBA7542 | reverse complement strand
TATGGACTCATCAAACTGGGCGGGTGGCATGAACTCAGGACCCTTTGCGGTTCGGACATGTTCAACCTCTGGAAGCCGATCATCGCTCCCGGCACCGAGGGGTCCTGGTCACCGATTATGGAAAAGACCGCTGCCGCGGGTCATGAGTTTCCGAGGCAGGCTTGGTATTTCAATCAAAACTTTCCGTGGCCGGGCATGCTCATTTGCGCGCCGGTAATCGGACTCTGGTATTGGTGCACCGACCAATACATCGTCCAGCGCGCGCTCGGTGCCCCCAATGAACAGGTCGCCCGCCGCGGCAGCATCTTCGCGGCGTTTCTCAAGCTGGCGCCGCCTTACCTGTTCATCATCCCCGGGCTGATCTGCTTCGCCCTCGCCAAACAGGGCCATGTTCCCGGACTGGAACAGGTTTACGATCCCATCACCGGAAAAGCCACCGATGCCTCCCAGGGCGCGTTTCCGCTGATGGTCAAATACATGCTGCCGGCGGGGCTGCGCGGCATCGTCGTGGCCGGGTTGCTCTCCGCACTGATGGGCTCGCTGGCGGGCGTGTTCAACGCCTGCTCCACGCTCTTCACCGTGGACCTTTATCAAAAGTGGAAACCCGCCGCGTCGCAGCACCAAATCGTGCGCACGGGCCGTATCGCCACCGCAGTCATGGTGCTCATTGCCATGGCATGGATTCCCGTCATCCAGGGCGCGCATGGCCTTTATGGCTATTTGCAGTCGGTACAGGGCTACCTGGCGCCGCCCATTTTCGTGGTGTTCTTCTTCGGCGTCTTTTGGAAGCGCCTCAACGCCAAGGGTTGTCTTTGGTCCATGATCGTGGGCTTCGTCCTGGGACTTGCCCGCATGTTGCTGGACACGCCGGTCACCATGAAACTGCCCGGCTTTGAGAATGGCTACATGGAGGGATCATTCCTCTGGATCATCAACAGCATCCCGTTCCAGTATTTCAGCGTGCTCATCACCATCATCTCCGCCATCGTGATGGTCGTGGTCAGCTACCTGACGCAGGAACCGGACTACAACCAGATCAAGAGCCTAACCTTTGGCACGACCACGGCGGAAGACAAGGCTAAGACGTACGCAAGCTGGAGCTGGCAAGAGGTGGCCGCATCGGGCTTAATCCTGATTTGCATCCTCGGAGCCTATCTCTACTTCAGGGGATAGCCGTTGGTTGACCGACTTTGGGGCGCCGGGTGGAAAACATCCGGTGCCCTGTTTCCCATCAAACAAGATTATGAAACCCGGCGGAGTTGTTCCGGTTCTGTTGTTGGCGGCGAACTTTCTGAACGCCCAGGTGCTTTCGCCGAATACCAATCTCAACGCCCGCGAGGAACAAATCATCGCCGCCACCAAACCTGCCGCCCAACCACATTTCAACGGGGCGATGGTCGTCGGCATTCGGCCCAACACACCGTTTTTGCATTCGCTGGCCGTGAGTGGTGAACGGCCCATGAGCTTCGGGGCGAAAAATTTGCCCGCCAGTTTGTCGCTCGATTCAAAAACCGGAATCATCATCGGTTCACTTCCAAAGGCAGGCGAATACCGGTTCAAAGCCACCGCCAAAAATCCCGCCGGAAAGGCTGAAACGGAGTTCAAAATCATTTGCGACAACACACTCGCCCTGACACCGCCGATGGGCTGGAACAGTTACGACGCCTTCGGCGATTCGGTTGTTGAATCCGAAGTCCTGTCCAACGCTTTTTGGCTCAAGGAACATCTCCAGCCGCTCGGTTGGGACAACGTCGTTGTGGATTTCCGCTGGTATGACCGCCTGGCTGACGGCGTGCGGGTGCAAAATCCTGATGGCGTGACGATTGACGAATCTGGCCGCTGCGTTCCGCCCACCAACCGCTTTCCATCGGCCGTCCCGCTCTGCGGGAGCGCCGGGTTCAAACCACTGGCGGACAAAATCCACGCGCTGGGCTTGAAATTCGGCATCCACATCATGCGCGGCATTCCGCGCCAGGCCGTTGAAAAAAATCTGCCCATTGCCGGCTCAAAATTCACCGCCGCCCAGGCCGTCCTGTCGGAAGGCGACGCCAATCGCACCTGCGTCTGGAACCGCGACATGTTTGGTGTGGATGCCGCGACGGAAGCGGGCCGGGCATGGTATGCGAGTATTGCCCGGCAATACGCCGATTGGGGCGTGGACTACATCAAATGCGACGACATCGCGAATCTCCAGCGCGGCAGATTTTACGACGCGGCGGAAATTGAAGCGCTCTCCACCGCCTTGAAAAATTCCGGCCGCTCGATTATTTTGAGCCTTTCACCCGGCGCCACGCCGGTGAATGCCGGACCGCACGTGAAACAATTCGCCAACCTGTGGCGCATCTCCGGCGATTTCTGGGATAAATGGCCGTCGCTCGACCACAACTTCGACCTGTTTGCCGCGTGGCACGACGACGGCGGACCGGGACACTGGCCGGACGGCGACATGATTCCGTTTGGCCACATCTGTCAGCGGAACTGCGACGTGCATCCCGACCGTTGGACGCACTTCACCCGCGACGAGCAGCTCACCCTCATGTCGCTCTGGGCGCTCGCGCCGTCGCCGCTCATGCTTGGCATGAATTTGCCGGACAACGACGATTGGACGACGGCGCTGCTGACAAATCCCGAAGTGCTCGCAGTCAATCAGGATCCGCTTGGCAAACCGGCACGCCGGATGACCGGCCCGCACGACATGACTGAAATGTGGATGAAGGGACTGGCGGGCGGTTCGTATGCCGTCGGATTTTTCAATCGCACCGACCAGCCGGTGCAGGTGGAAATCCTCTGGCGCGATCTTGGCCTGCGCGCCAAGCCCGCCGTTCGTGACTTATGGCTGCGAAAAGATCTCGGCCGGCAGAAAAACTTCGTTGTGGAACTGCCGCCGCACGGCTGCTCTTTGCTGCGCGTGAAGTGACGAGCCTTATTCGAATCCCCCTTTTAAGCGCCGTGGTGGCCGGCGTTTGTCTGTCGCCATCATCTTTTCCAAAACCATTCCCGGCGTGCCAGAGCCAGCCCGGCACCGCCGTTTTGGGATTGCATCTCCAAACCTTCAGCCATTAAAAGAAATCGGTGAAACCAGTCCATCGTTTCAATCTCACGGTGCCCGCGGAGGTAATGGATGAAAACCGCCACGCAAACAACATCGCTTATGTACGCTGGATGCAGGAGGCGGCCATCCAGCACTCCGCAATTTGTGGCGCCACCCGGCTGGCCCAGTCCCTCGGCGCAACCTGGGTGATCCGGACGCACCGGATTGAATATCTCAGCCCGGCGTTTGCCGGCGATGCCATCACCGTGGAAACCTGGGTGGCCAACTTTCGCAAGGTGCGGTCACTGCGCCGGTACAAGTTCATCCGTACCGCCAACCAAACCGTCCTGGCCGAGGCGGAGACCGACTGGGTGTTTGTAGATGCAGCCACAGGGCGTCCACGCGCAATTCCCGGCGAAATCCGCAAGGTTTTTGGAGCCGCTGTCGGCGAAGCCGCGGAAGCCCGCGAATGACACGGCTGATTGAATCCCCGATGATTGGTTGCAAGTCCCTGATTTAAGGCAAAATATAATTTCGCTAAAAGTGTAACCAACCGGTTACTTATTCGTCTGGATTTAGTAAGGCAACAACGCCTCAAAAAAAACTATGAAAACCAAAATTCTCCTCCTGGCCGCGCTGGTCGGCGCGGCTGCCATGTCGGCCAACGCCGGAGCCCGCTTCGGCTTCTCCATCGGGTTGCCGCTGCCGGTCGTCGTCTCGACGCCGGTGGTTTGCGCAACGCCAGTCGCACCTGTGCCTGTGACTGTGGTTCAAACCGTTCCGCCCTGTCCGAGCGTGGATTATGTTTGGGTGCCCGGGTATTGGTCCTATTGCACGACCGGACGTGTTTGGATGCCCGGCGCATGGTGTTACCGTCCGGCTCATGTCGTATATGGCCATTACTACGCCAGTCGCCGCTGGTAGTAATCATTGGAAGACCGCCGCAATACGGGCGTAGCGGCTTTCGGCAGAAAGCCGGACCATTCCGTTTCTTGAGCAATTGCGGCGGTCTGCCGACCCGCCGCTACAATGGCCGGGAGTTTTTGAGGGGTCTCATTGGGTAAAACAATTCCCATGCTTGTCGGCGATACCGGCTTGGTGCTAACGTCGCGTCATGCCAGCCGGGTTCCGCCTTCATCCGTCTTCGCGTGGCTTCGGCGCGACAAGTTGATGCAGTTAAGCCGCGTGAGGCTGAAAGCTTTTTACGCGGCCTTCCAACTTCCGCTATGGACAAATCCGGGGTTGTCGGGGATTATCCAAGGCAATCGCCCCTTCGCCTATGAATGAACAAACTTCAGGAGCCGCACCGGTTGAATCAACTCCACAACCCATGCCTTACAAGGACCGCTCGGTCGGCCTGATCATCTTCGGCATTCTAACGATTTTGCTGGGTGGTCTGGCCGGACTATTTGTTCTCTTGATGCTGGCCGGACAGGCGGCGTCTGCCAGAACCACAGGTGCTTCGGCCCCTCTTTCGACCATCCTGCCCGTCATATCCATCTACGGTATTTTGGCGGTGGCGTTGGTATGGCTGGGCATTGGTTCCATCATGGCCCGACGCTGGGCCAGGGCGTTGTTGCTCATCTTTTCCTGGAGCTGGCTCGGCATGGGACTCTTTGTCGTGGTTATTATGGCGTTCTTCATGCCGAAAATTCTGGCGAACGTGTCCTCCAGCGGAACGACCGACCATCCGGCGATGACTTCGTCAATGATCGTCGGGATGATGATCGGCATGTTCCTGGTATTCGGCGTCCTGTTCGTCATTTTGCCGGCGGTCTGGACATTTTTCTATTACAGCCGGCATGTGAAGGCCACGTGCGAAACGCGCGACCCCGCAACGCGCTGGACCGATGCCTGTCCGTTGCCGGTGCTGGGTCTTTGTTTGTGGTTGTTGTTTTCCGTGCCGATGATGCTGGTCATGCCGTTGGCAGGTCATGGCGTGATGCCATTTTTTGGCATGTTTCTCACGGGCCTGCCCGGCACGCTGTTTTGTCTGGCCATCGCCGCCCTCTGGAGCTATGCCGCCTGGCTGTTGTATAAACTTGATGTGCGGGGATGGTGGCTGGTCTTGATTGCCCTGTGCGTGGGCATGGCGTCCGCCCTGGTGACGTTTGCGCAGCATGACATGCTGGAAATGTATCGCCTGATGGGTTATCCCGAGGCGCAAATGGAACAGATGCAAAAGACCGGCTTGCTGATTGGGAATCGCATGTGCTGGCTGATGTCGCTTTCCGTGTTGCCGCTCCTGGGCTACCTCTTTTTCGTAAAAAAATTTCTTCCCCACAAATCATAATTATTTTCACCGCTGATGAACCCTGATTGACGCGGATAAAACTCAGGCGCACAATCGAAGTCATGCCAGCCGGGGTTGATGGAACTTACCGCGCGACGACCTGTCCCGCCATAGCTTCTGGGCGACGGCGTAAGCTTTACGCTGCCCGCTGCGTGAGGCCAAAGGCCTTTTACGCCGTCCGCTGCGTGAGGCCAGAGGCCTTTTACGCAGCCCACTGATTTTTGGCTTGGACAACTTTTGTCGCACAGCCCAGAATGGAAATGAGCCATGAAACCCATTCCAAGATCAACTTTGGTGTCCATATCCGGCGTTCTTAACATTGTGTTTGCACTGTTGTTGCCGGCTGTGCCGGTTTGCCGGGCGGCTGACGGGACCAACCGGTTTCCGTCGCAGTTGCTTGCATTCTGCGCGGCCAAGGAGCAGCAGGCTCATCGGTTGGCGGCAGATTTCAACATTCAGGCGTCACCGGAAATCTGGGCTTATTTCAAGTCTGCCGGTCAGGGCGACTGGCCTGCGATGACGAATACGTATGAGCGTCTCAAACTGCGGTCGAGCCAGTATGAAGGTTCGTGGAACGATCCGGCGGTGAGTTCTCCGGTGTGGCAGACGCTCATTGAGGTGCAGACGGCGTATGCAGCGTTTGCGTCGGGCGGGACGAAATATCCGCTGGCCTTTGGCAAGGGCATCATCCAGTCCATCCCGGCGGGGAGCATTTACTTTGGCGGCACGGACCCGGGACGCGGGCTGGTGACGGCGTTGTGCGAGTCGCACGCGGAGGCCCGGCCGTTCTATACGCTCACGCAAAATCCCCTCGCCGACAGCCGGTATCTGGTTTATGTGCGCTCGATGTATGGCAGCCGTATTTACATTCCGACCACGAATGATTTGCAAAACGCGTTCACGGACTACATGGCCGATGCACAACTTCGCTTGAAACATGACCGGGATTTTCCGAATGAGCCGCGGCAAATGAGGCCGGGCGAGGATGTGCATATCGTGGACGGCCGGTTGCAGGTGAGCGGGCAGGTGGCAGTCATGTCCATAAACGCCTTGATTGCCAAGTGCATCTTTGATCACAACACAAACTGCGGGTTTTATGTGGAGGAGAGCTTTCCCCTGGACTGGATGTATCCGTATCTGTTGCCGCACGGGCTGATTTTCAAGTTGAACCGCGAGCCGTTGCCGGCGTTGACGACGCAGGTGATTGATGCCGATCACACGTTCTGGGCGAAGCAGTGCCAGTCCGTGCTGGGTGACTGGCTGAAGCCGGAAACGTCGGTGTCGAATGTGTGCGCGTTTGTGGAGTCGGTGTATGTGCAAAAGGACTGGTCGCATTTCACGGGCGACCCGGGATTTATAACCAACGATTTTGCGACGAAGACGTTCTCGAAGTTGCGCAGTTCCAGCGGCGGACTGTATCAATGGCGCTTGGCCAGCAAAACGGATGCGGGGGACAAGGCGCGGTTGCGGGCGGAGACGGACTATGCGTTCCGGCAGGCCTTCGCATTGTGTCCCACCAGTCCGGAAGCAGTGTTTCGCTATGTCAGTTTTCTGCAGAGCCAGAACCGGCTGAACGACGAGATTCTGATCGCGCGCACGGCGCGGAAAATGAATCCGGATAACGAGCAGCTAAACGACTTGCTGTCACACCTTATGGATTTTCGCGAACAACAGAGAAAGGCAGCAGCACACTGATTGCTTAAATACCGGCCATGAGCGTATCACAACGCACGGCGCAAAACGTTCGGGAGCGGCTGCTTAAAAAGTCGGATCCGGATGGGCTGAGAAAGCGGCTGTCCCCACGCCTGCCCGCCTCGGAACCGCTCTGCGACCGGCTGCCTCTGTGCAATGACCATACTGCCGCGGGGCTTGAGAAACGACAGGGCTTCCTCAAACAACTGGGGGTTACCCTCGACTGTCTGGCCGGCGAAGCCGGGCGGCCGGCCCCGGAAACGCTCGTCAACAACATTGAGAATCTCGTTGGGTTTGCCCAGGTGCCGGTAGCCGTGATTGGTCCGCTGAGAATCAACGGCATTGAAGCCCACGGCGACTTTTTTGTTCCCATGGCGACCAGTGAAGGCGCGCTCGTGGCCTCCTATCACCGGGGCGCCTATGTCATCAGTCACGCGGGCGGGGCGGCGGCCATGTGCCTGACGGAAACCATTTCCCGAGCGCCTTGTTTCGTCTTCAATTCCACCTTTGATGCCTGTTGTTTCCTGGAGTTTGCCATGCAAGAATCGTCCACCTTCCAGGAGCGCATCTCCAGGACATCCGGCCACTGTAAGTTCATGGAACTCAGGAGCGCGCTGGCCGGCCGGAATCTTTTCCTTGGGTTTGACTACCAAACCGGCGATGCGGCAGGACAGAACATGGTCACCATCGCCACCGACGCGCTCTGCCGTTACCTCGTCGAAAAAGCCCCGGTGAAACCTGTGCGATGGTATGTCGAGGGCAATATGTCCGGCGACAAGAAGGCCACCATGCTTTCTTTCCTGTCCGCCCGCGGGAAGAAGGTGATTGCCGAGGTGGTCATCCCGGCAGCACTCCTGAAGAAGATCATCCACGTGACGCCCCTCCAGATGATTCAATACGGCCACGCCGCCATGCTGGGCGGAACCCAGAGCGGATCTATCGGCGTTCAGGGCCACTATGCCAATGCGCTGGCGGCCATGTTTATCGCCTGCGGCCAGGACGCCGCCTGTGTTTCGGAAGCTTCAACGGGTTTGACCGACATGGATGTCACCGAGCAGGGAGACCTTTACGCCTCAGTCACCTTGCCGAACGTCATTGTCGGGACCGTCGGCGGCGGAACCCATCTGCCTACGGCCCACGAATGTCTGGCCATGTTGGGTTGTGTGGGCGAGGGGACGGCTCGCAAATTTGCCGAGATTTGCACAGCTACCGTCCTCGCCGGCGAGATATCCATCATGGGCGCCCTCGCTTCCGGCGAGTTTGCCGCTGCTCACGCCAGATATGCGCGCCAGAAGAAAAGGCTAAAGGCTGAAGGCTGAAACAGCATGAAAATAGAGCCGCATAAAATTTACGCGCCGGTCACGGATTACACTGGCTGAAGGCTGAGGGCTGAGAGTTGAGGGTTAAAGCGTTAAAGAAAAGAGCGCCGATTTCCGATCCGTCGCATTTCTGCTGGAATCTTAACACCGGCCGGGCCGGAGGCCGGCGTTCCGGGAGCAGTGCGCGGATGTGCCCAGATCAAACCGGAGGCTGGAATTCACTTTACTCGCAGCGTTTCTGGGGTATCCTCCAAATTCTGAATTTTTCGGAATCAGCACAGATTTATGGCAAAACTTGCAGTTCGTGATTTGGATGTCCGCGGCAAACGCGTTTTTGTGCGCGTGGATTATAACGTGCCGCTGGAGGAAAAAGATGGCCAGATGGTCATCACCGATGCCACGCGCATTGTGGAAACGCTGCCGACGCTAAAACTGCTCATCGAAAGAGGCGGCAAATTGATTTTGACCGCGCACCTCGGCCGCCCCAAGGGCAAACGCGACGCGACGATGTCGCTAAAACCGGTCGCGGCCAAATTGTCCGAGCTGCTCGGCAAACGCGTCGGGTTTGTGGACGATTGTATCGGCGAAAAAGTCGAAACGGCCGTTGCGGGAATGAAAAATGGCGATGTGCTGCTGCTCGAAAATGTCCGGTATTACAACGAGGAGGAGAAAAATGACCCGGCGTTCGCCGAAAAGCTGGCGAAGGTCGCCGACGTTTATGTGAACGACGCGTTCGGCTCGGCGCATCGCGCGCACGCCTCGACGGAAGGCGTCGCCCGCGTGGTAGCCAAGCGCGGCGGCAAGTGTGCCGCCGGTTTGTTGATGGAGCGCGAATTGAAATTCCTCGGCGATGAACTGGACAAACCGGCGCGTCCGTTCGTGGTCATTCTCGGCGGCGCAAAGGTTTCGGACAAAATCAAGGTCATTGACCGGCTGCTCGAAAAGGCGGACACAATTTTGATTGGCGGCGCGATGGCTTATACGTTCCGCCTGGCGCAGGGTTACAAGACCGGCAAATCGCTGGTGGAGCCGGATGCGACCCATATCGCCAAGTCGGCTCTCGAAAAAGCCAGGGCCAGGAAAGTTCAATTCCTTTTGCCGGTGGACGACGTGGTGGCCGTGCCGGTGAAGACCGACCAGCTTGATAAAAAGGGCAAGCCGGTCATCGAATGGCAGAATCCGCGCACGAGTTCGGACATGAATTGTCCGGATGACGCTGCTGGTCTCGACATCGGTCCGGCAACGGTCAAGGCGTATTCGGATGTGGTGGCCAAAGCGAAGACAATTTTATGGAACGGACCAATGGGCTTGTTTGAGAACAAACAATTTGCCGCTGGGACGAACGCCATCGCGCAGGCCGTGGCGGACGCGACACAAAAAAACGGCGCGAAGAGCATCATCGGTGGCGGTGACAGCGTGAAGGCGCTCAACAAGGCCAAACTGGGGGACAAGGTGACGTTCATGAGCACCGGCGGCGGCGCGAGTTTGGAATTTTTGGAAGGCGCGGTCCTGCCCGGTGTCGCGGCGCTGACAGAGAAATAACGGAGTATTGGAATGATGGAGTTTTGGAGAAATGGAAAAGACAACACTCCAACACTCCGACACTCCATTTTGAAACATGAACAAAGAACGTAAATTGATTATTGCCGGCAACTGGAAGATGAACAAAACGGCTGCCGAGGCGCTGGCGCTGGTCGGCAACCTCAAGCTGGAACTCGCCAAAATCAGGGAAGTGGACATCGTCATCTGCCCGCCATTCACGGCTCTGGAATCGGTGTCGAAGGTCATCCTTGACTCTAACCTCCGGCTCGGCGCGCAAAACATGAGCGAGCAGAATTTCGGCGCGTTCACCGGCGAGATTTGCGCCGGGATGCTCAAGGAATTTTCCGTGCGCTACGTCATTCTCGGCCATTCCGAGCGGCGCCAGCATCAAAAGGAATCCAACGCGCTCATTGCCCGAAAAGCGGCGGCGGCTCATGGCGCCTCGCTCAAACCCATCGTCTGTGTTGGTGAAACGCTCGCCGAGCGCGAGGAGGGACAGACGGACAAGGTTTTGGAGACGCAAGTGCGCGGCAGCCTCGCCGGTTTGACAAAAGAACAAATGGTTGAGACTGTCATTGCTTACGAACCGGTTTGGGCCATTGGCACGGGCAAAACAGCGACCACGCAGCAGGCGCAGGATGCGCACGCCTTCATTCGTTCGCTGCTGGTGAAGATTTTTGACGAGGCCGTCGCCAAAAAAGTCCGCATCCAGTACGGCGGCAGTGTGAAACCGGCGAACGCGCGCGAGTTGATGGGCCAGCCGGACGTGGACGGCGCGCTGGTCGGCGGCGCGTCGCTCGAAGCGCGAAGTTTTGCTGACATTATTAAGAATTCAATATAGGAATTGATTATGAGTTTCATCGTTGGAGTTTTGACATTTTTTCTGGTTGTCAATTGCGCGTTGTTGATTCTGCTGATTTTGATTCAACTGCCAAAGAAGGACGCCGGTGCCGGCATGGCGTTTGGCGGGGCGGCGGCGGACGCGCTGTTTGGCGCGGGTTCGGGCAACGTGCTGACCAAGGTCACGAAATACTCGACCATAATTTTCTTCGGGTTGGCGCTGGTTCTCGGCTATTTGCAAAACCGGGTTCACGACCAGGCCGGCGTGTTGGAGTTTGAAAGGCAGTTGCAACAAAAACAAATGCAAACGCCGATTTCCGCGCCCCAGCCGGTGACGCCGCCCGTTTCCCAACCGGCGGCTGCGCCGGCGAACGGTTTGCTGTCATTGCCCCTGTCTGCGCCAACCAATGCCCCGGCTGCGCCGACGCAATCGAAATAACGCGATGGCCATTTCCAAACGCGCCCGGCGGATTTTTTCGCGGGCGCATTTTTGTTTTGGGACGGGCGGTATTTTTTTAATTTGCGGCGTCATTTTGCTCTCCGGCTGCGTTCGCCACGAGCCGCCAGCCGACGTCACGATCATCAACGGCGGCGAACCCGAATCGCTCGACCCGGCCATCATTACCGGCCAGGTCGAAATGCGCATCGTTCAGGGTTTGTTTGAGGGATTGACGCGGCTTGACCCAAAAACTGGCCGGCCCATCCCCGGTCTGGCGGAGGGTTGGGAAACATCTCCCGACGGCCGCATTTACACATTCCATCTGCGCACCAATCTGATCTGGTCCACCGGCGAACCGATTACCGCCGGAGACGTGGTTTATTCGTGGATTCGGGCGCTCAATCCGGCGACCGCTTCCGGTTACGCGGGGCCGTTGTTTTATTTGAAGAACGCGAAGGATTTCAACGCGGGCAAAATCAAGGATGCCTCACTCGTGGGCGTTCAGGCGTTGGATAAATTCACCGTGCGTTTTGATTTGGATCAGCCCACGGCTTTTTTTCCCGATGTGTGCGCCATGCCGGTGGCCGGCGTGGTGCCGCAACAGACGATTGAAAAGCAGGGTGACCGCTGGCTGATGGCGAAACCGCTGCCGGTCAGCGGGCCTTACCAACTGGTCTATTGGCGGTTGAACGACAAGATCCGGCTGCAAAAAAATCAGCGCTATTGGGATGCGACCAACACCCAGTCGGAAATCATTGACCTGCTGCCGGTCGGTTCGCCCAATCCCGCGCTGAATCTTTATGAATGCGGCCAGGCGGACATCGTCTGGGACAAAGACCTTGTGCCCGGACAATTGCTGGATGTGCTCATCCGGCGTCCGGATTTTCATACCTTCAGTTATCTGGGTGACTATTTCATCCGCTTCAACGTGACCCGGAAACCGTTCGACGACCCGCGCGTCCGCCAGGCGCTCGCGCTGGCGATTGACAAGGAACGCATCGTCAAAAAAATCTCCCGGGCGGGAGAACAACCCGCATCGCATCTCGTGCCGGAGGGCACGGCTCATTACACCTCGCCTGAAGGGCTGGGACACGACCCGGCGCGGGCAAAAACATTATTGGCAGAGGCCGGTTATCCCGGAGGCCGGGGATTTCCGCGGTTTGAATATGTGTTCAGCGCTCCGGCCAGCGGGGGAGACAAAATTCATGAAAACATTGCCATTGAGCTGCAACAAATGTGGCATGACGAACTCGGCATTCAAATGGATTTGCGCCCACTGGAGGCGAAAATCTTTTATACCGCGCAGGCTCATCTGGACTTTGACCTCTCGCGTTCCAGTTGGATCGGCGATTATGATGACGCGAACACGTTTCTGGGCCTGTTCACCAGTGACGACGGCAACAACCGCACCGGCTGGAAAAACGCGCAATACGACGAACTCATCGGGCGGGCAAATCAGGAGCCTGATTTGCAAGTGCGCGAGAAACTGTTCCAGCAAGCCGAAACAATCCTGGTGCGCGACGAACTGCCCATCATCCCGCTCTATTTTTACGTCGGCATCAACTATTACGACACGAACAAGATCCAAGGCATCTACCCGAACATTCTCGACAACCACCCCTTGCAGGCAATCCTGAAGGTTGGTCGAGGGTCGAGGGTCGAGAGTCGAGGGCTTGAAACTGCTAAAAAACCAAACGAAAGAATAACGCAATGAAAACACGATTCCGTTTTGAGAAGTTGGAAGTCTGGCAGGAAGCCAGAAAGATCAATCAAGTTATCTACCGGCTCACCCGCAAATTTCCCCGCGAAGAATTATTTGCCATGACGTCACAAATTCGCCGTGCGTCCATTTCCGTCTCGTCAAACATTGCTGAAGGCTCCGGCCGAAATTCAGACAAGGACTTTGCGCACTTTCTTGAACAAGCCTACGGTTCACTCATGGAAGTTGCGTCCATTTTTTACCTCGCGTTTGACGAAGGCTATGTCCAGGAAAGCGATCTCGATCCGCTATTCGACGAACTGGAAAGGCTCGCAAAACGCACCGTTTCCTTAAATTGTTCTCTTTCCGTCACAACTTCAAAAACTCCATTCCGTCGCACGAAGCCTCCGGCTCTCGACCCTCGACCCTCGACTCTCGACTAAAATGTATTTTCTCAAGCGCATCATCTTCGCCATTCCGCTGCTGCTGGTTATCAGCGCGCTGGCGTTTGCCCTGGTGCATCTCGCTCCCGGCGGGCCGTTTGACCGCGAGCGCGCGCCGGCGTCGCCGGAAATCGAGCGCGCCCTGAAGGCGAAATATCATCTCGATGAACCGGTCTGGAAACAGTACTTCCGCTACCTGGGCGATCTGGCGCACGGCGACTTCGGTGTCTCGCTCAAATATCGCAATCATACGGTCAATGACATCATCGCACAGGGACTGCCGGTCTCCATGCTGCTCGGCGCGCTGGCGTTCGGGTTTGCGATGGGCGTCGGGTTGCCGGTCGGTTTTTTCACCGCAGCCCGGCGCGGGCGATGGCCGGATTATGCCGGCAGTTTTCTGGCCACGCTGGCCGTGTGCGTGCCCGGATTTGTCGTCGCGCCGTTGTTGATCCTGTTTTTCTCCATCAAATGGAAACTGCTCCCCGTCGGCCTGTGGGAAACGCCGTGGCACATGATTTTGCCGCCCGTCGCCCTCGGCCTGTTTTTCGCCGGCAAAGTCGCGCGCCTGTTCCGCGAAGGGATGTTGAATGCCATGCAATCGGATTTCATCACCGCGGCGCGGGCCAAGGGACTTGGAGAAAACATGCTGCTGCTCAAACACGCCTGCCGCATCGCCGTGCTGCCGGTCGTTTCCTATTCCGGCCCGATGCTGGCCGACCTGCTGACCGGCTCGTTTGTCATCGAGAACATTTTTCAGATTCCCGGCATCGGCGTCTTTCTGGTCAACAGTTCGTTGAACCGCGATTACACCCTCGTGGTGGGCCTTTCGCTGCTCTACGCGGCGCTGCTCATCGGGCTGAATCTGATGGTGGATTTCGCCTACACCCTGCTCGACCCGCGCGTGAAATATGAATGATTCAGATGAAAGTCGAAAGCCGAGTGCCGAGGGCAGCCAGGCGCGTCGTGACACTGCCCCCATTTTCTCCCTCTCCTCCACCAAGGGAGGAGAGGGCCGGGGTGAGGAGGCACAAGGCTTTCAAGCTCAAATCCCCTCACCCCAGCCCTCTCCCCGCTCGGGCGGGGAGAGGGTGACCGGGGCGTCAAGATGCGCACAGGGCAACCTGACGCCCGGTCAACGTGCATGGCAACGCTTTCGGCGAAATCGCGCCGCCGTTGTCAGCGCCTGGTATCTGGTTTTCCTGTTGCTCGCCATCATCGCATGGCCGGCTATCCTTAAAATATCCGGCGGGACTTTTGCGCAGGTCCACAATCCCAACCAGCTTTCCGATGCGGCCTTTGCGCCGCCGGGTATGCAATACTGGTTCGGCACGGACGTCCACGGGCGTGACGTTTTCTCCCGCATATTATTCGGCGCGCAAATTTCGCTGCTCGTCGGCATTGTCGGCGCGGGCGTGAGCCTCGTCATCGGCGTGCTGTGGGGCGCGATTGCCGGTTACGTGGGCGGGCGCATGGACAGTGCGTTGATGCGCATCGTGGATGTGCTTTATTCACTGCCAACGGTCATTTTCGTGATTGTGCTCATCACCACATTCGGTGAAATGCTCAAGCAATCGCATTTTGTCGGCAGCTCGCCGGCGTTGGCCGGCGCTTTGCGCGTGACGCTTTTGTTCGTCGGTCTGGGCGCCGTGTCGTGGTTGACGATGGCGCGCATCGTGCGCGGGCAGGTTTTGTCATTGCGGACGCGCGCGTTTGTGGAGGCGAGCCGGGCGCTGGGCGGCGGGCCGGTGCGGATTCTGGCGCGGCACATCATCCCGAACGTTTTTGGCGTCGTGATTACCTATCTGGCGCTCACCGTGCCGGCCATCATCCTGTACGAATCGTTTTTGAGTTATCTCGGTCTGGGCGTGCAACCGCCGATGGCAAGCTGGGGCACGCTCATCGCCGAGGGCGTTGGCCAGATCAATCCCATCCGGATTTACTGGTGGCTCATCGCCTTTCCCGGCGGCGTGCTGGTGACGACGTTGCTGGCGCTGAACTTTCTCGGCGACGGCCTGCGCGACGCGTGGGATGTGAAGGGCCGGGCGTGACGAATGTCTGACCGTAGACTTTTGCATTTGTGAAACGTCCGCCACCCCTTTTTCATGATGCGGGCGGAACAAGTTGGGCTTCCGATTCGGAAACTGATTCGATACTCTCCGCTCATGGCATGACCGCGAAAGACCAGTCCGACGCAAAAGAAATGAAGCCGACCGTCTATATCGAGACCACCATACCGAGCCTGCTGACGGCGTGGCCGAACCGGGATGTCGAAATCCTCGCCCAGCAAGTTGCCACACGGGAGTGGTGGGAGAAACGGCGGAAGGCGTTTGATCTCTACATCTCCCAGGAAGTGCTCAAAGAAGCGGCCCGAGGCGATGCCGGTGCCGCGCGTGACCGTCTCTCGCGGCGCTGGCCGAGTGCCGAATTCTTGCCGCCACCGACACGGCCGAGGCGCTAACCGAACGTATTCTGTCCACGGGCTTGATTCCGGCACGAGCGGCGTCCGACGCGGCCCATATTGGCTACGCCGCCGCGCACGGGATGGACTTTCTGCTGACCTGGAATTGTCGGCACATCTTGAACAAAATTATCGAACGTCGGCTCGCAGGCGTATGCGTGACGATGGGACTGTCGCTGCCCGTGATTTGCACGCCACCTGAATTGATGGCAAGCTATCTGGAGTTATGAAAGACGAGAATCCCATCGAGGAAGTCTGGCGGATTCGCGACGAGTTGTCCGCCGAATACGGCTATGACGTTCACCGCATGTTCGCCGCGCTGCGCGAAGAGGAAAAGAAACACGGTGACCGGCTTGTGCGGCTCGTGCCACGCCGCGCACCCGAGAAGCCCGCTGCCGCCCTGCGCGAGGAGCCGCCGCCGTATCGGGACAAGCCCGACTGAAGTCCTGGCGAAGCGTGGGATGTGAAGGGCAAATAGCCGGTGGTGAATTCAGGCTTACCTCTTCAACCGATAAAACCTTGCCGCGCCGGAAATCTGATTCGTGACCAGGCATTGAAGATTCACAGTCGCGGGCGTGTTGGTAACAGTCATCCATGAATTCGGATCAGCCAGATTGGTTGTGGTTTGCAGACCGAAATTCTGCGCTGAAGCAGGCCATGAAAGGATAAAGCTGTTCCCGGAAACCTGCGCCTGCAAAATCGGTGCCGTGATTATGGCCAGACGATAATAACTGCTCTTGCCGGAAATTTGATTCGTGACTGTGCATTGAGAATTCACAATCGAAGGCGCATTCGTAACAACCATCCACGAATTTGTCGTCCACAGCGTGCCGGTTGTTTCCAGCGAGTAAGTTGCCGCCCAGAGTGGCCATGACAGCACAACATTTGTCCCTGCCATTTGGATTTGCAACGACGGCGGGAGAGTGACATAAAACGCAATATCACTGACCGTGACACTGGCGTTGGTGGAAGTTCCGCCAACGATGCCAAAAAACAATTCCGCCTGCTGGCCGGCATATTGCGAGACATCAATCATTCCGCTGCTCATCGTCACGTTGGTTTGAATCAGGACCGTCTCCACCGTCATCAGATTGTTGGAATTCATTGCCACTTGGAAGGAATCCTGATTGCCGTTGCCTTGAAGCATGAAGTTAAATGCCATCGTCAGGGCATTGGATGGCACCGTGACTGGTATCCAGACATAAGCCGGAGAATTTCCGCCGCTTCCGCCCAGAGGCACCGGCCCGCCCATCGGACGAACCAGCCCGTTGATTAGTGATGTAGTGACTAATTTAACAACAGTAGCCTTATCGTATTGCAACAAGAATGGCACGCTAGCAAATGGGTTCCATATTTGCCCGCTCTGAAGGAGAGCCTGCGCCTGACTTGGAGCATTTGCCAAGATGTTGTCAGATGAACTGACAAGATTCACTCCAACACTGACAAGATTCACTCCAACCTGTGAAATTAAATTTTGGGGCCTGGCATTAAGAAACTGGTTTGCTTGATCAGAATTAATTTGGATCAGGTTGTAATGGGGGTCGTAACCAGAGAAACTGAGAAAATAGGCAGGACAATTGGTGGATTCGATGTAGTAAAAGTTCTTCGAAGGTCTGCCGGCATATCCACCGCCTTCCCATGACCGGACAAATCCCATCAAGTATGGCGGGTCGTTCGGATTATTGATTTGGTTGACGGTGTTATTATACCAAACATAGGAATAATTATGGTAGTCTGTATCTGCATCTTTGAAAGGAACCGTCCAAGTTAAAGTTGAAGCATACAAGACTTGCCCGATGTCGCTCAAATCTGGAAACCAATTTGTCAAAATCACATTTACCGCTTGCGCGTGCGGCATTCCGACCGCCGTGATGTAATTGTCTGCCCAGGCACACTTGTCGGGAAGCGGTTGTTTCCAATCTCTCTGCGGAGCAGAATCGTTTTGCAAAAGAGTTGGCAGGATTTTCCACCCATTTCCAACAAATGCCCAGGCAACTTCGGCTTCATCGAGCAAGGTCATTTGCGTATTTATCCAAGAAAAGCCGTTGGTATGAATGAAGTTGGCAGCCCTGGCGTTAACCAGAGTGCCAAGGCTGTGGCCGATAAAGTGAATCCGTTGGGAATAGTTTGCCCCCAAGGCGTTGGTCAAATTTTCGCCCAAGGCATAGCCTTGGCCTTGCGTGAGCAATGTGGCAACCGGAAGATTATTTGTCGCCTCAGTTGTCCAGTCCCAAGCCACGATGTTCGGAGTGCTGGAGCCGAGTTCAACTTTTATGTTGTTGGCCATATCCAGAGGCCAGATGCTGGAACTTTCATTCCAACCATGCGTCAGGACAATGGTGCTCTTATTTGTATCCAAGCCAATGCCGGTGACGAAACCGCCGTTGGTGAATACTTTGAAATGAGTTGCATCCGTGGGTATGGTCGGGTTGCCGGGCAGCGGCGGAGCTTTGTTGGTTTGTGTGACAACCAGGTTCGTGAACACCGTCAACTGGGCGACGGCGCTGGTCACGGAACCGTAAGTATTGGTGACCATCACCGAATAGCCGCCGGCATTGGCGAATTGAACATTGGTGAGTGACAGGCTTGCCGCTGTCTGACCGGCAATATTTTGGCCGTTGAACTGCCATTGATAATTCAATGGCCACGTGCCCATGGCCGTGACACCGAACGTTACATTTGATACTACTGGCACTGTTTGGCTTGCAGTCTGGCTGAAAATACTTGGACTTTGGTTGGACACTGAAACCACAAAATACTGACCTGGCGTCGAACCGAAGTTGAACACTCCTCCGCCAGGCCCGTAAAGCCCACCACCGCCAAGGTTGGCCGTTCCCACTGTCAAACCCGGAAGGAATTGGTTGGAAAGATAAGTGTCACCACTACCATTGATATCGACCATGACAAGAATGTTTCCCGTTGGATTGCCCAGCAGCGAAAGTGGTATGCACAATTCAAGGCCGGTGGTGGCGTTGGCGCCACTGGTGGCCCCACTCAAAGCTGCATTACCGGCACCCATAGTGCTCACATGAGTGTCGTTAATGCCATATTGAATACTGCCATCGGGACTGCCGGTTCCGATTCCACCGGTCAACGGGATGGCTCCCACATAACCGCCGGAAGGTGTCCCTGTAAGCCTGTACTCTTCGAGATAGGCGGTTCCTGCATAGTCGTTTAAGTCAATCGCATAAGTGGCTTGGAACCCGGGGCTGAAAACCGAGCCGTTCATGGCCTGTAGCACGCCAGTGTTCTGAATGGCAAGGGTGTTTTGACCCGCGCGCCCGTCAGAAATGAAGATATTTACGTGATTGCCGTTGTCCTCAAAATTGCCGGCGATGAACAAATAAAGGTTCCCACCTATAACACGACCATAGGCGGCGTCCAACTCCGAACCTCCTGCGGACGTGCCATCACCTATCGTGCTGTTACCAAAACCGGTATTAATGGTTTGAACAGCCAGCGGATTGCCATAGGCTGAATCCAGCGTGCCATCAACGATAATAGTGGGCGGAGCCGATATATTGATATTCTGAAAGACCGCTTGTCCCGAAGACCCAGGAGAACTTTTAGTACCTTGAAGCTGGAAATATGCCCCCAAGTCATCGCCCGCAAGGTTTCCACTCCAATCTTCGACCGGGCTATAGACGTTGCCGCTGCCGGCATTGACCCAGAACTGCAAGGCATTCTCGCTGTTCGGCGTGTCGTAGAAATACCGCATTCCCATGGTGACCATTTCGCCTGCCGTGTAGGTTAACCCTGAGTTCCAGTAGCCAGGTCCGCCGAAGAAGCCCAAAAAGCCGCTTTGCGGATCAGCTATGAATTGCATGTCGCCGGCGGGGAAAAGGCCGTTAGCGTTGGGTATAATCCAGCCCGATTCGTTGTCAACCGTCGTGGCGCCGGTCACGTTCAGGGTAAAGGAAGCCGTGAAGTAGTCATTGGCCGCCAGAGTGTAGGGGCTGACGCCGCCGTTATTTGAAAACTGCCAAAAATCGCGGTTGGCAAAACCGAACGACCCGTACTCGCCCGATTCACCGAGAGTAATCGAACTGGCATAGTTGTTAATGTACGTCCCCGTCGCGCTCGGGTAATCATTCCAAACGCGCGGCGTGATGACGGCTGAATTGATGGAACTGACCTGGGCATTTGCTGTGAAATGATCCGCGTAGAAGAGCAAGCTCACCAGAATTATTTTGAAAAGAGCCTTCATGTTTCCTTTGGATTTATTGTTTGGTAACTTGCCCTTCTGTCACTTCTTAGCGTTAGACTGTGATTCATCGCCGCCGCAATTTTTGTGAACTGTGCTCCTGCCGTGTGATTATCATTTTGCGCCCCGGCTTGAGGAATGAAATCCACCGCCATTGCCGCCAGAACAAAGAATGCTTTCAGTTTTATGTTCATCTTATCTGCGCGCTTGGAATGGCCTTGTACCGAAAATTCGCGGTCATTTGAGGCAGTCCGCAGCCCAAGCTAATTGGCTTTGGGTTAGGGTTTCATACATTTTCTTTCCGAACGTATTAGATTGAATCAAAATTTGCCCCGCCGTGCAAGTGACGTTTTTCTCCGTTTCAAGGCAAAAAAACGGCTTCCGTTTCCGAAATTCGTTTCAGGAACTCCGCTTTGCGTTAAAATCTGCGCAAATAGCTGATAATCAGCGTCTCGCCTGCGCGACGCGTGGGATGTAAAAAGCCGGACGTGATGGTCGGTATTGCGAACGATTGTAATCACTTTGAAGCGAGCGCCGCA
This sequence comes from Verrucomicrobia subdivision 3 bacterium UBA7542, assembly GCA_002479245.1. Taxonomy (GTDB): domain Bacteria; phylum Verrucomicrobiota; class Verrucomicrobiia; order Limisphaerales; family UBA11358; genus UBA11358. The sequence goes on along the minus strand of DLMG01000307.1, from coordinate 4,531 downwards.
GCCACCGCTTTCTTGATTTTTGGACCTCGCAGACCGGTGGCCAATACTTTGCCATCCGGGCCAATCAGGAAAATTGCGGGGATGCCATAAATACCATAGCTTTGCGTCACTTTATCCTTTGACCAGTCGCCAAGAAAACCCTGTGTCCACTCAATACCCTGATTTCGGGCAAATTTCTTTGGTGCTGCTGGCTCTGAATCCAGACTCAAGCTGATCATCACGAAACGGTCGTCTTTGCCGAACGCATCATAGGTTGCCTTCATATTGGGTGTTTCCGCAACACACGGCCCGCACCAGGTAGCCCAGAAATCCAGCAGCACATATTTGCCTCGGAAGTCAGAAAGTTTGAGCGGTTGATTATCAAGGGTGCGGCTGGTGAAGTCGGGTGCTCTGTCACCGGGCTTCAGGTTCACAGCGGCATTGAGGGTGACTGTGCCCATATCGAACGGTGCGTCTGTTGCATCCGAAATATCGTCTGGAACATGTACGGAAATCGGGTCGAGCAGCGCCACCCGCTTACCATCGCGCCGGATGTCACCAGATATTTTGTAGTCGCCCGGTTCAACCCTGTCCGCGTGAAAAGAGCCATCGGCTGCAACTGGAAAACCAACTGAACGGCGCGAGCCTTCCCGATCTTTCATGCCAGACATGAGTGCTCCTGAACACGAGGTCAGGTCAATGTTTGAGACCAATTCTGGTCCGACTTTCACCCGGCCCAAAACCGTCCGCCCACGGGTCTTAATTTCCAGTTTGTTTGTTTCGCCCGCTTTGACTTCGAGCGACCAGAAATAACCCCAATAAGCTCGCTGTTTCTCCTGCCGGTCAATGAACAATTTCAATGGTGGAACGTGTTCAAATACAAATCGACCCTGTTGATCCGTCCGGGTTTCGTGGCCGGAAATATGAATGGGTTCCGGCACATTATGCCCGTAATAATCCCGGTCCAGTGACAACGAGAGATGCTCGTCCGCAACGAAATGATCTCGATTCTTTCTGACGCCTTCGATGCGTCCCCACGGTTGCATCATCATCACCGCTTGATTGGTTAGTTCCCGGTTCTGAAGCCAGCCAAAGCCTTGGTCGTTGGCCACCACCAGGAAGAGATTCGTGTCGGTCAATGGCAATTTGAATTGCCCCTGCTCATCGGTCATGAATTCTGTTTTTCCGCCAAAGAGTGTGCTGAATTGGAGGAAGGGAATCGCGTCCGGACTGCCACAAACAACCACCACATCGGACAGCGGTTTGCCATCCGGAGTTTGGACCCGGATGGCGAGCAGCCGGTTCGTTCCAACTTCAGGAGGGGCAATTCTCTCTGTGATCACTCCGGCAATGTAGTAAGCATCGCCTATCTTGCCATAAGGAATTGCCACGGCGAAACCGTCGGTGAAGGCCGTGTCGATTGAACCAACAGCCTGAACATTCAAGCTGTAACGAATGTTTCCGTGCTGCATAGTTGATGAGTAATTGGTGGACAAAGGAGACAGTTTCACATTTTTGACCTCCCGTCTGAGGAGGTCTTCAATCATTTGGTTGAAATTAGATTTATCCCTGGCTATAACTCCTTCCCAGTTGAAAAGCGCCAGAATGGCTTCCTGGTCTTTGGCTTTCAGGGCAAGGTTAAATTCCTGCAAGAGTTGCGATTCCGATGTCGGCGCTTCCTTGCCAAAAACAGACTGTAAGCCTGAAATGCCGAGGCAAAAACTCAGACAGACAATGGCCAATATGTATTTCATGAGGTGGCTGTTTTTGGGATGATATGACATAACCAACCCGCTAACATCCCGAAAAATGCACCTCAATTCTCGCAATGTCACTTTATCACGCCACGTGCCAGCTCAGACGATACCAAGGACAAACCGGGGGAACGGCGATAATCCCGGATTCGCCATTTCAAAAACGCCGAGCAATGTTGCGGCGTGGCCTTGTTTTGCAATGGCCAGCAGGCTTTGAAATCCTTCTCCAGTTTTCGCAATTCGCGGATGCCAGTTCGGGCCAGGCGTTTCGCCTCGGAAATATTTCCCGCCGCCCGCGCCTGCTGCCAAAGCATGAACCGGCATGACTGCGCCGCCATGCGCGCGGCCAGATCCAATTCATGCAATAAAACATTACCAGCTTTGCTTGAAGGTTTCGCCCGACGAAGCACAGCGCGCTGCTTTTCAATTTCCTTCAAGGTGGTGCAAATGTTTTTGCCGGAAATCCACGCGTGATGTTTCAATCCGTTCCGGCAAAACAATTCGTGCTGTTCCGGCGGCGGTGCGGTGATGGCGGATCCCAGCGGCGTTTCATTGGGAACGGTGAAGTTCAACTTCCGATGTGCCCGGCCGAGCGCCAACGCCGCTTTGGCCGCGTTGCCGGTCGGGTCCTTGAAAACATCGCGGCTCAAAACTGGAATCAATTTTGCCTCGTCAAAGGTTATGGCGCACCAACTCAGCGACGCGCCGGCAAGGTAGGGGAGATAACTGACGGCGAGCGGCTGTGGATGGCCGCCATCACCCCAATCGGTGATGAGATAACCCAGCGCGCCATGTTTGCGTCCGGCCCGGGCGGCGGCGCGCAGGTTGGCCAGTGCGTTGTCATGCCGGCCAATCAGCGTCTGCCACGTTGAAGTGCCGGGGCAGACGTAAAATGGGATTTTTGCTTTGGCAAATTTTGCAGCTTCCTTTTCAAACGGGTGATTCGCTTCGTAACCCCAATTGAGCGCGACAAGGTTCGGAGTTCCGCCTTTAGGCGGTTCGGACGATTTGGCGGGCCGTCCCGCAGAGCGGGACGGAACTCCGAACGAAGCAAGTTCGGGAATGAGCTTCGGATATTTCAAAATGATATCGCCCCAAAACATTGTCCGTTTGCCGCGCGCGGAGACTTCCCGGTGGATTTTTTTCAGGAAATCGAGATAGACCCGCCCTTTGCCCAAACGCGCGCAGAGTTTTTTACTCCGGCCGCGGCCGAGATCGAATGTCTCGTCGCAACCAACGTTGAAGAAGCGGCTCCTGAAGTTCGGCAACAATTCGTCGTAGAGGTTGCGCAGGAAGGGCAGGGTGCCGGGAAGGTCCGGCGCGAGTGTGGTCGGATGACGGACAAATTCGCCACTCGCGTCTTCGTAAGGCTTGGAAACTTCGGCGAGTTTTTTGATGCGCGGATGTTCGAGAAAACACCGCAAGTGGCCGAAGGAATTTTGGTTGGGCACGAGGTCAATGCCCAGTTGCTGGCAGCGCGCGTCGAGCTGGCGAATTTCCTCGCCGGTCAGCGCACCCCAGCTTTGCCAGACGGATTGGTAATGGCGGTAGGCGAACGTGTGCTCGGTATAGAGTTGAAATTCGTTGATTTTGAAATCGGCGAGGTGCTCGACCAGTTCGAGCAGTGTTTCGAGTTTGGGCACGCGACCGCGCGAAATGTCGAGCATCACACCGCGCCGCGCGAAATCCGGCCAGTCGCGGATTTTCAGACAGGGCAAACGAAGTGGCACAGGCGTCCTCGCCTGTGAGTTCACAGACCGGAGGTCTGTGCCACGAGTGCATTCGCGAATAATCTGTCGCAACGTCGCTGTAGCAACGTGCAAGCCGCCGATTTCGCGGAATAAAATTTCAATTCCATTTTTGGAAATCGTCAGCGCGTAGCCATCGGGATGATTAGGCGCGGAGTTGCTGCGGACGACGGTGAACGTTGGGAGCGCATGCTGCCGCGCCAGCGTCAGCGTACCCGGAAGCAGCTTCACGAAGCGAGGGCAGGGGAGCAGATTCAATGTTTTCACCGGTTTTTGTTTTGCCTCGCCCTCACCCTGACCCTCTTCCCCAGGGAGAGGGAACAGCATTTGATCATCTTCTGATTTTTTGATGTCTCAGATATCATCTCCGACTGACGATAATTCCCCCTCTCCTTGTCCCGATTCCGAATCGGGATTTTAGTCCGAGGGCCGGGGTGAGGGAGAATTAATCGTTTACTTCGCAATCATCCCCGTTTTCCGCGCGTAATTGAACAAGCCGCCGGCGTCCACGACCGGGCGGACGTCGCCAAGCGGTTTATTTTTTCGGTGGCAGTTCACGAATGAAAGCCCACGAGACTTCGGCGGTCTGGCCGTTGTCGTAATGGACATAAAAACCGGCATGACACCAATCTTCAAGTTCCACGCGCTCGACCTGGGCTTTGGGTGAAATATGATTGGCTTTACGAATCGTCGAGTGGGGTTCGAGAAATGTTAGGCCGTCCTCGAAATCAATCTCGAACGCGTCTTCCCAAGCCAGATAACGCACGGCGGTGAGGTCAACCATTTTGGCCGTGCCAAATGGTTTTTTCAGGCGTGACAATGTTGGGATCATAAGCGGCCTTCGCGTTTTAATTCCACTACTATATTTACCAGATCTTTGGGAGGTGTCCAGCCTTCCAAGCCTTCAAGCGTTTCCAGATTCAAACGCCCAAGTTTTTTGCCTTTGGCGGTTCGCACATGAATGTGTCGCGGGTCGTGGTCGCCGATCCACCAAAACAAAATGTATCCGCCGCGCCGGACTTTGCCCATAGCTTAAATGGTTTTCACTTC
>DLMG01000109.1 GCA_002479245.1 Verrucomicrobia subdivision 3 bacterium UBA7542 | reverse complement strand
TTGCCATGAGTCAACGCGCGGGTCTGGAAACGGAAACGGCTCGGTTCTGAGTATTGACACAAACCGGTATTGAAGCAGGTTGTTCGTCCCCCAAAACTGATCCGTCTTCGCTGCGCTTCCGTCTTCGTCCCGCCTTGCGGGCTCCCGCCGTCGCTGAGCTATGGCGCGGCAAGCCGGCGCGACAAGACGGTTTTTGGTTTCAACTCAAGGGCCAGAAATCGCGCATCGGGAATGGACTTGCTCGCGCCCGCTCGCCCGGCCCTCGCGGGCCTTTGGCTTCGCCCAAATGGAGCTCCCGCTCTTGCCAATGGTTTTCCCTGCTTCACGATTCGTCGCTTTCGCGACCAGCAAACTTTTCGCCGTTTCCCAAACGGCTCAAGTGCTGTCGTCACGACAGTTGCAAAGCGTGGAACAGGCATCCTGCCTGTTGCTGTTTCCGAAACCGACGCCGCACAGGGAGAACACAGGCTGGAAGCCTGTGCCACATTGATCACCCCGCCGGAAAAAGTCCGCGAGCGATTCAAGCGCATCAAACCCCCGAAAGATTTCGGGGCAGGCTGTTGAAAGACATAAGCATTCATGCCCGCGGCGCGGGCCCAAGGCCAAAGCGGGAGTGGTTTTTACGGTGTGATCGCGAATCGGTAAAACTGCTGTGGCTGCGAGAACCCGCCAAAGTTGGTCACTGTCAGCAGGCCGCCGATGCTGATCACTTGTCCGGCAACATCAGCCCACGCGCCAGTCGTCAGCGAGGCCCGATCCTGGAGCTGATACGTCTCACCGGCTACTGACGGGATGGTGACGAGAACATTCGCGCCTGCAACCTGGATGGCGCTGATTCGATTGGCGGGAAGGTTGAGGGAAACAGTCAGTTTGAACACCATGCCGGCGTCGTTCGTCCCGCCTTCGGCAGTCGTCCCGTAAAAATTGCCGTCGCTGCCCTGCACCAAGCCATTTCCGGTATCTGGATAGCCACCATCAGTGGGATAGCCAACAAACGAGTAAAAATTCGTGTAACTGCCGCCGGGACTAATCCGAAATATGGTGCCTTGGTAGTTCGTCCCACCGTGAAAGGTCGTCCCGTAGAAATTGCCGTCGCTGCCCTGCACCAGCCCGGCCCATGGATTGACCCCATCGTAGTCTGAGTAGGTGCCAAACGAGTAAAGAACCGTGTAGCTGCCGCCGGGACTAATCCGAAATATGGTGCCTCCGTCGTTCGGCGCCACCCCACCCGTCTCGGTCGTCCCATAGAAATTGCCATCGCTGCCCAGCGCCAGCCCGGCCTCGGGATTGGCCCCATCAGTGGGGTAGCCGCCAAACGAGTAAAGAACCGTTTCGTTGCCACTGGGACTGATCCGGAACACGGTGCCGGCCTCGTTCGTGCCACCGTAAATGGTCGTGCCGTAGAAATTGCCGTCATTGCCCTGCACCAGCGGAGCATACGATGGAATAGCCCCATCGTAAGGGTGGCTGCCAAACGAGTAAAGATTCGTTCTGATGCCGTCGAGACTGACCCGAAATACGGTGCCCACACTGTTCGACCCGCCTTGGTAAGTCGTGCCGTAGAGATTGCCGTCGCTGCCCAGCACCAGCCCGGCATTTGGATTCATCCCATCGTAGGGGCTGTTTCCAAACGAGCAAACAGTCGCTTCGATACCGTTGGTACTGATCTTAAACACGGTGCCCCAGTTGTCGTATGTGTTCAACCCGCCGTAACTGTCCGTCCCATAGAAATTGCCATCGCTGCCCAGCACCAGCCCGGCAGCTGGAGTATCTCCATCGTCGTCATAACCGGGAAACGAGTAAAAATTCGTGAAGCTGCCGTCGGGACTGATCCGATACACGGTGCCGCCGCCCGTCCCGCCGTACAGGGTGGTCCCGTAGAAATTGCCGTCGCTGCCCTGTACCAGCACGCCACGCGGTTGGTACCCATCGGGGGAGCCGCCAAACGAGTAAAGAGGCGTCTCAATGACCTGCGCGACCAGGTTGCCGGCGGCAGCGCACAGACCCAGATTGACAGCGAGAATTTTCAGGGCACGCGTGTTCATAAGTCCTTTCTTTTTGCAATGATTCCGTTTCGGCGGAAATCAATACGTTGGCTGAATCAGGCTCACCCAGAAGCCCTGGCCGAAACTCCAGCCGGGAATGGTGAGCAAAGCCGACGGGCTCAACATTACCATTTTGAATAATAATGTCAAGAAGAACTGTTTAACAGGTCGGAACGCTGCTCATTCGTATGCCGTTGAGGGATTGCGCCGCAACAGACTTGCCGCATCAGCCGCACACGCTGCAACATCACCCTGACCCGCCTTCATGAAGTTGCGCCGCGGCAAGCCCGGGTCTCCGTCGAAGCCCGTATCCCCGTTGTCACGACAGTTGCAAAGCGTGGAACAGGCCAGGTTTTTCGTGTCACTCGTCACTTGCCGCTCGTCACACGCGGACGGTCATCGTTCCGCCAGAAGAAGTGCGCGCACAATTCCGCCGCGTTAAACCATTGAAAGACATTTCCGTCACCCAACGCGGTTGGACCCTGGACGTGCTCAATATCGTACGACGGCTTTGCGAGGTAGGGACGCTTCGCCGAGGCGTCCGCGGACGGCTGGGGCCAGCCGTCCCTACCAATACATTTACAACCGCCGACGCCTACGCCTTCACCCGCGAACTTGAGCCGTTGCATCCGGATATTCTACCAACCACATTCGCAACAGCGAGCGCCTTGTCGTTGGGATGTGAATAACTTTTTATTGACGGGAATGGAAAGTCGGCGTATAAGCGTCGTTAACCGGATGGATAAGGAACTGTTCGGGAAGCTGCCGGGGTTGTCCCGGCCGTTCGAGTTTTGGAAAACCGTTTGTCACTCAGATGCAAACAACCATGAGCAACAATTGGCTGACGAATTCTGGCCAATGCAAAATCCGGCTTTAAACCAGATACCCTATATGAAAAAAAACTCCATATTCCACACGGCTCGCCGTACCTCGCCGTATCGCCTGGCGGCTGCGCTCGCACTCTGCTTTGCGATAGGACCGGCACGCGAAACCGCGGCGAGCATACTCGCGTACGAGGGCTTCAATTACGCGGTGAATCAACCGCTGCCGACCATGGCCCTGGGGACCGGCTGGGGCGGGCCTTGGACGCAAATCAGCGGCGCGATGGTCGGTCAACCACCGACGCTGAGTTACCCGACAGCGCTGCCGTCAACTGGTGAAGCGCTCCTGAACGGGGGTGGGCTGGGGTCAGCGTCCCGCCCCTTCCTCACACCGCTCAGCAACGCCGGGAGTGATCTCTGGATCAGCTTCCAGGAACTGACTGCAATCGGAGCCGTCCCCAGCGCGTCCGTCGAGCTCCAGCCAACGAGCCCGTCCCTCCCGGACATCGCCGTGGACAAGGTTCCAGGCGGCGCAATCACTCTAAACGGCCTGCCGGCCGGGTTCTCTGCCGGCGTCGGGAACGTGGATTTCTTCGTGCTACAACTGGCTCAGTGGAACGCGGGCGGTACCCTTGTCAACCTCTTCGTGGATCCCGGCGCCGTGCTCGGTCCACCGACCGCTTCGCTCCTGCTCCCGGGGTCGGCGTTGCAGTTGCAGCAGTTCTACTACCAAAGCAATGCTGGAGAGGAGCTCGACGAGATCCGAGTCGGTACGACCCTCCAAGACGTTGCCGCTGCTGCCGTCCCGGAGCCATCCACATTCACGATGCTTGTGGGCGGACTGCTGCTGCTGCTGCCATTCGCAGCGAGAACCCGCCGGCTGCTGCGCAAGAGTAGTGGCGCGTAGCCTTTCAGCGAATCAATGCCAAAAGCGAATTTGATAATGCAACTCGCGAACCCATAACATAAGGACCCAAATGAAAACCTGTTGTAAGACCACATTGGTTTCGTATTCGGTGGCAGCGTTATCGCTGTTCAGCCGCGCAACATCAATTAAAGGGCGGCGCGTCAAAGGGCAAATTCCCATCAGAAATACCAGCACCATCGCAGCACTTGTGGCCTTGGTAGTCGGCACAGCGCGGCTGGCCTCGGCCCAGTATGATCCGTCGTTGATGTTCTCGCCAACCATCAATCCCAACGGCATTTGGAGCTACGGCTTTGAATCCGTTCCACTCGGCTCCGCTTTTAATCTATTGCTCGCCCCTGTTCCAATCCCCTCATTGCCAGGTCCAGCCATTGATTCCTGGCAGTCTCCACCGTTAGGTAACTTCATGGGTGTCTTCTATAACGGAACAGCAGCTATCCAAACCGTAACGACCAGTGGGTCGGAAATCTCGCAATTCGATCCAGGCATGCTGGCGATGAATGCCGGTCCCAACGATGAGTACGCCATGGTGCAGTTCACCGCTCCAGTAAACGGAATCTATACGTTTCATGGCATATTCGAGGGGATTGATACAGCCACCACAGTGAGCAGTGTGTATTTGTTGGAGAACAATGTTGTGGTAGACAGTGGCAGCGTGGTTGGTTTTGGGCCAACAAGCGATGTCCCGCTTGGATCCGGGCCGTTTCTTCTCAGTGCGGGTGACACACTGGCCTATGCTGTCGGAGGCCTTACTGCCAATAGCATGACGGCATTGATTGGCGCTGAGGTCGCCGCCGCCGCCGTCCCGGAGCCATCCACATTCACGATGCTTGCGGGCGGACTGCTGCTGCTGCCATTCGCAGCGAGTATCCGTCGGCCGCTGCGCAAGAGTAGTGGCGCGTAGCATTCGGAATTGGTGGGGACGGTCTGACGATGCTGGCCTAAGACCATGAACTGGTGGCGGGTGCCGGAATTTGGGCCGTCGAAGCCCAGTGCGCGGAGTTTCCGGATGAAGTCGCGCCGTTCTAAGTGGTCGCCACCCGGCTGTTTTGGACCTTGTTCAAATCAATGCCGGCCAACACCGGCAGTTTGTGCCCCAGTCTTAACCCGACAAGAATCCAAGCCTCAAGCGTCGAGCGCAGTTCGCTTTCGCATTCGCGGAGCGATTGACCGAATGCAGCCACGCCTTTGAGCTTGGGGATTTCGCCCGCAAACGAGCCGTCTTCCAGCTTGTCGTAACGGGCCAGTTCCAGAGCGGCTTCAATGTAAGCGGTGAGCGGAAACGCCACGGGTAAAAGTTATCGGATTTTGGGGAGAAAACAAGCCCGAGATTTCTTCTGCTAAAACCAGGGGCGCAGCCGAAGTCCGCGAAAAATTCGAGCGGGTCAAACCCTGAAAGCGCCTGCTCGCGATGTCTATCGGAGTTCGGGGCTGGACGCTGGACGTGCTCAACGCCATCCGCCGACTCGGCAAAACGGACTTGAGTCGTTTGGGAAACGACGAAAGGAATTTGGCTGAAAGCAAAGGCCCGCGAGGGCCGAGCGAGCGGGCGCGAGCGAGTCAATTCACCACCGCCGACGCCTACGCTTTCACCCGCGAATTGGAGAAGTTGCACCCCGATAACCCCGTAAATTACCCGGTAACACGGGGCAGGCCCCGTAAATAACAGAGTTACACGGGGCGGGCCGGCACGTCCGCGATAACCCCGTAAACAACACGGGGCAGGCCGCGTAAAAGACTTCGTCTCACCCGGCAGGAATCCGCCAGCAACTTCAGGTGTTACGCGACGCTGGTTTACTTCTTCACGTCGAGCGCGGTAGTTGGCGTCTGCCGTGAAGTTGCGCGGCACAATCACCGTCCCCATCTGGGTCATCCGTCTTTACTCCGTTTCGCCGGGACAAGTCGCGCTGAAATAACTTCGGTTCCTTGCCGCTGGAGTGGCTGGGATTGCCAGAAGCATAGCGAAATCCACGTTTTTCCACTTATCCCGTATCGTCTCAAATTCCGTTGGAGTTGCCGAAGAAAACACAAAAGGTGCTGGCCCAAATTGTGTTGATCCGCTTACAGACCGAACACGCACACAGGTCTGTCCTCCATGCAATGGTGTTTTTCTCTTGCGTTAAAATCAGAATTTGGCATGATTTGAATTATGCGAAATAATTTAAGAAGTGGTGTTTGGTTGGCTTGCGTCACCTTCATTTGCCTTTTGGGGCCGCCGGCAATGGGACAAAGTAATTTGCTGGTCAACGGCAACTTTTCATTGGGAAACACAGGTTTTACCTCCCAATACACTTATTTGCCCGGCACGAGCGCAGCCGGGGCGTTTGACGTTGGCTCGAATCCCCAAAGTGATAACGCCGGCTGGGTATCCATGGGAGACCATACTACGGGAACTGGACTAATGCTCATTGTCAATGGCGGTGCTAACCCAGCCCAAATCGTGTGGTCCGAAACGGTCAATGTCACCCCAAACACGTCATACGCGCTTTCCGGTTGGGCCGCCGATATATTTAGCGGAACAGATCCCGCTCCGCCAAACCTGGCTTTTACCATAAATGGGGTCCAGGTCGGAAATCCTGTTCAGATACAACCTTCGAACTTTGTCTGGCAGAGCTTTACAACCCTTTGGAATTCTCAATCCTCGACACAAGCAGTCATCGATGTTGTCGATCTCACCACTATAGCCTATGGAAATGATTTCGCCCTTGACGACTTGGTTTTTGCGCCCTTGAGCACAAATTCAACCACGCTGGCATCCATCTATCGTTCGGTGGAAATTAACTGGAGTTCCATCTCTAATGTAACGTATCAAGTTCAATGGACTCCTTCGCTGCCGGCAAGCAACTGGTTCAATCTTGGAAATCCTGTTACGGCCATCGGCACGAATACTTCAGTTTGGGACAGGGTGGGTTGGGGCCAAAGGTTTTATCAGGTCCTTAATTTCCAATAAGCCAGTGTGCCGCTAGCTGGCAAAGGTTTTCAGGTTCGAACAAAGTGTAGGGAGTTTGTCCGTTGTTGCACATGAGCCCGAAGCCGGCATTCTCGCCTTGCAAACTAAACGGAAACGGAAACGGGTCGGTTCTTGATATTGACACATAAGGTATCCCCGCCGAAGCCCGCATCGCCGTCGTCACCGAAAGCCAGATTTCCCCGGCACCCGAAGTCCGCGCGCAGTTCCGTCGCGTCAAACCGTTGAATGAAATTTCCGTCACCCAACGCGGCTGGACGCTGGACGTGCTCAACGCCATCCGCCGCTTCGGCAAAACGTCGTTCACGACCGCCGACACCTACGCCTTCACCCGCGAATTGGAGCGGCTTCATCCAGATAATCGAAATGTCCGGCCCAAAATCCGCCAACAACTCCAAATTCTCCGCGACACCGGGTTGTTGATTCATGTGGAAAGCGGCCGCTGGCGTTTGCCGTAATCTGACCTGGCTGGAGCCAGGGCATCCGGCCAGTGATTATTCCTGCCCCAAGCGCGAGCGGCGCATGAATCCCCTGGCTGCGTTACCCGTAAAAAAGCAGCAGATTTGTCGTCAGTTCTGTTTTAAAAGCCTCACTTCAAATGTGCCGGCGACGCAGCTTTTTGAATCGTCAGGGAAACACAGATAGATTTTCGCGGATACCGTCCGGTTTATGGCTTGATCGAATTGCAGCTTCATTCCATAGCGTTTGCTAAACGTCGAGGTCTGAATCACATCTCCTTCATTCCAAGTCATCCTGACGAGCGGCTTATTGGTGTTGCCGCCCTCATCGGACTGGATTTCATAACTGTGACCTTCAATGGACGCATCCAGATGAAAAATGTCCACGAACGTTCCGTTCCCGGCCCTGATTTTCAGGTCGCCATTTCTGAACGACGCCGTTTTGACGGCGAAATCAATTCCATGAAGTTTCCCGCTGGCCGGATGGTCGGGGAACGAAGCCTTGCTGATGTCGGCTGTCCATTCGGATTTGGCGGGTTCGATTTGCTGGTTGGTGGCGACAGTAGTTGCGGGCGTGACGGGTTCCGGCGGCTGGCTTTTGTTGGAAACGGTTATGGATTGAGTTTGCACGACAATGATTTTGTTTGTGGCCAGGTTTTGCCGGGCATTTTCGAATCCGTGTTTCACTGCGTTTGAAACACGCCAGACATAGACGGCGGTGGTTCCCACTTCGGACATCAGGAACAAATAGCCGATGACGAGGCCCGCCGTGGCAAGGCCGCTCCCTTTGAGCGATGGATTCCGGCGGAGGCGTGATTTGGCCAGATGCCCGCAAATGATTCCCGGCAACCATCCAACGCACGTGACGAATGATGACAGGGAGCAGACCAGCGAGGCGATGGCCAAACCAGAAGTCCGTTGAGCAGTTCCGGCGGTTTCTTTTGGCACGGTGATGGTGGCATTGCAGTTTGGACAGGCGATTTGCGTTCCCACACTGGCCGTATCACACGAAATGTTCTGGCTGCAAGCCGGGCATGAAAATTTGAATTCACTCATAAAGTTTCCCGTTCGTTGGATGTCAAAGCTTATCGCGTTAAAAATGTTGATTCAAGCCTTCATCCAGAAACAGAAACATGTCAGTACTCACTATTGACACAAATCAGTATTGAAGCGGGTTGCTCGTCCCCCAAACTGACGTGGCTGGAGCCGGGGCAACCGGCCAGTGATTATTCCTGCCCCAAGTGCGGGTGTAGCGGCTTTCGGCAGAAAGCCGCATTTCTATCGGCGGCGCTCTGCCGAGACGCCGCAACGCCAGAAATCGCGCATCGGGACTGACTCGCTCGCGCCCGCTCGCTCGGCCCTCGCGGGCCTTTGGCTTAGCCCAAATGGAGCTCCCGCTCTTGCCAATGGTTTTCCTTGCTTCACGATTCGTCGCTTTCGCGACAAGCAAACTTTTCGCCAGTGGGCTTCGTCGCTCCCGCTCAGTCGGCCTCACGGCCTTTGCCGTTGGCAAATCCTTTTCGCCATTTCCCAAATGGCTCAAATCCCGAATGGCTCAAATCCATCACGGACGGCGCCATTCTGAAGGCCGAAGGCTGAAGGCTAAAGGCTGAAGTAAAAACGAAAACCAAATCAACGCCATCCGGCAGGACAAAATGCCGAGTTTATATTTCATGCAGTATGACCTCGTGACCTGGAGCGTCAGAAATTTGTTGCTCGTGCCGCATTTTGCTTTTCCACCGTCCGCAATTATCAAACGAAAACCACTTTCACCAACTGCAAGACGCGCAGGCTGGATTGGCTGCAACTCCCCGTAAAAAACACGGGGCAGGTTGCCTTGAATCGCATTCCGGCAGAGGCGCGAATTGCCGTTATCACCGAAAAGTAAATCGTTCCCGAAACGGAAGTGCGAGAAAAATTCAAGCGCGTCAAACCCCCGAAAGCTTTCGGGGCAGGCTGTTGAAGGACATTTCCGTCACCCAGCGCGGTTGGACCCTGGACGTGCTGAACATCGTGCGCCGGCTCATGGAGGAAAAGCGCCAGAGGGCTGGCGCACTCCAGGACGCTTCGCGAGGTTCGGGGGTCACTGGCAAACGCGCCAGCGTCTTGGACTGTCCACCCTCCGCAGTACTGCTACGGAGGACGGGCGGTGGCCCTCCACCGCTTTCGGATGGCCCCGAATTTACAACCGCCGACGCCTACGCCTTCGAGCGCGAATTGGAGAAACTCCATCCCGATAACCCCGTAAATTACACGGTAACACGGGGCAGGCCCCGTAAATAACAGAGTTACACGGGGCGGGCCGCCACGTCCGCGATAACCCCGTAAACAACACGGGGCAGGCCGCGTAAAAGACTTCGTCTCACCCGGCAGGAATCCGCCAGCAACTTCAGGTGTTACGCGACGCTGGTTTACTTCTTCACGTCGAGCGCGGTAGTTGGCGTCTGCCGTGACTCTCAACATTCAACTCTTAACCCTCAACCATTTTGGTGTCTGGCATCTGCCGCAACCTGGTTTTCAACGCCACCTGCCTTGGCTGCATTGATATTTTCGATGGCCGGGGATTTTTTTTCGATTAACACCCGGCGGGTCCGGTGTAGCATGATGGCCGCATGAAAATTTCGTTTGTTTCTGCCGACAGGCAAAACGGTTTTCTCAAACCGGTGAAACAGTTTTGTTCCACCGGGAAAATACAACAAACATCAACAAACCATTGAAAGGAGATTAGCATGAAAAACCATGTCGTTAATCAAATCGCCGCCGGGCTGGTGCTGTGGGCGGTGGTGGCGCCGGGTTGGTGCGTCCTGGCCGGGACCGGGCCGGGAGACACGCAATCAATGAAGGCGGCGACGGAGGCCTGGCAGTTGCGGATGCAGGGGAAGGTGGATGACGCCCGTGTGCTTCTGGAAAAGGCGATCCAGGAAAATCCAAGCAACGCGGCGGCGCATTATGAGCTGGCCCGGATCAAGGTCCACATGGCGTTGGGAGACCCGAGGGACATGAAAAGTGTAATGGAAAGAATTGGCGAGGCGCAGCAGTCCATTGCCAAGGCAAGGGCAATTGAGCCCAGCAATGTCATCTATCCGGCATTTGAGGGAGGGCTGGCCCTGCTTCAAGCCTATCCCGCTTGGATGCAGAACCAACCTGACACCAAGGAGAAGATGGGCAAAGTATGTGATGCCTTTGAATCGGCGCTGAAACTCAAGCCGGACTATCGCCAGGTCATGCTCTCCCTGGTGGAGCTTTATGGAACCCTGCCCGCCGACAAGGGCGGTGACAAATCAAAGGCCGAGAAGTATGCCGCGCAGTTGGAAGGGATGGACGCCGTTTATGGCGCAAAAGCCCGGTCAATTCTGTTGCCGGCGGAAGCCAACAACGTTGATTACTGGCAAGGTGTCCTGAAGAAACACGAAGGGAATGCCGATGTGCTGGAAGAGTTGGGAAAGGCATATCTGAGAGCCGATAAAGTTGATGACGCGGTTTCCTGTTTTGATAAGGCGTTTAAAATCAATCCGGAGAAGTCAATCCTCTTCCTGGACCTCAGCATCTATCATACATGGTTGGCGATGCGGGCAGAAAACGGGTCTGAATCGTTCCGCAAGGCTGTAGCCTCGGGGGAGGCGGCGGTGACCAGATACTTGGATACCAAACCCATCCTGCCGATGCGGGCGTATGCGTTGGGAGTTCAATCCAGGTATCTGAGCCATTCGGGTCGCAAAGAACAGGGGGATGCACTTCTCAAACAAGCCCAGGCACTGGATCCTTATTTTTCAAAGGCCACCGGGGCTCCCAGCCCCGACCTTTTCATCCGGCCCGATGAGATTTCACACTACCATCGGTATCTTTTCAGGCCCATCCAGTGAGGGAGATTGAAGACAGAGGGGCCAAACCAAAAACGTGTCAGCCCTCACTTTTGACACAAACCGGTACCGAAGTGGGTTGCTTGTCCCACAAAACTGATCCGTCTTCGCTACGCTTCCGTCTTCGTCCCGCGTTGCGGGACTTCGCCGAGACAAGTCGGCGCGACAGGCCGGCGCCCCCAGGAGAAACAAGCGGAAAATCCGGCTTTCCCAGGCTCTCAACCATCAACCCTTTCGCAACGGGCGCATCGTGACACTGCCCCCATCCCGGTGGGGCAGAACTGCCGGTCTGCCCCAATTTCACCGCCCGCGAGCGGAGCGAAACGGGCGGCAGAGTGGACGAAAACATCATTGCATTCATTTTCCTTTCAATTCAGGCGGCGCAGCAGAGAGCGTCTCAAAACAA
>DLMG01000084.1 GCA_002479245.1 Verrucomicrobia subdivision 3 bacterium UBA7542 | reverse complement strand
AAACCGACGTAGCCGTGCAGCAGGAACGCCGACGGGATGCCGACAATCGAAAGAATCCAGCCCATCTTCGCGTCCAGCGCCAGCGCTTCATGGGATTCATCGGTCACGCCCACGGTGAAGGCGCGGTAGATGATGCCCTTGAACCCCGGCGTGACTTTTGCCCATTCCACCAGGTCCTGGCGGTAATCAAACCAAAGTTCCAGCAACAGAACCGCCATCAAATACCAGGCATAAACGAAACCAAAAATCGCCATCGGCGAAGTCAGATGCGGCGTCATCATGATTTCATAGCAGCGCTCGGGATGGCCCAGATGGAACAGCAGCGGCAGGGTCGCGCAAAGCAGGAAGGACAGCGAGGTCAGCATGGCGAGGCGGTACACTGGTTCGAGCGCCTTGACCTTGAACACCCGGACCAGCGACGCCATGATGAAGGCGCCCGCAACAAGTCCGGTGATGTACGGATAAAGCACAATCAGGAAGCCCCACAGCGGATGTGGGATGGCCTCATTGGGATACACGTAGCCTTCAAACCTCGGGAGGACTTCGACCACCACGTTGGTTATTTCACCAGTCATGTTATCTGACCTCCTTGTCAAGACCGGCGTAGAGCACGCGCGGTTCCGTGCCCAGATGCGGCTTGAGCACCGACACGCGGTTGTTCTCGTAGAATTTCCGGATGGGATCGTCCGGCCCCGCGTTTTTCAAATCACCGAAGATGCGCGCCTGCGTGGGGCAAATCTCGGCACATGCTGGTTTCAGTCCGCGGGTGATGCGATGATAGCACAACGTGCATTTCTCGGCGGTGTGGGTGACCGGACTCAGGAAGCGGCAGCCATAGGGGCAGGCCTGAATGCAAAAGCCACAGCCGATGCAGTATTTCGGATCAATCAGCACCGCGCCATCCGGCGCGTCAAACGTTGCGCCGACCGGGCACACCTGCACGCAGGGTGAATGTTCGCACAGGTTGCACAGCTTCGGCACGAAAAAGGAATGCTCGATTTGGTCCTTGGGCACAGGTGACGGCGGAAAACCGTGCATTCCGCCATTGGGGGAATCCACCAAGGTTTCGCCGCGGGTCTGGCCCGAACCGGGTTCCGGTTTGGGGATGATGTAACGTTCGATCCAGGTCCGGAAGTACGGGCCTTCCGGCACGCTGTTTTCCTTCTTGCAGGCCTCCACGCACAGCCCGCAGCCGATGCACCGGTTCACGTCAATGCACATGAGCCATTTGTGTTTCGTCGTGTCGTAATCCTTTGGCGCGCCGGAGGAGACAAACACTTTTTGCACCGCCGCTTTGACGGCGCGCGCGGTCGAAAGAGTGAGCAACCCGGCGATCGCACCGCCCAATCTCGTCAAAACATTGCGCCGGCTGTATTGGGTTTTCATGGGCTTTGACTGGGCTGATGGGGCACGTGACATTCGGTACACTTCCCGCTGTAATGATCCTTGACGACAATTTGCTTGAACCACTTGGGCCGGGAAGGATTGGCCTCGTGGCAACGGATGCAATGGCTGCCGGTCAGTTTGACGGGCAGGATGTCGGGATTTTCCGCATGCTCGCGGCTCACTCCGTGGCAGGCCTCGCAGGAAAGCGTTTTATGCTCGAACTTGGCGAGTTTCTGCAGTTGGTCGGAATGACATTCATCGCACGCCTGCTTGCCGGCATAAACCGGTGTGCGCGAACGCAACTCCACCAGCGCCTCGCCACGGTACCAGCCAAATTCCCCGAACGACGCCGGCGTCAGAAAAGCCCGCGCAACAAAATAAGAACCGACAATCGCCAGCGTCAGCAAAACTAGACGGACGATTTGGGGCGGCATTTTGAATCGGCGCATGGAGTAAAATGGTTGGATCGGCGTTCGGCCTGTTTCTTCCGCCGCCCGGAACGGGGTTCTCCCGCCGGGCGGCTGGTTCATCAACTCGGATGCGAAAGTTACCCTTTCAGCAAATGGAACCGCGCTCCGCCCGGGCGCCTCATACGTTCCCCCGCCCCCGGCGTACCGGCATCCCGTCCGGCAATCCTTCGAACGAAACCGTTACGATTTCAGACCGCGCACAAAGGTGACCAGTCCCTTGATTTCTTCGTCGGACAGGGTGTCAAAGGCCTTCATCATGGTTTTGCCGTCGGCGTCCTTCATGCCTTCCTTGATCGTCTTGAAGGCTGCGTCATCCTTGATTTCCGCCTGAACCTTGGCGTCCGTGAAGTCCTTGACTCCGAGTTTCTGGCCCATTTTGGTCTGGCCCTTGCCGTCCGCGCCGTGGCACTTGGCACAGAGCGAATCCCAGTTTGTTTTCCCGTCCGCCGCGGAAGCAGTTATTGCGGCGGCGAAACCGAATGTTGCTGTAATCAGGATTAATTTTTTCATTTTTCGTTTCGATGTTGTTTGATGCATGGTCGGCGTTGTTTTGCACCTTACAAGCAGAAAGTTTGTCGAAAGTCAGGAAATTGACCAACCATGTTTTGTTGAAACCTTGACAGTTTTTGAATTCACATCCCATATTTTACTACATTAATGAATTAAAAAAAATGATTTGCCATTTTCCCCTTGGCATTCAAGGGTTTGTGAGTTGTTTGTCCCGGATGGCGGGGAAGCATGGTTCCAACGCCCCAAGCCGGCGGGACGCCGGCGCTCCCAAGAAGGGGAAGAACACAGGTTGCACCACACGGACCGCTTGAAGCTGGGAAACCGAACGATGACGGGTACAGTTGCGGCCGGAGGTGCAAGTTGGGCTTGACGCGGCCGGGTTTTCCTGTTCAAAGAGGGGACATCATTCTGAACCGAGGGAATTAACTATGACAAAAAATTTCATCATCAAAATTGTTGGAGGCAGTGGCCGTTTTGTTCGCTGGTTGAAGCTGCTGGCGCCGGGGCTTGTGGTGCTGGCCCTGGCCGCCGGTTGCCAGACGCAACCTTCCCTGCCCCCCGCCGCCCTGCAAGGCACCAACGCCACGGAAATCATCACCCTGCGGGAAGGTGACGTGCTGAAAATTTCCTTCCCGGCCAATGCGAACCTGAACACGACGCAGCCGATCCGGCGGGACGGGATGATTTCCATGCCCTTGGTGGGAGAACTGAAGGCGCTGGGCAAGACGCCGAAGGAACTGGAAAAGGACCTGGTGGACCTTTACTCGACGCAGTTGTTGTCGAAGGAAGTGACGGTGGAGGTGCAGAGTTCCTCCTTCCCGGTCTATGTCAGCGGATCAGTGCTCCGCCCGGGAAAGGTCATGTCCGATCATCCCATTACGGCCCTTGAAGCTGTAATGGAGGCAGGGGGATATGATAACACGAAGGCCAACCTGAAGGAGGTCACAATAATCCGGCACGAAGGAAACAGCACCCGGAATTACATCGTGAACCTGAAGCGGATCGTGGACGGGAAACCGAGCGAGTCGTTCTACCTGAAACCCGGCGACATAGTCATTGTGCCGGAAAGATTCTCCTGGTTCTGAGATTCGCGCGGGAAAGTGTGCTTTTGGATCGGACTTTAATAGCGGCATCCGATTGAGAATCCGACCTGGTGGCTGGTAAAGCTGTAACCCGCCTGGGAAGAGTCATTCCGGCTGATTTGGTAAAACACCGCGATGGTGCCACGTTTAAGAAAAGCACAACTCAATTGCGCATTGAGGTAATGCTTCCCATTGGAATGGCTGCGACTCCGTCTGCGGCGTCGGGCTGGCAAAGACGTTCATTTTATTGGACTGGTACGCTTGCAAGGCGGCCGGGGTCTGGTCGGGTGGCGGCGGCAAAGGGGCCAGGACGTCCTGGACTTTGGCGCTGCGGTTCAAAACGCGCACAGGCCGAGCAGCAGCGCCTTGGCCAAGATGCGGGCATTCCGGCCGTTGATGGGGTAAGAACGGTTTTTTTTGATTTCATATTCAAGGGTTGGAGCGTGGCTGGGAAGCGGGTGAACCGGCGGAAAAAATTCGATGATACGCGGGTTCGCCGACCGATACTGTCCAATGTCGCAGCGAATCTTCCAAGGCCTTTTCCACAGGCCGGATTTTCACGCCGGTGGCCAGCAATTTTGAAACGTCCAGAACACAATTGGAACGCAGCGCCCTGGTGCCGCAAAGATAAAACTCCTCGTCATCCTTCCAAAATTCAAAACGGCGGTTCGGTTTGAGAATCCGCTGAATCATTTCGATGACCTGCCGGGTCGCCACCGCGCCGGGATTGGTGAGATTATAAATTCCAACCGGCGCCTGTATTTCCCAGAGATCCAGACAGGCCCGGACAAAGTCTTCGAGGTGTGAGATCGAGTTCACGCCGTCGTAAACCCTGGCGTAATTTTGCAATCTCCAGAGCAAATTTCCCGGCTCGCTCCGTTCGTTGAATGGCATTCCCGGACGCCAGATATAAACCCGGCCCAGCCCGCGAATGGCCTCTTCCGCCAGCGCCTTGGTTCCGCTGTAAAAATTGCACGGTGGCTGGCGGAAGGCAAAGTTGGGTTCGTCCCATTCAGTATAGCCGCAAATTCTTTCCGGGTGCTCCGCAAACAATCGCCGCAGTTTCGCCCCCTCCACGTTTTGGGTGTTTCCGTTGAGAATCAACTTTGCGCCGCGGTAAATGCAACCGGAAGAGACATGACCCCAGAGGGTGCCGGTCATTGAGCAAACGCGGGCAATAGTCTGGGGAAGCAGGGTGTTGGCAAACAAAGTTTCTTCGCGAGCCAGTTCACAGGCATCTACATTCGGCCGGCCCCGGGATCCTGCCGCATTAATGATGAACTTCGGTTTTACTTTCCGCACATAATCAAACAAAAGGGTGAAATCCGCGTAGTTAATCGCCTTGCGCGTGAGTGGAATAAAACTATGTCCACGCCTGCGCAATTCGGTCGCAAAGGCCTGCCCCACGTAACCGCTTGATCCCAGCAGCAAGATCATGATAAAAACCGACTTTCCGTTTTGCGACTGCCTATGCTTTCCAAACCTGTCCCGGTTTTGTTTTTACCCCCGCCATCGCGTTGCGGGTGTCCACAATGCATGCCGACCAATCCGCCAGTTCCTGGTAATTGATGGACTGGTGGTTGGTGGCGATGATGACCGCATCGAAACTTTGCAGCGTT
>DLMG01000297.1 GCA_002479245.1 Verrucomicrobia subdivision 3 bacterium UBA7542 | reverse complement strand
TTCTCGTCCTCCTCCTCGAAAAACGATTGCGGATCAAGAATGAGGACGAATTTTAATGAAAACGGAGTTGCAAGCGGCAGTTGAAACGCTCGGCATCGAAAAATTCCGACGCCATATTTTTCTTTGCGCCGACCAGACGGAACCGAAGTGTTGCGCGAAGGAACAAGGGCTGGCCGCCTGGGAATTTTTGAAGCGGCGGCTCAAGGAACTGAACCTCGCCGGCCCGGAGCCGCTGGTTTATCGCACCAAGGCCAACTGCCTGCGCGTCTGCGTGCGCGGGCCAATCGCAGTCATTTATCCCGAAGGCGTCTGGTATCACTCCTGCACGCCGGAAGTGCTGGAACGCATCATTCAGGAGCACTTGATCGGCGGGGAAATTGTCAAGGAATTTGCCTTTGCGCATAATCCGTTGCCGTGAATCCCACCGGTCCGGTTAACATTAATTCCCAACCTTTATCGCCATAATTCAGGCTGCACCACCCCCATTTTCCGCTCGACTTTCGTTCTCCAACGGTGCAACATTAAGTCAGTTTCGGAGGAAATATGGCCAGACTGCTCATCAAGACCGGGGGGTTGGAAAACCAGACGCTTGAGTTGCGTTTCGGCACCAATCGCGTCGGGCGCGACCCCGACTGTGATTTCCCCATCGATCATCCCACCGTGTCCACCAACCACTGCGAACTGGTGTTGTCGGGCGAAGGCGTGCTGATCCGCGATTGCAGCTCGACCAACGGCACGTTCGTCAACGGCGATCCGGTCAAGGAAGCGTGGCTGCTTCCCGGCCAGGCGGTGAGTTTGGGCGACGTGGAATTATTCGTCGAATCCACCGAGGTCAGCGTTGCGATCCCCAAGTATGAGCGCGAGCGTCCCAAACCGCCGGTGGTGCTTAAAGGCGGCGTGATCCTCTGCCCGCGCCATCCGCAGACGCCGGTCACCTACAAATGCACCCACTGCAACGAGGTGATGTGCAACCGTTGCGTGCATGTGTTGCAACGCAAAGGCGGCCTGCCGCTGTTCCTCTGCACGGTTTGCAGCCACAAGTGCGAACCCATTGAAGTCGTGAAACAGGTGAAGAAAAAAACGTTCATCGGCTTTTTGCGGGATACCGTCAAAATCCGGTTCCGGAACTCCGTTAAACGCGAGAAATTTTAAGGTCCAAGGTCCGGCTTCAGGACGGCGATCGGTCTTTCAAAAACCGCCGGACCATTTTCTCCAGCGCCGCAATCCAGAGCGGATGTTCGTTGAGACACGGAATTTGCGCGAACTCCTCCCCGCCCGCCGATAAAAATGTTTCGCGCCCGCGAATGCCGATTTCCTCCAGCGTTTCCAGGCAATCCGAGACAAAGGCCGGGCAGAGGACCAGAAGCTTTTTGACGCCGCGCCCGGGCAGTCCGGCCAGTTCAAAATCCGTGTACGGCTTCAGCCACGGCTCGCGGCCCAGTCGGGACTGGAACGACACGGAAAATTTTCCGGCGGGCACGCCGGCCTGTTTTACGAATGCGGCGACGGTTTTGAAACATTGTGCGCGATAACACGTCGCGCGCGCCGGGCTGGGGGTTTCGCAGCAGTTGGGCGTGGCCAGACAATGGCGGCCGGTCGGGTCGGACTGGCGCAGATGCCGCTCCGGAATGCCGTGAAAACTGAACAGCAAATGGCCGTAGCCTGCCTCCAGATGATTGGCCGCGCTCGCCGCCAAGGCCGCGATGTAATCCGGCGCGTCGCCATACGGCGGTTGCACGACGACTTTCATGCCCGGCACGACCTTCCGCGCAACCTTTTGCACCCGCACCACGGCGGTCTCGTAACTCGACATGGCGTAATGCGGAAACAGTGGAATCAGAAATAATTCGTCCACGCCGCGTTCACGCAATTTCCGAATCGCATCGGGAATGGACGGATTTTGATAACGCATCGCCAGTTCGACCGGCACGGTGACGCGCTCCTGCAATTTCGCCTGGACCTGGCGGCTCGTGACGATTAGCGGCGAACCTTCGGGCGGCCAGATTTTTTTGTAAGCCTCGGCGGCTTGTTTCGGACGGTTGATGAGAATCATCCCCACGATGAACCGGCGCAGCAGCCAGGGCGTGTCAATCACCCGCCCGTCCATCAGAAATTCATTCAAATAACGCCGCACGTCGCCGACGGAGGTCGAGTCCGGCGAACCCAGATTGACCAGTAAAACGCCCTTGTTCATGCGGAAAAATTAACCACGGATGCGCCCAAATGAACACCAAACAAATCCGTAGCCGCCGACGTTAGTCGGCGCTGACTGGCTTGCGGTTCAGAGTGCGCGGACTGACGTCCGCGGCTACAAGTCTCGTGAAAAGCACACCCTTTCAATTTCCGTTTATTCGCGTCCATTGGTGATTTTGAGATGCTTTTCAACCCGTTCCACGATGTTCACACCCGACACAATCGTGTCGCCCAGCGAAACGCCGTCGCGATAGTGGCCGGCAAAGAAAAGGCCCGCAGCCTGGTTCTCGATTTTGTGCATCAATTCCCGGTAACGACCGTAGCCGACGTTGTATTGCGGAATCGCCTTCGGATAAAGCACGCAGTGCTGGAATGTCGGTTTGCCGGTCATGCCCAGCAGCACCCGCAGGTCTTCACACGTCAGCGCGACAAGTTTCTCCGCCGGCAGCAAGGC
>DLMG01000118.1 GCA_002479245.1 Verrucomicrobia subdivision 3 bacterium UBA7542 | reverse complement strand
GCCGTCTCCGCTTCGCTTCGCCGCGCCGAGGCCGGCTTGCGCCTCTTCGCGGCGGAGAAGCTGCTACGGCGGCACGGGCGCGGGGATCAGCCTCCGCCCGGCTTTCCGTCTCCGCACGGCTTCCGCCTAGACATTTCCAGTTATTACGTAGCGCAGGCTTTCCAGTCCCGCATTGCGGGGTTCAGGCGACTTTCCAGTCGCCTCCTTCGTGAGGATGAAACACGGGACAAGAATGTCCCGCAAACCCGCAGACAAGAATGTCTGCGCTACATCAAAGTTGGAACCGCCCTAGGCACAGCTACGGCGAGACAAGCCGACGAGACAAGCCGGCGCGACAGGCGCTCGCCCCACCAAAATTCAACCCGAATTCCGAAGTTGAATTTCTGCGTTGGCGGAGTGCGGCCGTCCCGGCCGCAGCAACGTGGGATGGACAGGCGGTTGGAAAATGTTCCGTGGCTTGAAGGAAGCAAGTTGCTGCACCCCGGGGACGGGTGCACTCCGGCCTGGCCTCGCCCCGGCCGGTGTTTTGAACAACCGATCATGCCATGGGTACAATTAATGAAATAGCTATTTCATTAATTGTACCATTCATCATGAAGCCTGTTTCCGTCATTTCGGAGTTCGGGTTCAAACCAGACCACCACCCAGATTGCGATTTTCAAAGCACCACTCGCTCAAATGGAGATGATGTTGCCGTGCCAGTTCCTGAACCGCCGCCCGGGCTTCCGGTTTCAACGTCGCGGTGATGACGATCCCGGTGATGTGATGGCGGGGAATGAGCTGCGGCAGGTCGCGCAATCCGCCCAA
Source organism: Verrucomicrobia subdivision 3 bacterium UBA7542 (assembly GCA_002479245.1). GTDB lineage: Bacteria > Verrucomicrobiota > Verrucomicrobiia > Limisphaerales > UBA11358 > UBA11358. Next base: position 30,801 of record DLMG01000118.1, on the reverse strand, counting down.
CACCCTGTGCCCACAAACCCAGTTGAAATGCAGCGTCGGCTCATCGTCGATCAACCCGACAATGGTCCGGCTGTCAAAGCTCAGGGCGTCCTTAAAGCTGCGTTTCCGGAGGAAGAGCTGACAGCGTCCACCCGCTCCGTAAAGCACCACCCGTTCCGTGTCCGCATTCGGGTCGCTGGTTGACTTCAAGAACAGGACGATTTCCTCAATGCACTGATAGAACACTCTTGCGCTGATGATGGCTGGATGGCCGAGCGCGCCGATCACCAGCACCCGCAGCAGCCAGTTGGGCGCGTTGTACGGATCAATCAACAGCGCAATTCCCAGGCTGAGCAGCAGGCCGGCCTGAAGGGTGAACAGCAGCATCAGCACATCGAGAACGCGTGCGCGCGTCCAGACGGTCACGTAGGTGCGCGACAGCGCGAGCAGTGAGAACGTTGGCGTCACCCAGACCGGCAAATCGAGGAACCAGGCGTGCCAGAATGCCACGTTTTGCGGTTCGAATATCCACATGGCGATTCCCAGGGTTCCCGCCAGGCACACCATGTCCCAGACCGGGTAAGCCAGTGCCTTGAGCTGGGAATGCGTCGGACGGCGGAGACCGGTCAACAGCATTTTTCCCGTGTCGCGCAACTCGATGACCGCCATGCGACGCAGCAGCACATAGACGATCGCCAACAAGGCCAGCAGGAAAAATCCATACGCGTGGGATTGGAAGGTCGCCATCAGCAAACCAAACCCCACGAGTCCTCCGTTCATGATGCAAAGGATCATCGCCACCCGGCGGGTGCTCAGACCGCTCTTGAGCAGGCGATGATGCAAATGTTCCAGGTCCGCCTGCATGATCCCGGGGCGCTTCCCGGTTCCGACCGGTTCCTGGCCATTGACAACGCGCCGCACTGACCTGCGCCATATCGCGAGCAAGGTGTCGAAAATTGGCACTCCCAGCACCAGCATGGGAATAGCCAGGGAAAGAATGAAGGTGTTCTTGGTGAAGCTTTGCAACGCAACCACCCCCAGCACCAAACCGATAAACATGCTGCCGGTGTCGCCGAGGAAAATGGTGGCCGGATGAAAATTATAACGCAGGAATGCGAGGCACGCCCCCGCGAGGGCCACAAGCACCAGGATGGCGCCGGACAGGTGTCCGAGAACAAAGATGCCGCACAAGCCGGTGGCGGAGATGACGGCCAGCCCTGACGCCAGCCCGTCCAGCCCGTCAATCAGATTGAAGGCGTTGATCACGGCAACGATCCACACCACCACCAGGATGCCATCGAGCACCGGTGGAAGCTCGAATCCGAACAACTTGCCGAAGCGTGTCCCCGAAAGGCAGATGAGCACCGCGGCGATGGTTTGTCCCGCCAGCTTCTTCCACGGTCTCAATCCATGGATATCATCAACCAGTCCGACCACCAGCAAAACGAGGGAAGCCGGCGCAAAACCAAGCCACCAATGCAAATCGAACCCGCCGGGACGGTTGCCTGCGGGAAAAGCCAGCGCCACGAGGCACGCGGCATTGACGCCCAGAACCACTGCCAGACCGCCGCCCCGGGCCGTGGGATGTTTGTGCGGCCGGCGTTCATCCGGCAGGTCCATCACGCCGTACCGGCAGGCCAGTTCCCGGACCAACGGGGTCAGCAGGTAGGTGACCACCAACGCCGTCAAAAACACGGTAATGTATTTGTCAAAATCGCCGAACATGGGACAGAGGTCAAAAGTCGGAGGTCAGAGGTCGGAAATCAGGAAGGGACCCGGGTTCTTGATCATGCTGCCGAGCATTTTGCCGATTTCCTGACACCATCCGACCAATTTGACGTGTTGTTCCGCTGTGATATAGCCGCAGTCCATTGCAAAATCCAACGAGGTATCCGTTTCACTGTTTTCGCTTTCCGAGCCGTAGGCGTTCCAAGCCGGAGGCCATCACAATCGGTCAACTCGCTTGGCCCGTGAAATAACATCGCAGTCTCGATTTTAGGTAGCGCTTTCCGTAGGTCGTTTTGAGATACTTTTCCCGCCGAAACGCGTCGTCAGCAGAAAGAGAAGCCTCATAATAAATCAACTTGAGCGGAGTACGCTGTTGAGTTGCCGGGACTTTGCCATCATTGTGCTGCTGAAAGCGCGTGCGTAAATCGTGAGTGCAGCCAGTGTAGAACCGTCCGTCCACCTCGGATTGCAGAACGTAAACGTAATGCATTCTATTTCACGGGCCGAGCAAGTATCCCTTTTTGTAAACTTCCAAATCTTTTGCCGACTTTATTTGCATAATCTGACTCCTGACTTCTGAACTCTGACTTCTGACTACTGACCACCTTCCAGCGCCTCCACCAGTCGTGGGAGCAACACTTCCTGGGAGAATCTCTCCGCCGCCGGCACGCCGCGCTCCCCGTTCGATTGAACCATCCTTTTCTTCGATGCCACGATGTGTTCAATCACGCGGTCAACCTCCCCGTGCTCCGCCCAGGCGCAGGGCGGTTCGCCGTTGAGTGCCTGAAGGATTTCCGAAATATGACTCGGTTGTGGGCCGATGTAGAGCAGGGGCGAACCCACCCGCAGGATGTTATAGACTTTGCACGGATGGACGAGGCCCACAAAGGGATTGCCCATCACGACCAGGTGCAAATCGGCGGCGGACAGGGTTCCCGCGAGCTGGTCCATCGGCTGGTAAGGCAGGCACAGTATGTTGGACAATGAGTGTTCCATGGCGAACTGCCTGACCCGCGCGAATTGGCTCCCGCCGCCGACAAAAAGAAAGGCAATCTCCCGATTTCCAGCCAGTTGCCTGGCGGCTTTCAGGATGGTATCCAAAGGGTGACAAGGACTGTGGTTGCCGGAGTACATGATCACAAACTTGTCGTCCAACCCGTGGAGTTTCCGAAAACGGGCCCGCCCTGCGGCATCGAACCAGACCTCCGAATCGTGCGACCACGGAGGGATGACCACGATTCTCCCGGCATCAATCCCTTTGTCCAAAATACGTTTTTGCATGAACCGGTCGAGCACAATTACTTTTGCGGCGTGACGCAGGCTGAACCGGGAACAACGTTCCAGCCAATGCGCGGCGAAAGAACCTGGACTGAGCCATCCTGCCGCCAGCGCTTCGTCAGGATTAAGGTCCATGATCCAGTAACAGAACCGGCCGCCGCGCAGCCGCGCGAACCAGGCGCCGATAAATGAAACCATCGGCGGCGACGTCATCGCCACCACCACATCTTGTTTGGGAAGCCGGAACAATCTCCAGCAGCAAGACCAGAGAAAAGTCGCAAAATCGGTGGCGCGCCGCCATCGGGCGCGTTTCCCGAATCCCGTGGCCGACACGCGGAGGATTCGGATGCCGTGCCAGGTTTCCTGCCTGGGGAAGACTTTTTCCGGGTCGTCATAAGCCCGGCGGCTGGTGACCACCGTGACTTCGTGCCCGCGCCCGGCCAGGTGCAGGGCGAGATCCGCCAGGTGCTGCCCGCTGGAAACCACATCGGGATAAAAAGTTTGATTGAGAAGAAGAATTTTCACGAGGCCCTTGAGCTTCTGGTTTATCCGCCCGAGGTTCTACTCTTTTTCCCGCCGAATCTTCAATTGGACCGTGCCCGGAATCGGCTCCCGGCTCACCAACACCAGATAACCGCCCCCGCCGGCTCCGGATAATTTCCAGCCGCACGCCATGTTCGCATAACGTGAAATCGTCGCCCGCACATCCCTGGTGATCATGCCCGGGAAAAGGCTGATCTGCGACTCGAACGAATCCCGAAAACAACGCCCGAACTCGTCCAGGTTGAAATTTCGAATGGCCGTCCAACAGCCATCTGCCGCGCGCGCCAGTGCCTGGACGCGCCCAAGAGTGATGCGTTTGCCCTTGTACACAGCGAAACCGGGCTTGCGCGGCCCCAAAGGAACCAGGCACAGATGCGCCTCCAGCCACCGCAACGTTGTCTCGTCATCGATCGAAACGATTCGCTTCGGCCAGAAATCGCCGTGATAATCCAGCCGGTTCAATCCTGGGAACACAATCCCGATGGCATCCTGCGATCCGGAAAATTCTTTTGTTCCGGGCGGGTTTTCGTACGAGAAGAGAACCCGCGCGAGCTTCTGCCGGTCTCCAGTGGGGATGTTCGTCTGCCACAATTCAATGGCCCGCCGGCGCGTGCTGGATGCCATGCCGCTTCTTTCGTTGAATTCCATGGTTGGCTCGACGCTGATGGTCAGCACCGGTCCGGCACCATGCTTGGAAACGAAGGGTTGATCCAGCCAGCCACCCGCCAGATCGAGCCGGTATGGAATCCGGCATTCCGTGCGCAGACTGGTCGTCGAACGAGCCGGCAGGTTGCCGCTCGGATCACGTTTCAAGACCAGATACTTGATCCCCATTTGCCGGCACAGTTCAGCCTTGGCCGGCGTATTGCCATCTTCATTGACGATGAAAATGTCCGGCTTGATCCGTTTGAGTTCGTCCACAAAATCCATGATGCCGGTGCCCCGGCTGATCACGCATTTCTTCACGTGGCGGACAGCTTCAAGCATGTATTTGCGTTCGCTTTCCGTGGTGACCGGCGCCCGCCCCTTCAAGTCCATGACCGTCAGATCCGCACCCAGAGCAACATACACCTCGCCGTACTCGGCGGCCTTTTCCAGAAAACGGATGTGACCGCTGTGCAGCGTGTCAAAACAGCCGCTCACGAATACCTTCCTGGCTTTCATTTAAAAAGCAGAAATTGGGAAAGCTTCCGCCGCCGCTTCGCTCTGGCGAGACATGGAAAGCTGAAATTCATTTTTGTTTTCCCCGGCTCGTGAAGTGGCCTTGCCTATTTCACAGGCTACTTTCTGCTGTCTGATTTGCTGCGCTTCCCTCCACCTTGATCAATTTCTCCAGTTCGCGTGCAAGGGCTTGTTTTGCCTGCTCCGGATCATCCATGCCCGAAATGATAAACTCCAAAACCTTCTGTCCCTTGTTGCCCCGGCCGGCCCAGATTGCACGTATCAGATTGTATCGCGCGGACTCATGCTCCACATAGGCCTCACTCCCAACGCCGGCTTCCCAGCGGCAATGGAAGACCTGGATGATGCCATTTTCGGTTTCGAACTCGTAACTGCGGATGGGCAACTCCACACCATTGATATTCATCATGGTTAATTTCGGGCCTGAAAGGAGCTTTACACCTGTTGCCGCAAGACAAATCTCCGGGGTGTGCCTTTTGGCGAGGTACCCTGCCACCCGGCCCGGCAACCAACTGAAGTAGAAAGCCTCCCATTGCGTTCCATCAGGCTCAGTCCACGCGGCTTGTTTGGCTTCATCGAAACGCAGCAGGTATCGCGTGGTTGCATCCATTGGCAGGTCCTTCAAGGTTGGATTGTCCTGGGGAAAAGTCAGGGTCCAGGCCGGACCGGGTATCAGGTGCGCCTCGCGGGTGCGATACCAGATTTGGACACCGGATTCGACCAAGACCAACCAAATCAATAGCGAAAGAGCCAAACTGCGGACTACTGACCACTGACCACTGACCACTGGGGAAGGACTACTGACCGCAGGGGAGGGACTACTGACTACTGACCACGGACCACGGACCACGGACGACTGACTACTGACCACTGAGGAGGGACCACGGACCACCGGACCACCGACCACTGGGGAAGGACTACCGACCACGGGACTACCGACCACGGGACCACCGACCACAGAAGGTCCGTTGTCCATGGTCTTGTGGTCCGCGGTCGCTGATTCCTGTGCTTCCAACTTTGGACTTTGGACTTTGGACTTTGGACTTCTTAATAAAATGGCCACCCCCCAGAGCGCCAGTGTGCAAAGGATCGCGATCGTGATTCCCGCCTCGTCATGGTATTGGGAAATGGCGGCCACCCCTTTTTTCGCGGCGACCAGCGTCAGCAGCGACATGCGGCACACATTAAATGCCACGGAAAATACAAACCCCATCGGAACCAGCAACCCGCGGCGCCAATGGCTCAAACGATAAAATTCCCCGAAGAAAAGGGATATCATCAGACTGCTTTGAAAGGAGCGAATGCCGCTGCAAGCCTCGTCAATTCCCACCATGCCGGTGCTGACCTCGATGACGTTGCCGTGGGCCAGCGCGGGCACGCCCACCCATCCGAGCAATTCAATCACGATGGCGGCGCTCGCCCGCGTCAGATGTTGAATGATTGGATTTTCGATGGGCGACGGCCAGGGGATGGCAACGAAAAAGAAACAAATCGGAAACGCCAACTGCCGCAGCCAGCCTCGTCCCATGCCCACGTATATCACATAGAGCGTAAGCCCGATGACTTCGATGCCGAGCGACCACTGAATGGGTCTCCATTCCGGGACTGCGGCTACGATCAAGCGGGTTGGCAGGTAGAGAAAGGCCAGGAAGGCAAATAACAAGACTACGGACCATTGACTACGGACCACGGACCATGGACTACAGACCACGGACCACTGCTCGCCGCGTGGCCGCTCTGCGGTTTTACGCGGACCACTGCTCGCCGCGTTGCTGCTCTGCGGCTTTACGCGGACCTCCGCTCTCCGGTCTTGTGATCCCGTTGTCTCGTAGTCCTGTAGTCCCGTCGTCAGTAGTCCCGTGGTCCGCACGGCTTGCCATCGTCGCACCAGCAGGCCGAGGCAAAGAAAAGGGACCAGCAGGCCATAGCCATATTGCGGATTGGTTGTCCACTCCGGCCACAGGTTGTTGATCAGCCGGAACCAGAGGTAGGCGAGCGGCAACAATACGATGACCCACTTCAGCACCGGAGGAGAAAAAAGAACGGCAAATTTGACCTTCTTGTCGGCTGTCGTGGTGGGGACTGGTTGTTTTGGTGCGGTCATGGGATAAAAGTTTCGAACTGGTTTTGCTTGATTACTTGGTAAGGCGCGTCACTTCCGCCTTCATCGGATTTCGGTGAGACAAGCCTTGCGCAAACTTTTGGAAGGTACGGCAGGGTGCAAAGTAGCACAGTATCTGTACGACCACCGGAGCGCGAGTTGTCCCAACCCGCAGCAGCTCCATTCGCGGAGAGCGGTTCAAAAAACTATCCAACCTAGTCTTGCATTTGCCGGTGCTGCGGCTTGAGACAAGCCGCGCTCCAGATACAGTGTTGCCGCCGACTACCAGTCGGCGAAACGGCAGACTGGCAGTCTGCGCTACTTGGGTTGCGGCTCCGCCGCGTCAAGTATTTCGCGGTTGCCGCGACACGATCTCTGTGTTCTTTGCGTTCTCTGTGGTTTAACGGCTTCCGAGCGCGCCGCAAGCGGAGTTTGTTCCGGTTCTCATTGAGAGATCGGTTTGGAGATCTCTTCCGACGAAATGATTCGGGGCCTCAAAACGACTGCCGGGTTGCAGCGGTAAATGCCGGGAGGTTCAGGTTCAGAACCTTCACTGCTGGCTAATCTGAATGTTGTCGATAATCAAATTGCGCGCACCAGCCAAGGCAGAATTATTGTAGTTAATCACCAACTCCCAGACTCCGGCAGGGATTGTAAACGTAAAATTGTATGTGGAATCTGTCGCAGTATTCACAGTCACAGACCCATATCCCTGCGGACTAAAATAGAGATTCATAACGGGCCAGACATTTGCAGATGCAACACCTCTTGCAGAAATGGACACGCTATAAGTTCCTGCTGTCATAACATTAAAAGTCTCCTGTAGTTGACCCGCCGACCAAAATTCCCAATATGGAGGCGGCCCGGAATAGAATAGAATGCTGTTCCCACTTATATAAGAGGGTTTAAACATCACCATGTTTGTTAAATTGACAGTGTATGAGTTGGTGGTTGAACCTATCGTTTGATATAGTGCAAAATTTGTTAAACCTGCTATTGAAAATCCAGCATTAGTGACTACCCAAGTAAATTCGTTTTGCATATCGGCCACGCGGTCAATCACATACCAATTCGTCGCCTGCTGTGCTGCGGCTGCCAAGTTTGTCTGCATTGCGGCCAAAACATTTACTGGAAACGAGTTTGGCATAATTCCATAGGCAGAACCCTTATAAAACATATTTACACCGTTGCTGACTTGGTAATTTTCCAAAGTTTGATAATAAGCCAGCATGGGAGTGGCGGCTTCACGAAAATAGCCATTGAAAAATTCCGTCTCCAACTGGCCCGCGATTTGGTTTGTATTCCATCGGATTCGCGGCCAAGCGTAATAATTCCACGGATTGTACGGAAGACTGCCCAAATTTGCCTGACAACCGCCATCCAGCGCCCCGATGCTGGCGAAGTATTGGGCTTGGTCAACTGTACCCGCAACCAATGGCACGAGTAATTGTGGATATGGCTCTGGACTGTCTGTATGCAGAAGTGCATAACCATAAGTTGCCAGATGCGCACATGCAGAATGCCAGCCATCCAGCGCGGCTTTCATTCCCGCGTTGGCTGGGTCAGTCATCAGCAGGTTGGGCGCCCCATAAATGCAAACCTCCACCTGCACATTATTTGGAAAAGAAGCGATATTGGTCGGTGGAGCAAACACATCCGAATAGGCCAGAGCACCAACAAGACCTGTATAACCGTTCTGCTGCGCTTGATCTGCCACCGCCGTCACAAAACTGTAGTAAGCCCCGGAATAAGCTTGAGTTTCCATTGTGCCCCCCCACGGCACTGGATTTAATTGCACTGGCCCGTTTGAAGCTAGGGTCAGAGGGTCTTGAGAATAAGTGCAGGCATCCAAAGGCAGAAGATTGATTGGACGAAGCCAATGAACTATATTCAACGGCCCTGAACAAGCCGAGGGATTTACTGCAGCCCAATTGATCATCTTATTTACCACCCAGGAAATAAGGGCCGGGTCGTCCATTATCCAATTCGGCTGGGAGCCGGTAGGATTATTGGTCGGATTAACTATTGATGCCAGACTAATGTTCGTCCATCCCCACCAGTTTGTATAAGGTGACTGTGGCAATTCCAGAATACGATTCGGCACCACGCTGCTGAAATTGTGCGGATATCCAACGAAGCCTTCCGTGTAATTGGTATTCACAGTCCCACCGGGAGATGACATCTTTGGAATCTCGGCCCCACCTAGCGGGCCATTTCCTCCTCCAAAAGTGCCATTCCAACGGTTGCGCCACGGATATAAATACTCCTGCCGAACTGACTGCAACATATAATCGGGCCACGGATGGAGTGAGCTGCAATTGAAGTTCGCGTAAATGCTTATGGCGGAAGGTTCGACCTGCAGGGGCAGCATGCTCAGGCTTACCCCGCTGCCGGTGGGCACGAAATCTCCATGCCCGTCCGGATAAACCCAGCGAACTCCCTGCCGTTCCAGAAACTCCCAGACACCCCAATCCACACAACGATAGGGCCATCCCGAAAACCGAACCTCACGCCCGACAACCGAAACAATCGGATTGGTTGGCAATGCACTCAAAGCAATGTTGGCCATCATCGTGTTGTAATCCGGTGCAAGTGACTTTAAATCCACTATTCTGTAAATTGTTCCGGGATAAAGGTTGGTTTGGGAAGAGGTAATAATCGGATGCGGAGTTCCGGTAAGTTCTCCCAAATAATAACTCAAATCCAAGGCTGCTATTTGCAACGGCTGTTGTGTAAGATTACTCAGTGAAAGAAAGTTTATGAAGCTATCACAAACCACAGCATTGAGGTTCGTCATCGGTCCACGAAAGCCGTAAAGCTCCACCTCACCAACATTCCACGTCAGGTTGGTCGGAGGAGGCGTTTGCCCTGACAGGATAAACGACTGTGCGGCACCCGGCCAGTAATTCGCACCCCAAGTCACATTGGTTTGCAATTGAATCTGCACATAACGTCCCGCTGCCGGGCTGAACCGCAAATCCACTTCCGTATCCACCGGGTTCCCGGCGTCATAAGGCACAGTCCATGTGCCGACCTGCTTCATCATCGAATGGGAATTGCCGATGGAAACGACGATTAATCCCAGAGGCGGATTGGTCTGGTTCTGAAAGCAGTTAGGCCAGACGTTCAAATTTGTGTGGTTGCCGCCGATGAGGAATACACGGTCCACGACATTGGTTTGCCCCAAGTCAATGAACAGTCCAATCGGGTTGGTCAGCGTGACGTAGGTTGCCGGGTTATTGTCCGTGAGGTCCGTCAGCACGTTTGGCGAACCCGGCGTCACGGGATTGGTGCCGGACGGTGCAATCTGGTTTGTCATCACCCACAACCCGGTTGGAGGCAATGGCACATGCAGTGGATAAATCTTCCAAGCAACCGGATCAAGCTTCGCGGCCTGCATCGCCCCGCCCCCAGCCCAGAGAATCAATAAAGTTGCGCACAGAATCCGGAGCCGGTTCCAATTACTCATCCAGGTGCTCATATCAATCGTCCAATTTCCAACACGCGAACCTCAAGTTAACCTCAAACAACGCGGAACACAAATTAACCTCCAGCACAAACCGCGCCAACGCTGGACAGCATCTTTGCTATTTGCTCAGTATTAAGCATTTAACACGTTTAATCCCTTAAAAAACAACTCACACCCCGGCCGAAATGACCCTTTGTTTGAGCAGCACAGCGGGGTTGCCACGATAGATGCCACAAGGTTGCAGGTCGTCCGTTGCCACCGAGGCTTCGGTCAAAGTGAAAGCCGAAACGCTGAAATAGAACATGGCAAATCTGGACACGGATTAGGCGAACAGATACGGATTTTTTCCACTATCAACTCTCAACTCTCAACCATGAACTAAATCGGGCACACCCCATACCGGATCCAGTAACCGAGCAGTTTCAGATATTCCGATTTGACGTAACCTTCCTGCGCCTTGCGTTCTGCCCTCTTGGTTTTGCCCTCTGCACCTTGCACTTTGCGCAGGTATCCGGCATAAGAGGGGCGCGAATAAAATTTCAAGTCCGGTGCGTAATGCTCAAAGCACGCCAGCGCCCGCCGCGAATGATACCACGACGTCACTATGACCGCGCTCTTGATATGCTGCGCGCGAAGGATGGCGATGCTGAACTCCGCGTTCTCCCGCGTCGTGCGCGAATTACATTCCAGCGTGATGACTTTTTCAGGTACGCCCTCCTTTCTCAGCAGCTTCTCATTCGACACGCAATCATCTTTCCCGCTGACCAGGATTTCCGGCGCTTCGCCCTGCTTGAACAATTCTACCGCGCGGACAGCCCGGTCGGGTTTGCCGCCCAGCACCACCAAGGCGTCCGCTTCCACCGGCCCGCTGTCCACTGTCAAAACTTGTTGTGGAAAAAAGAAAGCCGTCAGTCCCAGGAAGATTGCGGCTATGAGCAATAAGCCGAACGCCCCCCAAAAATAGTAACGGAATCGGCGCATCATAAATTTGAGCCGGCGGCGGAAGAAATGATCCGTTGCTTGATGAGAACCGCTGGATTGCCTTGGTAGATGCCGAACGGTTGCAAATCACTTGTCGCCACTGATCCCGCCGTCAAAACTGCATGCGTGCCCACCCGAATGCCGGGACCAACCCACGCGCCGGCGCCAATCCACGCGCCCTCCTCAACTTGAATTGGTTTCACGATGAGATCAAATGCCGGCGATTTGTAGTTGTGACTGCCCGTGCAGAGAAACGCACGTTGCGAAATGCACACGTTGCTCCCGATGGTGATTCGCTCCAGATTCAACAGCCAGCACTCCTCTCCCAGCCAGACATGGTCCCCCATCTCCAGTTTCCACGGAAATGTAATCTTGACTTGTGGTTTGATGACGACGCCCTTCCCGATTTTCGCGCCGAACCATCGCAGCCAGAAAACGCGGAGCGCACTGGGCATTGGCAGTGACGGCGCAAAAAACAGGCAGCGCACCAGCACCCACAACGTTTCCTTGAAACGCGAGGCACCACGGTCAAAACCTGCTGCACGGTAGCCGGACAGGTTAACTTGATTCAACACCATAAGTTCTATCCTCGTAATCCGTGTAATCCGCGGTTAAAGAATTCCGGTTCAGTCCACATAAACGCAATCCGGCCTCGATGCTCCACACACGAGCCATTCACAAACCGCAAGCAACTGCCTGGCGATTGTGCGCCAGCTAAACTTTTCCTCCGTCAAGCGCAGCCCGTTCTGCCCCAGTTCGTTTAACTCCTGCGCGCTCATGCCAAAGAGTTCAGTCAAACCGCGGGCGATTCCTTCAACGTCGGTGGTAATCCTGATGCCGGCACGCGCCGAAAAACCCTCGGGCAAGTTGCATTCCGGCGTCATCACCACCGGTTTCCCGTAAGCCCAGGCTTCCAAAATCACCATGGGCAACCCTTCGCTGAAGGAGGGCAGGATGAACGCATCGCAATGCTGGTAGCAAGCCGATTTGGCCTCGTTAAACTGGGGGCCAAGAAAGACCACTGACCACTGTTGAGGGACTACTGACCACGGACCACGGACCACTGACTGCTGACTCCTGACAGTCCGTTGTCTGCCCGCTCGCGATTTATCGGAGTTGTCCTGTTGTCCTGTCGTCCCGCCTGTGCGCACGTCACCCCAGGCGATTCCCAGTTCGGTTGCCAGTCGCTTGAGTTCGGCCTCATGTCCTATCTCATCCCAGCCGGCAATGGCTAAGAGCCAGTTGTTGGTTGAGGGTTGACTCCGATAAATCGCGAGCGGGGGGTTGAGGGTGGCTTTCCACGCTCGCAGCAAATTAGGCAGCCCCTTCTTCGGATGGATGCGTCCCAAATAAAGCAGGACCTTTCGCCCTGGTTCGACGTAGCCCGCCCACGGCGGGTTTCCGATTTCCGATTTCCATGTCGCGCCGCAGCTTTGCGCAGGCGGATGCTTTCCGATTTCCGGAACGTCAGTTCCATTCGGTATGACACAGATTGGATTTCGAAGGCCATACTTCCGGATGGACTCTGCCTCGGATTGGCACAAAGCTCTGATGCAGCCTGCGTTACGGAGCATGGTGTTTTCGTACAACATGCCGGCGAGGACCTTCTTCCAATGCGAGTTCCTGACGGCCCAAGGGTCCAGCATCCCGTGCGGGTGCACGATGTATGGTTTCCCGGTTTGCCGATGCCAGCAAGCGGCAACTATCGAAGGATACCTCCACAACCCGTGCAGTTGAAGAATATCCGGATTGCCTTTCTTAAGCCCATTCTTAAGCCCGGGCGCATAGCTGAACCGTTCCGGTCCATACACGGCGAAAGCTTGGGGTGTAACAGGCTTCCAGGCTTCAATATCTGCCGCCGTGTGCTTGTCCCGAACACCCAGCACGAAGATATTATGATTTGGGCCAACCAAACTCTGCGCCAGCCCGCGGACGCTCTGAAACAATCCGCCGGCATCCCGCGAAAGCGACGCCGTCATAAAGCAGATTTTCATTTGTAAATCAGCGCCATCAACAACAAGCGGTCATACACGGTGGCGATGGGAGGCGGATTCTTCAATGCCGTTTCTGCGGCGTCATGCAGCCCCCTGGCAAACCGCTCTGGGCCCCAGGCGGAAATGAGCTGGCGACTGGCGTCGCCCATCTCAGTGAGACGGTGCTTCGGTGTTTCGGTGAGCCGCAACATGACATTGGCCATCTCTTCGACGTTGTAAGGATCGAAGGTGAAACCATTCACGCCCTCACGAACCAAATCTTGCGCGCAACCGCAGCGGTTGGAAACCAGCACTGGCAAACCGGACGCCATCGCCTCGTTCACAACGAGGCCCCATTGCTCTGTCGTGCTGGCGTGGATGAAGGCACTTGCCAAGCCGTAGTAAGCTGGAAGGTCAGGATACTGCTTAAAACCGGGCAGCAGCACGGAGTGCTGCAAGCCGAGGTCAGAGATCAGATGACAGAGGTCGGATTTCAAAGGGCCATCGCCAAGAAGGACCAAAGACCACGGGGCCGAAGGCCGACCACTGACCACGGGACCACCGACCACTGGGGAAGGACTACTGACCACGGGACTACTGACTACTGACGGTCCTGTGGTCTTGTTGTCCTGTAGTCCGTTGTCCACCATCTTGCGGTATCGCGCATACGCTTCAATCAATCGCGGCAGATTTTTCTTCTCCACAAACCGCGCGCTCGCCAGAAAATAGTTCTCCGGAAGCCCGTACTGACCACGGACCACGGACGACTGCTCGCCGCGTTGCTGCTCTGCGGCTTTACGCGGACTACGGACTTCTTCAGCCCCTTTGGAAAAATACTCATTGTCCACCGCGTCATAGCCGAGAAAAATTCGCCCGGGCGGCATACCCAACGCACTAATATATTCCGTGTGTGGAGTTCCTGCCACAAAAGCCGAAGAACACAATTTTACAACCTGCCGCTTAATGGCCTCTTTCCAAAAAGCGCGGGGAGAGTCACTGCTTGTGCTGTCTGACATTACGACAACCGGTTTACGCCTGGACACACACCACGACAATGCACTTAATGAATCTACAAATGACCAGCCGGGGATGGCCACAACCTCTGGATTAAGCTTGTCCAGGGCGCGAAACATCCGATCCCGAAACTCCCGCTTCTCGCGGCGCCCGGCAGGATCTCGCTCCTGTAGAGTAATCCTCGTAAAATGAACTGCCCCCTCCAGCTTTTCCCAAGCGTAGGTGTTATCCAAGGCACAGGCTTCGATGGCGAAGACTTCCGCGACCTTGCCCGCCGCATTAAGGCGCGCGTGATGATACGGACCCAAACGCCAAATTAAAACTGCGACTCGCATTGTCTTGACTTTGTTTCCTAATGAGTGCGTTTATCCACAAACCATCGGCGTTTGCCCGCAATGCTGGTTTCCAAATCACAAGCCCTGTCAATGCGAAGCTGGCTCAAGCTGGCGTCGAGCTGCCTGAATCGGTGTCTGATGCGCGCCTCACAGGCAGGATCATAACCATCGGTGGTAACCAAACGAAGCGTTGTTCCCCCCTCATCAACCAGCAACTGCCCGTTCAAGACCGCAGGCTCTTGGTGGATACAGTGGAGAAAGGCAACACTGTGAATCATGGCACCGCTAGTCAGGGTTACCATGTCGTTGGCTCTTCCCGCCAGTTCCGCAAACGCATGAACATGTCCATGCTCCATTCGCTGCACACCCCGGAGCACATCGCCTTGCCGGTAGCGAATTAATGGAAGGTAACGATGGTAGAGTGTGGTGACCAAAGCATCTCCAGTATCGGCAGGTTGCCCTTGGGATGGAATGGCTTCGAGGAGGTTTTTATCCGGAAAGATTTTGAATGGCTCGTCATCCAGCTTCATGCCGACCTGTCCGAAATCTACACCACCAAATTCTTGAACGATGGAGGCGTGGAAAACATCGCGCAATAACGAGTATGTGTCCGGACGCGGCGCGGGTTCTGCCGCCGGCATTACAAAGCGGACACCCAGTTTGCGGAAACGGTTGTGAAAAGTCTCGGTGGAGTGGACAAAGTAATCCAAGGCGGCGGCGTAACCAATCAAGCCGACCGGCTTGAAAGCCAACAAATCAGAGGCGATTTGCTGGCAGCGTTCGGGAGACAGACGGTAGGCATCTGCACGACGATAACCAGCAAGGTAATCTTTGGTTTTGCGGGTCGCATGGTTAAGAAGGCGACGCCAACCCGTGCCAAGCAGGTGGGCATGCCCCCAAATAAGATAGAGTCGGGTATCCGGCGTGTAGCCAACCTTCTGCCACAAGACCAGCTTGAGCATGCGCAGAATCTGGTCTTCTGATTTCCATACCCCAAATTTTACAGGCGTCCCCGTGGATCCCCCCGTAGTGCGCGTCAAATCCGGCGGGCCGGAGAACCGGCGAAAGCCGGCCGGGCGCTGCTGAAGTATTTCCCGGGTCAATTCAGGAATGGCGTGAAAATCATCCCAAGTTGAAATGGCGGCCGGTGCCTGACCGGTCTGGACGAGTTTTTGATAATATGGCACGTCGGTGACGCAGTCCTTCCAGATGGTTTGCAACGCGCGCAGTTGAACAGCCCCTGTCTGTCGGACATCCCATTCAGCCAACAGTGCTGAATACTTTCGCGCGTCCGCCATATCTTGCTCAAGCCTCTTTTTCCACGGAAAGGGAATGAATCTGCTCATAAACGAGCACCGTCTTTATAGATTTGATCGTAAGCCTTGACGACTCCGGTGATTTCGAATTTTTCCTGAAAAATCCGCAGAGTTTGCTCGCTCAGGTGACGATGTTTTTCAGGATGATCAAAAGTATCGCAGAGAACCTGCGCCAGAGCGCCGGCATCGCGCGGTATCAAATACCCGGTTCGACCGTCGGTCACAGCATCCGGAATACCCCCCACCGCTGTTGAAATGACTGGCAAACCCACCGACATGGCCTCGATAATCGCCATCGGCAAACCCTCCCGCTCCGCCATGAGTACAAAGGCATCCAACCGCGGCAAGATTGAGGTCTGGGGACTATGCACGAAGCCAGCGTATTCAAACCAATCAGGATGTTCTGATGCCCAACGCCGCACTTCCGGCTCATCCGGGCCGGTGCCCGCCACAATGAACCGGATGTCCCGACCGGTTGCCCGTGCCGCCATGACTCCTTCCGCCGCCAATCGCCAACCTTTGACGCTGTTCAAGGTGCCCACATGACCGACGGTCAGAAATTCCGCCCGTGTTGCGCGAGACGGCGCAGTGGATCGAGCCGCCGGCACGCCGTTGGGAACAACCGAAAACTTCGTTCGAGGGATCCCAAAAACAGCCTCGGCTGCTTGGGGATTCTTGCTGTCAACCGAGGTCAATCTGACATTGAAGCGCATCAGCCTATGCGCCATCCAGCAATGGAGGCGGTGGCGGATGGGTTGGCCGATAAAATCGGCATTTACACCGTGAACAGTGGCCACCGTATGTACCGTGATGCCTTTCGTGTCGGCAATGGGCACGAACACGCCGGAAAGCCAGGCATTATGAAGATGGATCACAACAGATGGTGCGCTGGTTGCCGCGGCGAGTTCCCGGATCCACCTGCGGATCGGCGGCTTCTGGATGCGTTGCCACAGGAAGGAGGCGGTACCAAACATGCGGGGTGTGCGAGCGCGAAACGCGGGCAGATTCAGCGCAGCCAATTCTGCCTCATATGACTTTGGCCAGTCGCCGTACGTGATCAGACCAATACCCACACCGGCATAGAGGCCGCTGGCGGCCTGGGCCTTGGCCAGTTCCCGCATCACGCTCCACGGCCCGGTAACGGGATTGAGCGCAACGTGCAAAATGGAAGTTGAAGATGACATGACTACGAGACTACTGACCACGGGACCATAGACTGTGGTCCTCAGCGACACGCTGAATGTTTCTCTATGATTTCGACGAGCTGCTTCCCATACGTCTCGACGGAAAAAGCCTTCACGGCTTCGCGGCAGGCTGATGCCATTTCCCGCGCTAAACTTGGATGGCGCAGGAAACGGAGAATGGCATCCGCTAGGGCTTGTGGGTCACAAGGCGGAATGATGAAACCCGTCTTGCCTTCTTCCACCACCCGACCACAGTTCGGCGTGGTGATCACCGGTAATCCATGCGCCATCGCTTCCAATTGCGTGAGTGCAAATCCATCCGACAACGTTGGCAGCACGAACACCGTGCTTGATGAGTACAAATTTTCTTTTTGCAGGTTCGTTATCTTACCGAGCCATTTTATGTTTTTTGGAGCACTGCATACGGCAGCTTTGGTGATAGCCGACTCACCTGCAATCAAGAATTCCACGGGTGTTCCAACCAGGATTTTGGCTGCTTCAATCAAATATTGAATTCCCTTTTGAAGCGTAATACGCCCCACCCAAAGAATCCGAACCGGCTGACTCAAATCATAACGGCGACCAGATTCCTGCTCCCTGGGTCTTATCTCGTAAGCCAAAGGCAGAACCTTCATCTTTTCCGCCGGGGCCCCTTTCTCCAAGTTGCATTGGCGGGACCACTCCGAGTTCACAATGATGATGTCGGCCAGTAACCATTCCTCATGAAGGCGATCATAAACAGCACGTGGAATACGCTCATCCGGTCGAACTACATACTTGGGCCACCGGGATTGTTCTTCACGAATGATTTCGTGCTCTTTCTCCCCTGGATCAATCTGGTCCAGCACGCAAGTCTTACCATTTGCCTTTTCTTTACGCATCGTCTCCAAGGATGCGTAAGAATATCCAAAAAAAACATCGTGCGCCGGCAAGGGCAAACGAGCGACAGCCGAGGCGTATTCAATGTCGCCTTTCAAGATTGCCTCTGATCTGCCGCCCATTCTTTTTGCGATTTGGCCACGAATACGATCTTTGAAACCAACAAAATTCAACGCCGTGATCATCTCATCGGGCAATTCATCTGTCCGGGTTGAAAATGCGCGAGAAAGCGCGCGCCAGCGTGAATTGCCCAGAAACCGTGCCGCACGCCCAAGAGGCGCATACCAATCAACAACCATATGCGCCAGCATTCCACGACGATGCAATGCCCGCGCCGCAAGGAAATGTTCTCGTGCGCCTTTTTGGGAGACGAGGATTTTCATCCTTATACCTAGCTTTAAGCAGAAACATCTGAATCAGCGGCCAATGCCGGCTGGTTTGATGTTGCTTGTTTTGTTCTCACATTGCTTCGCCTGCGCGCCACACGGTTCCGGCGCGTTTTAACCCGTGCGACAGCGGGAAGAAAACAAGCCGCCGCTATCCCCCACAGTATCCAAAAATCTTTCATCTGCATGGCTGAGGTGCTGCCAATGGAGATGATGGAGACGGCATAGACCGCGAGCAACCAGCCTATCTTGCCTTCCCGGCGTCGCCGCCAGAGTTCCAGGAGGGGTTTGAGAACAAACCAGCCAAACAAAGCCATCCCGGGCAATCCTCCCACAAGCCCGGCATCAAGATAAGTGGAATGAGACAGCCAAAACTCTTCCTGGCCAAAATAACTAAGCTTCTCCACATGCCCCCCGCCAATGATGGGAGAATCAAGGATGCCCCGCACTGCCGCGGTCCATTCCAAACTTCGTCCGGCAACCAGCTTGTTACCGGCGCCGCTTCCCAGTTGTTCCTCTTGCATCTCCTGCCGGCGCCCCATTTCTTCCCAAGACTGGTTCAATCCCAGTTTATTCCATCCCAAGCCAAAAATCAGCAGAACACCAATGAGAACCACTGGAAGCGATGACAGCATTTTGGGGGAAATCCCCCCGGCAAAAAGCAGGAACAACAAACCGCACGCCACCGAAACCAATGCCCCACGCGAGCCTGAACCGATTAATGGCGGCAATACGGCCGCAATCCCAATCAAGCCAGCCAGCCCAAGTATCCAACCCCTGCGTGTAAACTGTAACGGCCGTGTGAAAAAAAACGCAATGACTCCGGCAAGAACCAATGCCATGGGTGGCCCCAACACATTTGCATTCCCTCGTGCCGTGCCAATCCGTGCACCCTCCACCAGAGAACTGCTGTAAATTTCTGTGTTGAAGGCCTCAACAGGTTCTCCCAGATTCAATTTCAGAATCCAGA
Source organism: Verrucomicrobia subdivision 3 bacterium UBA7542 (assembly GCA_002479245.1). Classification (GTDB taxonomy): domain Bacteria; phylum Verrucomicrobiota; class Verrucomicrobiia; order Limisphaerales; family UBA11358; genus UBA11358. The sequence goes on along the minus strand of DLMG01000118.1, from coordinate 11,483 downwards.
ACAAGCACATGGCCAGTGCTTGTCCCGCCAAAAAGACGGTCAGGCACGCCTCCAGTCGGCGGCCCGATTGTTGCACCAGCGTAGCGGCGGCGCACCCGGTTAGAATGGCAAAGACCAGAATCATCGCCAGCCATCCACGGTCTCCGCGCACAAAAGCCCAACCCGCATTCCACACGAAGAAGGGGGCCACGGTCATCAGCAGGGGGCGACCGGAGGAAAACAACGCTTCGACTTTCCCTCTGGCAAGTTGCCAAAGGAAAAACCCCAGTAGCGCCATTTGCGCGCTGGGCAGCGGACACCCCGGCGCGTCGGGGATGACCTGTGCCGCCGAAAGATAAAGCAGCCCGGAAATCGGCGTGGCAAAACTGATCAGAGATAGTCCAGCCTCAATGGGCAACGCGAGCGGGTAATAAAATCGGGTTAAATGCAGGGTAACACACCCCACCAGTATGATGCCGCAAAGCAACCATTCGAGCGGTTTGATACCAAACAAACCATGGTTCATTTCAGCATTTCGCCGAAAAGTGTTCGCCTTGTTTTTGTGAACAGGCATTGGGCGGCAGTCAACTTTATGATTCAATTGGAATCATTTTCGCTTCTGGTAGATGACATAGCCAAAACCTTTGGCCACTGGTTGATAATGTTCATGCAGGGCGGTCAACGCCTGTTCGGGAATGTTCCACCTCAATTTTGCAACCTGATCGTAATATGCATTTGAATTCGTGCCGGGGGAAATGTCCTCAATACTCACAATGACATCTGCCGAACCTGAGGCAACCCCCTCGGCGAGCCGTTGTGGATTCCAGGAAGGCGACCAAACCGCCCAGAAACCCGGGCGATAGTCCCTGAGCGCCCAGAGCAGATTCCCATCGGTAACCAACACGCCCACTCTGCCATCATGACCGATCAACTTGGATACTTCTTGGCGAACCCACTCCTGAACATACGGTGGCGTGTTGCCCACGGCATATTCTGCCATCACGCGCGACTGGTGTTCCACCAGCGTATATTTTTCCTTGCCCTTGATATCAGTAATGAACTTGAGCCAACGGAGATTGGTGGCGGGCACAAATGCAAAAAACAGTCCGGCGCAAATCATCAATGCAATTTGACCGGACATCCGGGGCAACAACCGCACCACCCCAATTCCGGCTAAAACCGCGATTCCACCGAAAAATGGAATGAAATACCAAGTGTTGAACATGGGTTGGATCACCCAATTGACCAGTCCCCCCAACAGGACCGATACGAGAACCAGATGGCGAGACAGGCTGAAAGGGTGCAGGCTGCGGAGCGCCACTACTGCCAATGGAAACATCCATAATATCGGAAAAAAAACATGAATTAAGTTGTAGAGTGTGCCCCCAGACCAATAGGCACCATAGCCGCCACCGCCCAAACCAACATTGACCTTGAAAGCCGTCCACCCCCATCCATGACGTTCGGCCCAAAACGTGACGGCAAGAAAAGGGACCCCGATGGTCACAGATGCAAGCACGGCGCGCAGCAGCCAACGACCCAATTGACCTCGGTGCAACCAGAAATCACCGGCCATCCAAACCAGCCACAGGGCGCCAAGCGTCGGTTTGATGGCAAAACCCACTCCCATCAGCAGGTGGCCAAACAGCCACCATCGGGTGTTTCCGCAAAGCAACAATCCGGCCAGGACAAAAGTGAACGCCAGCATGTCTTTGCCCATTACTGCGTAAGCCGGGGTGCAATGAAACTGGAAGACCATAAAAACAAAACCGGCCCAGATTCCCGCTACCGGCGACCCGGTTATCCTTCGTCCGAGCACGCCGAGCAACCACGCAGTTCCGAGAATATTCCCCGCCAGCAGCCCCCAGTATGCCACCGAGCTTGAGCCCAAGAAGGGCAACAGAAACCGGAAGTAGGCCAGGACCCCTGCCGTATCAATGCAATAAAAATCACGGAACGGATAAACGCCTTGGGAAATTTGTTTGGCGGCCCAGAGGTAGAATGAATCGTCGCCAAATAACGGTCGCGTGACCACCTCTGGTAGAATCAAGGCCACCGCTATGCAGGCACAGCCCAAAAGCACGCCACATTGCCTCAGGGTATTGTCCACCGCTCTCGTTTCCTCGCCGTCAGGCTTGGTCCTGTCTGTGGTCATGGCACCTCTTGGTTCACTCGCTTGCGGGACTAATCCAAGCTCACTCGGTTAATGTCCGCAGAACATTTTGAGAGTCTCTCCGCTACCTCTTTTGCCAAACGCCCAACACTGATTTGCCCGCTGTATATCGCGACAATGGATCTAATAACCGTGAAGGCGGCACCAGAAATGTGTCCCAGAACCTGATTTGGGACAGGGTGGGCATTCCTTGGCGGAGCAGCAGCCGGTTGGCCAGCGACGCCGCCAGCCCACAACAATCCAGATAACGCAGGCGGCAAAGTTTCAACTCCGGCGGCCCTGCAGACCTGAGAGATTTTTTTGTGTAACGCCGAAAATGTCCGATGCTTGCGTCAAACTCGGAAAACAGCCATGGATGGGCTGGCGAAAGCACGACAAGAAATCCATTTTTTTTGAGCTTGGACGCCGCCAGCGCAAGCTCCTCCTTATCCTTTTCAATGTGCTCTACGACATCAATGTAAATGATGGAATCGAACCGGGCGCTTTTTTCCAAATCACTCAGCGTTCCAGTCACTAATTGAATATGATTCAAGTCCGGATCCCGCAGAAGATTTAATTTCAATGTTTCCAAGAGCCGTCCGTCGGGTTCGAGACAGGTCCAGCTCCTGACCTTGTTATTAAACAGCAGCCTGGTATTGCTGCCAATACCCGCTCCGGCTTCCAGTACAGAGCCTTGCAAAAATGGAATGATCTGGGTGCCCCAATAGGCTTTCCAGTTTTTGGCCCTGGCGAATAGGTCCAGTTCGTCTCCGATGTAGCGGTAATCAGGCATGCGCCGGATATATTTCGATAACCTGGCCGACAAAATATTTGTAATCGCGAATCGGAATGAAGCTCAAGTTGTTCCGGTTGAACAGCACCAAACCGGTCAGGCCCAGGACCAGAACGAATATCTGCATTAAAATAATCAGCAGCAGACCCAGAGTCGTGGTCGCCCAGCCGGGAATGGCCAGGCTGGTCGCGTATTTCACAATGATAACGGCGAGGCAAAGCAGAAAAAGGAATGCGGCACCGGCACACGCCGCGAGAGTAAGCCGGACGCCCACCACGTCGAGAAACACGGCAATGGCGCTAAGTCCATGAACCACCAGGCTGGTGAGGTTCAACTTCGAGTTCCCGGCCAGCCGGGTTCCGCGTACGGTGGGCACGCCGATGTGCTGGATTTTCGACCTGAACACCGAGGCTGCATAATGGTTCCAGGTCTCGGAAATCACCACCAGTGAAGCCAGATGTTCCCTGGGAATAATGCTAAAATTACCCACCCTCACACGGATACCCGTGAGTGCCCAGTGGAGAATGCGGTAGCAATGATACCCCGTTCGGAATACGAAATCTTCCGAACGGCGGGTCCGCTCCGCAAAAACAATGGCCGTCCGGTGATGTTCTTCAAAGACCGACAACATTTTGGGAATGTCTGCCGGCTGGTCTTCTCCATCGGCGTCCATCACCAGCACGACATCCGGGTCATGTTGCTCAAAAACATGGCTCAAGCCGATGCAAATTGCCCGTTGGTGCCCCAGGTTCCGTCTCAGTCGCAGCACTTCGATCCGGTTTAAGGCCTGATATGGTCCCGCTGCGAGATCCTGCGGACGAGGCGCTGAAGAACAATCGTCCACCAGAAGCACTTCGCCCTTCTGACCCGATGCAGTGAAAGTGGCGTCAAGCTGCTTCAATAGCAGACGCACGACCTCCCAGTCATTGTAACAAGGCATCATCACAACCAGGGAAGATTTTATGTTTATTTCATTCACGATAAATCAATCTAAATAAAATGGTCAGGCTCTTGCCAGCTTCAAGCGCGGACAGGTTCGACTTTTTCGGGAACCTTGTTTTCCAATACCTTTACGCGAAAAGCGCGATACTGGCGCCATGTAAGATACTGGTAGCGCGAGCGGGCAGGCACTCCGGCACCAAGGTCGGACAACCAGCCTTGCAGATGGCTGACAGCCAAACCAGCGCCCAGGTAGATTCGTCCTGACGCAACTTTGAGATATATCAATTTCTGAAGCCCGATAAAAACCACAAGACTCAACCCCCTGCACTGCGGGAAAACCTCCGGTCTTCGCCAAACAATTCCTTGCGGGCACGGCGGCCCTTCAAAAAAAGTGCCAATCCAGAAAAAATTCCTGTCAGAGTCGCCCCCGGCGCATCCGTGTGGAAAAGGCCACGCCGCAAAGCCCGTAGCAAACCCAATGGTAAACCGGCGATGTTGCCGCCGTAAATCACGTTTAGAAGAAACGTGTTGCGAACATAATAAAACGACCCCCAACGCTTTTCACGTCCTTCATCCGAACGCACGTGCTGCACAATCACCGAGGGATCATACCAGACGCGATAGCCCAACCGCCACAGCCGGAGGGCGAACTCTGTGTCTTCGCAAGCAAACACAAACCAATCCAGATAGCCGCCCACTTTAAGAACCGTTTCCCGGCGCAGCAAACTCGCCCCTCCGTGAAATCCCTTCGTTATACCGCCCACCGCAGAGGCCGGAGCCATATCGCCGGCAGGCAGATTACGGTACCGAAAACCCACCGCCGCAATGTCCCGATCTTCCGGTCGGTCAGCCAGCCAGCGGGACAAGTCGGGCATGGAGTCTAAATAACAGTCATCATCCAGCGACAGGCAAAACGGGGTGACGGCGTGACGGAAACACCGGTTCCGCCCCTCTCCCGGCCCCACCAACGTCGGTGAACTTAAATAGACCGTGTTGGGATGCGCCTCGACAATCGCCCGCACCCGCAAACCTTCGGTGGACGCGTCATCAAAGACCAGGATCGGAATCTCCTTGGGAAGAATAGAACGTGTCCGCGCGAGACATTTCTCCAGGGAAATTGGACGGTTCCGGGTGACCATGATGATTGTGATCTGATCTGAATTCATCGGCCTTCCAACTAGTTAGCGGACGAAGGCAGGGAGGAATTCCGCCGGACAAATTTAAAGAATCCGGACAGAGGAATGCGTTCGTTCAAAAATGGCCGTTCACAAAAAAACCAAAAGACCGTAGCCAGCGCGATGTGAAATCCGACAATTCCCAATACTACCACCAATCTCGGCGCCCCGGTGGGCAGGATGTGACCAATGACGGTGCTGGCGAGTTTCAGGTTGAACTGGTGAATCAGGTAAAGACTGTAAGAGATGAGTCCGACAAATGAGATGACTCGTCCAGGAATGGTTCCAGCAATCCATTCACTCGCCCCGCGAAGGGCGATGAGGAGCAGGCTGAAACAGGCGCCAATCATCAAGGCTTCAGTCGCATGGCCGAAAATCCAGACCGGTGCCGGGTGATGGAATCTGCCAATCAGGCACACGGCCGCCAGCACCACCAGAAAGCCATCCACCGTCATTCGCGCCCACCGTTTTTTGAATTGGCAGAGCCGCATGAACACCAGACAGCCCAAGGCGAATACCGGCCAGTATTCAATGAACAATCCACAATGGAAATTGTTCATACCAAGCACCCAGATGAAGCTGATTCCGGTAAGCGCGATGATGAGCGTGTTGAGGCTCGCGCGTCCGGTTCGCACAACGAGCAGGAGAAAAATCGCGACCACGGCGTAAAATTGCACCACGTAGTCTAAATACCAGAAGGCCGTTACCATCAGGCTCAGATTGGCACCTGTAGCGTTGGGATGCACCAACAGCGTGAGCCATTGTGTGAGTGTGGCATTTTGCAGGAATTGCAGCACGCTGAATTGCGCCAGTTGGTTCTCGTGCGAGAACCCTATTTTTATTAGCCGTGTTATGATGAAGAACACCACGGCACAAAGGTAGGGCGGATAAATCCGATGAAAACGCCTGACGGCAAATCCCCAAGCCCCGAGATTTTGTTTCTGGCAACTGTCCGCGCTGGCCAGGATGCAGTAGCCGCTGATCACAAAGAATAATATCACCCCCCAATGCCCGAATGGCAGAAAACCGCAATGGAAACAAACCACCATCAACACGGCGATGCCGCGAAAACCATCCATCAAATCATAACGCTTCGGCCAGAGTCCCGCCGGAGTAACGCGGATATTCGCCCCAGTGGCGGCGACGGTCTTTGCCGGCGGCTCAATGATGGGGGACGGCATACTCAAAATGGGATTTCAGCTTGAGAAAATGTTTTTCAAACAGATGCCAGCTTGCCCAACTTACGAAAAATACGACGCCTAGCAACAGCGGGAATTCACACGCGAGATACAGATTGGGGTGAGTTGTTGCCAGTGACACGTTGGGGCGCAGCAGGTCCGTAATCTGGATATAGATGATTGGGTGAAATACATACATGGCATAACTGTATTTCCCGCACCAGCAAAGGAACCTGGTGCTGAAAAACCGTTCCAGCCACGGCCAGCGCCCCGGCCCGATGGTCGTGCCCAGCAACGCCGTGAAGGCCACCGCTACGAGCAGGTATTTTACGGTTTGCATCACAAAAAGTCCCTTGCCGGAAGTCAACGGATAGAGAACCAGCAAGGTCGGGCCGAGAATCATCAGCGTCCAGCGGCAGGTCTGATGAGCCGTTTCAGCCAGTTCCGGACGTCGCACCACCACCGCGAGCAACGCTCCCAGCGCCAGCGCATCCAGACGGCACGGCGAAAACCAGAAAATATTGTCCGCTCCGACGAAGGGAATCAGCAGCAGGCGAAAACCCATGGCGGCAGCGATGATGGCCAGCAAAACTTTGGGCAGACGCCGCTCGTCGCATAACAGCACGAGGCAGGGCCAGAACAGGTAAAAATGTTCCTCCACGCCCAGTGACCAGAAATGGCCCGGCTCTCCGACCTGATGCGGCCAGAAAGTCATGCCCACATTCTGGAGATAGGGAAAATACCACCATTCCTTGTTGAAAGTTTCGTAAAATCCGGAATTGATCCAGCCGGCGGCAAAGTATCCACACACCACCAGGTAGTAGAGCGGCAGAATCCGGACAGCACGGCGCACATAAAAATTGCGGAGAAAATGCGGTGTGCCCTTCGCATTGAGCAGAATGCCGGTGATGAGAAAGCCGGAAAGCACGAAAAACAAATCCACGCCGGTCTGGCCGCCCGCCAGGAAGCGAAGGTGCGACTGAAGCGGGGCTGCGGCAGGGAGGTGATACATGGATTGCCAGAAATGAAACACCAGGATCATCAGCACCGCCACGCCGCGGATGCCGTCCAGTGCCGGCAGGCGCGACTCCGCCAGATGGCTGGCCGGCAGGTCGGCTGCGGACGGCAGCGAGCTTTGCAAACGGGAATTCATGGCAGTCAAGGCAGCTTCAATTCGCAAAGATGGCCTGATAGCGTGCCGCCATTTCTGCTGCCACATCAGCCATGGTGCGCAATTTCATGGTATTGCAAATTTGTTCTTGATGCGCGCTCCATTTTCCATTTCTAAATTCTTCAAGCGCGCCAGAAAGCGCGGCCTGCCAGCCAGCGGGTGTATTGTGTTCCACGATGCGGCCATGTTCGCGCAGCAGATTCAACTGCCCGACCCGGTTTGAGCCATAGACCGGCACTCGCACCGCCAGCGCCTCCAACAGCGTGAGCGGGCCGGTTTCCATCGAGACTGACGGAATGGCCAGCAGTGACAGCCTGCGGTATTCAGCCAGCGTGTCGTTAAAAGACTTCTTGGGCACCAGTTCAATCCGCGAATCCGCCTGCGCGAGTCGTTGGAGACGACGGGCATATGGCTGGTCGGCATGGTCTGATTCCCAGCCGACAATGCGGAGGCGTACCTCTTTACCGTTCATCTGCGAAAAACCTTCCATCAAGATATGGACGCCTTTGACTTCCACCACGCGACCCACATAACCGACGACAAACTCTTTACCGGTTGTTGGCGGCGTGAGTTTCTGTTCCGTCTGGAGCATATCGGCGACGGCGTTGGGAACGCCTTGCGGGCAATGGACAATACAATTCTCCCTCGCGCCGTTGCGCCCCAACACCGGCCCACTCCAGTCACAGCAAGAAACCACCAGATCACATTCCGCAAGGAAACTATGGAGAACGCGGCGGTATCGCAACGAGTCGTAAAAAAAGGCGGAGCGACGCCGAAGTGATGTTCTTCCCAGCGGCAATGCTGCCCATCCCAAGACTGCCGAGATTGCCGTGGCGGCATGGCCTGCAAGTGGTCCCATTCCCAATCGTTCTTCAGACTGGCAGGCGGAGCAGCGCCAGGCCCGCACTTCGCCGTCGCAGGGTTCCTTTCCGTAGAGCAGCATGATTTCGCGGCGACAGGTCCAGGCCGGACTGTGATAGGTGAAGGCATAAGGAATGCCGCGTTGCTTCGCCAGTTTTGCCAGTGCCGCCTCGGTGAGGCCGAAAGTGTGAAAATGTAGCCAGTCCGGCTTTTCCGTCTCCAGCAGGCGAGTAGCACCCGCATGAAACTCCGGCAACGGCGCGTCCACGCGCATTTGCGGCGATGGCAGCTTGAAGATGCGCACGCCGTCCGCCTCCAGCGTTTCCGCAGAAAGTCCCGGTTGCAGCCAAATGATGCCGTTTTGAAAACCGGCGGTGTCCAGCCCGCGAATCAAGTCGAGAACATATCGCTCGGTTCCTCCGATGGAACCGGCATGGCAATATTCGGTGATGTGAAGAATGCGCACGGGTGGTTAGCGCGGCCATGAAAACGCCTGACAGGCGCGTCCGAGGGTCAAGCTTTGGTTCAGGTCGTGCAGGTCGCCAGCCACGGCTGGATGTTGATGCCGGAGTTCGGGTGAAGGCCCGCGCCAATGACCGGACAGCCAACGGCCCAAATCTTTCAAGCCGATCAGCCAAGAAAGTGGTGTTCTCGCCTTCCAATCATATAATTGGCGGACATTAGCCTGACCACGACCGATGCGTTCGTAATAACGCATGAAGTAGTCTTTGGTCATGCGCGATTGGGGAATCAGATGATATAGGATCAGGGAAGGAACATACCAAGTTTCCCAATGCATATTTTTTATTGCCACTGAAATCGCCGTATCTTCACCACCCCCAACATTAACCGCCGTTCCGCCAACGACCGTTCGTGCGAAATGCCACTCACCGTAAACCTGCCGTAGCAAATCCCGCCGCGCGCACAGTCCCGCCCCGACGGGCCCGCCGCCGCCGCCACCGTAGGCAAACGCCTTGTCCCCACGGTCGCAAATTGCCAGGGCAAAATCAGCCACGGCTTCGGCCAGTGGCGTGGGAGGACTTTCCCACTTGGGGATGACCTTCCCGCCCAAACAACCAGCGTGTGGATGTTCCTTGAAGGCGCGGATTGTTTGAGTCACGAAATCCGGTTCGGGAATGTTGTCGTCGTCGAGAAAGCAGATGATTTTGCCTCGAGCTTCCCGGGCCGTCCGCTCGCGCGCAAAGGAAAGCCCCGGACGGTTCTCGGTGATGACCCGCGCGCGTGCTCCGAATAAGCGCGCACATTCCGTCTCCGCCAACGCCTTGCTGTCATCGGTGCTTGAATCTACAACAAGAACATCCCACTGTTCCGGCGGACAATCTTGCCGGGCCAGCGCCTCGAGCACCAATGGAATGCGAGGCGCGCCATTAAATGTGCAGATGCAGACACTCGCTTCGAGCGTTCGATTTCCGGTTGATGTCATCAATGAAAAGTTTTCTGGTACTGCCGGATTTTGATTTTTGAAACCCAAGCCATTGCTGAAACAATGACGTGCCTATTTGGCGGCGGAACTGTATCCCAGCTTCGCCCGGGCCAGTTGCCAGACGTTGATGCCAAGCAACCGTTGCAGCGCCCAGATGGATACGACGGAAGCGGCAACAGTGAGCAGGACTCCCGTAGCTATCCCCCAGGCTGGCGGCAATATGTTTATGAAAAGAAAGCCCCCGGCCACAGCCAGCAAGGAAGGGACAAGGACCTGCAGGCAGTTTTTGGAAAAAGTGAAGCCCGACAGCCGGCGCCCGAGTATCAAATAGTAGAAAGTCATGACGAACACTGCCAGCGCAAAGGATATCCCGATGCCTTCCAATTTCCATAGCCGCATTGCGACAATCAGAAAGAACAACCCCACGGAGGCTTGAATTGTTTCGGTAACCACATATAACTTTCCCTTCCCCTTGGCCAACTGCACAGTGGCAATCGGCCAGCTTACGACCTGCATAACCACCCCGAGAATCTGCCAACGGATGATTTCAGCCGCGCCAACGAAGGCCCCGGAATACAGGATTCGCAAGGCCAGCGGGGCCAGGGCCAAAACTGCGAGCACACCCGGTACGGCAATGAGCAAACCCATTTCAATCTGCTCATTAACGAGGCGGTTCATGGTCGGGTGGTCATTGGCAGTGGCGGTGAGTCGAGGATAAAAATCCGCGCCCATCGCCTTCAAAATCATGCCGACATAGTAGCTGGAAAGAGTCCATGCCGCCGTGTAAAACCCCACAGCCGCCAGACCGAGGTCGTTGATGATTAGGACCCGGGTTAAATAGCCTCCCAGTCCCAGCACCAGATTTTGAATCAGGAAGGCAAAACCCAACGTCAACAGTCCGCGCGACTCAAACCATAATTCCCCCAACCGCATTTTGATTCGCGGTATTTCGACCTTGCGGGCATACCAATAAGAGAACAACACCGCCATGCCGGCGTTGGCCACGAGATATAACGCGATGCCCCGTTCCCGCAAATAATACACCAGCGCCACGCTGGCCAACATCCCAAAGAAGGCTCCAGCCACCTGTGATTTGCCCAAATCCACCAGGCGCCGCAACCCTTGTATCAACGCGTATTGCCCGGTGGAAATCCCTCCAAACAGCAGGGACAGCGACATCAAGGCAATCGCCCCGGCATGATTGCCGTTACCAAAGGTGGAATAGCTCAACGGCACGCACAACGCCAGCAGCACCACCATGCCGAGAATGCCTGAAAAGAATGAGGCCCAGCGCAGGGCCTGGACGGTGCGGGTAATCTTGTTCTGGTCTCCGCTGGCCGCCGCTTCGGCAATCTGGCGCACCCCGCTCATCCCCAGGCCCAGGCCCGTAACTCCGCCAACAAATCCGGTCACCGTCAAATAGGTGCCAGCCAGCCCGAAGCCCGCCGGCGCCAGGAAAACCGCCAGCGCTTTGTTGCGCACAATGCCAATTCCAATATTGGCCACCTGCGCGGCGCCAATAATGGCGGTACTTTTGAATATTTGGCGATAACTGGACACTCAACGTTTGTACCGGCAATAAGCGGACTTCACGACTTTGGTCGCAGGCCGGAGGTCGGAAATCAGTGGCGTTGTGAAAATCTGAAACGCTAAAATACTAAAAGCTGCCCTGTGAAATAGGCGAGGCCATTTCACGGGCCTCGGCCTGTGAAGTAGCCCGGTGAAGTAGCCCGGTGAAGTAGGCGGCCCACTTCACGGGCCAGGGACTTCACGGGCCAGGGCCGGTGA
>DLMG01000295.1:20882-21042 GCA_002479245.1 Verrucomicrobia subdivision 3 bacterium UBA7542 | reverse complement strand
GTCTTCGCGCTGCACACTGCCGCTGTGCGCTCCGGCGATGCGAAATTCGCCGCCCCCATCACGACTTTCCAGAACGCCTGCCGCGACACCGCGCGCCGCCTCGGCCTCACGCCGTTTGCCGCCGAACCCAATGAGCCGTTCGACGCTGAACGCCACCAGG
>DLMG01000295.1:2682-20789 GCA_002479245.1 Verrucomicrobia subdivision 3 bacterium UBA7542 | reverse complement strand
GGAAACGCCGCCGGCCGGCGCGGTCGTCGCCGAAACCATTGGTTCGGGTTACACGTTTCAGGGCCGGCTTTTGCGCCCCGCGCTCGTGCGTCTGCACGACGGGAATGCGTCGGCGGAAACGCAACCCAAAAAACCCGCTTTCGCCGCGTCACCCGCGCCGGGAAATGCCGGAGGCGAGTTCTCGCTCGAATCGCCGGATTGAAGGTTGTGGTAGCACCCGCCTCCGGCGGGTTCAATGCGGCGTCCCGCCGCATTGCCTTGATCGCTTGGGGTATTGAAAATTTCGGGCGAGACGCGGGTGCTACCTTCCCGCTTACACGTTTTCCGTTTTCCGCACGGACAAAAAGTGCAACCAGCGTTTTGTGACCAGCCGCGAATAAATTTTCTCCAGCGCGTGCGCGTAAAGTTTCAGTTGCGGCGCGTAAAGCCGCGTTTTCTCCGGCAGTTCGGCGGGACGAACTTCATCCGTCTTGAAATCCGCGAGCCAGATTTCTTCCGGCAACAGCATCACCAAATCCGCCACGCCTTGCACGACGACAAATTCGTCCTCCAATCCCGGGGCCGATTTTACGCCGGTGAGGGCCTCCAGTTCCGCCGGACTGAAACGCGCCGTGAATGCCAGTTCGCGCCGGACGTTTGCCGCCTGCGCGCGAATTTTCCGGCCCAGCTCCGAATTCCAAAACGCCACAATATCTTCCAGGTTCAAGACCGCGCACTCGCCCGCCGACAAAACTTTTTTCCGCTCCAGTCGTTTCACCTCCGATTTGAGCGCCGCAATGTCGGTCGTGTTTTCCAGCGCGACGAATTGAAGAAATTTGTGGTGCGCCGTGCCAGCGTCCGCCGCCGAAAGTTTGGTGCGCGAAATTCGCCGTGCCGCCGGCGCGAAATTCCGTGCCGGGAAAATTTGCTCCGCTTCGTCATCCAATTCACCCGCCGCCTGGCGTCGCAATGCGGTCACCGACGACTTGGCAGCGCGCTGCGTCGCGGCGGCGAATGGATATTCCCACGACAGTATCGCGCGCAGCCTTTCCGCTGTCGCGGCGTCAAGCTCGATTGTGTTTTTGTAGGAGACGACGTGAGGAGTCTCTGATTGATCTTTAGTGTGAGCCTCGTCACCTCGGCTCCTACAGATTAAATCATCGCGGAGTTCCGTATCATCTACGATGCGCCAGCGCAGATGCGGCAATTCGCCTTGTATCGTGTCCGCGGCGATTGCGTGCTGTGCAAACCACAAGCCCAGCCAATCCGCGTAACTTTTCGCCACGACAATGGCCTGAATCGTGATCGCTGCCGGTTTCAACCAAAGCGATCCCCATTTTTTCTCCGTGACGGCGGCAGTCAAAACGAGTGTGTCGCGGGCGCGGGTCGTGGCGACGTAAAGCAGGCGCAATTCCTCGCCCCATTGTTCGCGGCGCTGGTGCTGTTGCGCGAGCCAGTACGGCAGGCTCGGATACCGCCGGCCCGTGTGCGGCGGCTTGATGCGTGGACACAGGCCGAAGGATCTCGTCAAAAATGATTTCACCGCGCAGATCCTGCGTGTTGAACGGCTTGGCGAGATCGGCGACGGCGACGATGGGAAATTCCAGTCCTTTGCTCTGGTGAATGCTCATCAACCGCACGGCGTTTTCGTCCGCGACTTCCGCGATCTCCGGCTCAACCTCGGCCTCGCGTTGCGCCTCGATAAATTTCAAAAACCGGAACAATCCCTGCCGTTGAAACTCGTCAAACTTTTGCGCGAGACCCAGAAATCGTTCGACGTTGGCGCGCCGTTGCGCGCCGCGCGGGCGCGCGAGCAGCCACTCGGCGTAATGCGTTTCGCCCAGCATGCTTTCCAGACATTGCGACAGCGACGCCTGCCGCGCCAGTTGCCGCCAGCGAGAAAAATCTTTCAAAAACTTGTCCACCTTGGAAAAAGTTTCCGCCGTTGCTTCCAATCCTGTCACATGATCCCCGTCACGTGTCACATCGCGCCAGCGGTTGAGCGCCGTCCAAAAATGCATGCCCTTCGCTGCCAGCCGGATCTGCGCCAGTTCGTCGAGGGACAGACCGGCAAGCGGGGAACGGAGCACGGCGATGGCCGGCACGTCCTGCAATGGATTGTCCAGCAGTTGCAACAGACTCAGCAAATCCAGGATTTCACCGCTGTCGTAAAATCCGCCGCGTTCGACGACGAGCGGCACGCCCGCGCGCTGAAATTCCTTCGCATAAATTTCCGCCTTGCCCGACGGTGCGCGCAGCAGGACCGCCATATCGCGCCATTCGGCAGGGCGGAACCCTTTTTTATCCGCGTCCCAAATTTTGTGTTTCCCGGCCTCAAGTTGCTTCAACCGCCGGGCGAGCAGCCGGGCCTCCTTTTCCGTTTCCTGCAAATCGGCCAGATCGTCATCCCCGGAATCATCTCCGGTTTCCACGTCGTTGCGGCCCCTTTTGAAACGCAACAGCAATTCCGCGCGCGGCGAAGCCTCTTTTGCCACGCTAAGTTCCGCGCGGTGGTCGGGCGCGCCGAATTGCAGCCGGGCTTCGGCATCGTAACGCACGCCGCCGATTTCCTCGCGCATGAGCGGCTCAAAAACAGAATTTACAAAATTGAGCAGTCCCTCGCGGCTGCGGAAATTTTCCGCGAGAGAAATCGTCTGGCCGTTATTTCCGCGCCAGCTTTGGGCGTAATCGCGGAAGATTTTCGGGTCGGCCAGACGAAAACGATAGATGCTCTGCTTCACGTCGCCGACGAGGAAACGGTTGCCTTCGTTTGGAGTTCCGCCTTCAGGCGGTTTGGGCCGCTTGCCGCCTAAAGGCGGAACTCCAAACGAATCGCGGCTGAGCGCCTGGATGATTTTGTCCTGAGCGGCGTTGATGTCCTGATATTCGTCCACGAACACGAACCGGATTTTTTGACGCCAGCGTCCGGCGACAGATGTGGGTTGGTTCGCGGCAAAATCCCAGAGCAGCTTCAGGGCGAACTGTTCCAGATCGTGAAAATCCAGTACCCCGTCGTTGAGTTTGCGCGCGGCGAACCGGGCCGAGAAATTCTGTGTCAGCCGCAGCAACGCGTCCATGTGGCCGCGCACCCATTCCCAATCTTCCACGAGCGGGTCGCGGCCGTTTTCAACCGGCGCAAGCGAATGCAAAAACGCCGCGTCGGCAAAAAATTTCTCCAACGGTTTGCGAAGAGCGATCTTGCGTTTGACTGGCCAGTTGCCGTCGGCGGAATTGATTTGTCCCAGAATCCCGGCGGCGTCAGCGCGTGAAAAATTCTCCGGCAGCCGCCGGAGAACATTTGCCAATTCAGCGGCCTTTTCATTGTTACTTGGAGCGCCGGCCTCCGGCACGGCACGAAGTTCGTCCCGCTTGAAACGCGCCGTGCCGGAGGCCGGCGTTCCGAGGTTTTCCAGCACTGGCAGCCATTCATCGCGCCAGGCTTGAATGCCGTCGAGCAACCACCCACGCCATTCGTCCGGCACGGGTGACGCGAATCTTTCAATTTGCCGCGTGAGCCATCCATCGGCATCGGGCCGGGTTTGCGCGTAATGGTGCAGGCGCAAAACCAGTTGGCGAATGGTCTGGTCACGCCCGCCGCCGTAAATTTGAATCAGTTTCTGGACCGCTTCGGCCAGTTCATTTTGCCCGGAGTAGTGCTCCTGCAGTTCTTCATCGAGTGTTTCGTCGGCCAGCAGACGCGCCTCGCCCGCATCGAGCACGGCCAGTTGCGGGTCAAGGCCGAGCTCGTGGAAATGTTCACGCACGAGCTTGAGGCAAAAACCGTGGAGCGTGCCGATGTGCGCGGTGTCGAAGAGCGCCAGTTGCTCCGCCCAGCGCGGTTCGTCCGGTTCGGCGCGAAGTTTTTCCTCCAGTTGTTCGCGCAGCCGCCGGCGCATTTCAGCGGCGGCGGCCTCGGTGAAGGTGACCACGAGAAGTTCTTCGAGCGAAGTGGGCGGCTGCTCCTCGCACAGGCAATGCAGGCAGCGCTCGACGAGGGTGTAGGTTTTGCCCGTGCCCGCGCCGGCCATGACCAGCACGTTGCCGCGCGCGGTGACGGCCTGCCGTTGGGACGGCGTGAGCGAATCATTTTGGGTGCGCGGCGGTTCCATGTTGCAGCCGCAGGCTAACACGCGGGTGAAATTTGGAAAAGTGCCGCGCGCAGAAACTTTGTTCCCTCGTCCCGCACGAACGGGAAGGATTTGCCCGAACTTCTTGCGCGCCTTGCGCCGCTAAACGGTGTGTAGCGCAGACATTCCTGTCTGCGAGTTCACGGGACATTCCTGTCCCGTGTTTCCTGCTAAACTGCTGCACGGACAGGCGACTGGAAAGTCGCCTGAACCCGCAGACAGGAATGTCTGCGCTACAGGGTTCATGGCCGGGGCGGGCTGGGTGTCGCGCACTTGCCGCGGCGAAGTGAAACACGAAGACGGGAGCGAAGGCGGAAAGAACACGAATGGGGTTGACGGGGAAATCAAGACTTGCAGCCTACCTCAAATAAGGCGGCATGTGCGATTCCTCCGTGAGCTACTCATTAATGCGCTTGGCCTCCCAGTTTTTCGTGCGGGTTTGCCCCATCCACTCCATTGTAAACGTTCCTTTGATGGTATCGCCGCTGATCGTGCCTTGGTAGCTGTAGGTGGCGTTTGGCCCGTTCCCCGCCGCAGGAGGATGGGTGAAATTGAAAGAAAGCTCGCTTCCATTGAGTTTCGCTTCGGTGATGGGCAATTCGGAGACGCGCGCCTTGCCATTGACAGTGGGACTGCTGTTGTAGCTGAGCGTGCCAGTCAGCGTGCCGCCGTTGAGCGTGAGTTTCAGGGTCTGCGCGGTGGGGCGCGCCTGGGTGTTGGTGCTGGAGACGGTTACTTTCCATGTGCCGGTGGGATTGACGACTGACTCCACGGCGTTGACGGTTGAGCCGATGACGGCCAGGAACAATAGTGCGGTTGTTAAACAAATGCTTCGCTGTAGTTTCATGGTTCTTTTCTGGTTAATGTTGAACTTTCACACAACCCTTCAGACAGTCCTGCAATCAGATCGTCACACCCAAATGCCACCCAACTAACAATGGACGGCTTGTTTTGCCGCCCATCCCGTTTCAGATTTTGACCTTGCGCCGGGCAAAATGGTTTGTCCAGAAAAAGTTGCCATGAATTTTCGTGTGTTTCGCCTGGTTCGCGGTTAAACCATTTTGCATGAGCGAATCCATGCGGCTTAAAGATCAACCTGTCAGTGAACGCCCACGCGAAAGGCTCGTGGCGCTCGGTGCGGACGCCTTGAGCCACGCGGAGTTGATTGCCATTCTGCTGCGCACCGGCTTGAAAGGCGCGAACGCGGTCGAAATCGGCAAACAATTGATTCAAAAATTCGGCACGCTTCAGGCGCTGGCGCGGGCGTCGGTGGACGATTTGCGGAGCGTCAAAGGCATCGGTCGCGACAAGGCGGTGACGCTGGTGGCGGCGTTTGCGCTGGCGCGGAAAATGGCGGAGGATTTGCAGCGCGAATCGCCGGTGCTCGACAACCCGGAGGCCATCGTTCAACTGCTGCGCGAGCAAAACCTGGTGAAGAACGTGGAAACCCTCCAGGTCCTGCTGCTGAACACGCGTCGCCGGCTGATCCGGGTCGAGCCGGTCACCGATGGGACGATTGACACGTTGCTCGTGCATCCGCGCGAAGTTTTCAAAGCCGCCATCGCGGCCAACGCCGCCGCCGTGGTGCTCGCGCACAATCATCCGAGCGGCGACCCGACGCCGAGCGAGGCCGACATCAAGGTGACGCGCGATTTGATCCGGGCCGGGCAGCTTTTGAAGATTGAAGTGCTCGACCACGTCATCATTGGCCGCGCGACGCCGGAACGGCCGAAGGACTACGCGTCGCTGCGGGAGCTGGGGTATTTTGCCTAGCCCCGGGTAATGCCGAGTAGTCGGGGTGATTCTTCAAAAACATGAAGAATCACCCCTTTTTTCTTTTCCTGACCCGGCATTATCAGAGGCTTTGCAGAAAGGCCATCAGTTGCTCGGGCGGGCGGTATCGGCGCGGTCGGCCGTAAAAGGGTTCTGTCTTGGCGAGCGCCTTTTCTTTGAGTTCAAGACTCGCATGAAGATAAATCTGCGTCGTGTCCATTCGTTCGTGCCCGAGCCACAAAGCGATGACGGAACGATCAACGCCGCATTGGAGCAGATCCATCGCTGTGCTGTGTCGCAGGACGTGCGGGGAGACTCGCTTGTTTTTCAAAGACGGACATTGCTGGCGCGCAGTGGCCACATGTTTGGTGAGCAGATACTGAACTCCGTCTCGGCTCAACGGTTTGCCGCGCACGTTGGGAAAGAGCGGATCGAGAGGCTGGGCTTTTTGTTCACGCAGCCAGGCACGCAGCGTTGCCACTGTTTCCTTGCGCAATGGAATGCACCGGATTTTGCGTCCTTTCCCAGTGCAACGCACATGAGCGCCCGTGTCCAAAGCAATGTCCTGACAGCACAGACTGATGATCTCCGAGAGACGCAGTCCGGTTTGGAGCGCCAGCAAGAGCAACGCCCGATCCCGGCGGCCTGACCACGTCTGCTGGTCCGGCGCGGACAACAGCGCTTCCGCTTCGGTCCGGGTGAGGAAGTCGATCGGCTTTTTGAGGTGACGTTTGCTCTTGATGGCCAGAACGCGTTGCGCCAGCGCGCCGAGAGCCGGTTCCTGGAGCGCGACGTAATGGAAGAACGAGTGGATGGCCGCCAGACGCACGTTGCGACTGCGCGCACTAACGCCGCGATCCTTTTCCAGATGATCGAGAAAGCGACAGACGAAGGCAGCGTCCAGATGCTGCATGGTCAGTGCCGTCGGCGGTTTTTTTAGGGTGCGATGTGCAAAGGCGATCAGGAGACGGAACGTGTCCCGATAATTTGCGATTGTGTGCGGACTGGCATTGCACTCGTTCATCAGTCGCTGGGTGAAGTAGGCTTGCAGCAGTTCGGAGAAGGTGGATTGAGTTTTCATCGTCCGGCCTCCTTCGGTTGCAAGCGCAGGGTGGCGAGTTGCAACAGTTCCGGCACCGCCGAGAGATACCAATACGTATCCCGAACATGGACGTGGCCGAGATAAGTGCTCAACTCCGGCAAATGCACTTCGACATCGGTGTCGGTCCGATACCACTGAAGCATCGTCTGGATCGCGAAGTGATGCCGCAGATCATGCACGCGCGGGCCACGTTGGTCGCCGGGTTTGCGCAACCCAATCTGGCAAGACACCAAAAGGAACCAACGATTTACGGAGTCATAGCCCAGGCGAACGCCTCCCTCCCAAACGAAGAAGCTTGGATTTGCCCGATGTGGATAAACGCTGTCCCGGACGGAAGCGTATCGCCGGAGGGCTGCAACGGTCGAACCGTGAAGCGGCACCAATCTGGTCTTGTTTCCCTTCGCCAAACGGATGGTCAGAAGCTCCCGCTCTAAATCAACATCACCGCCGTCCAGCTCCAGGGCTTCACTAACTCGCATTCCCGTCGCTGCCAGCAATCCCAACAGCGTACCCAGTGTCGGGCCTTTGATCGGATTGGCAGGATTAATCTGATACGCCGCGTCAACCAATCTGCGGACCTCGTCATTGCGATAGAGATGCGGAGGCCGTCGGCGAATGGTGTAAGGCAAAAGCTTTGGCGGGGGAACTTCCGTGCGCGGATCGACCGTGCTCACATATTCAGCAAAGCGCCGCACCACGCTCAGGCGGCTGCCACGTTGCACCGGTTTGGTATTCGGCGGCTGGGTTGCCCATTGCAACGCCAGCTTGGTCGTGATGAACCGCGCCCGTTTTGCTTCCGCAAAACGCACAAAGTTGCGCAGATACATACCCGCGCTATGCAGCTTGAACCCGAGCCCTCGCCGGAGTTTTAGGTAATTTTTGAGATGAACGCTTAAGTTGCTCATTGCGCACCTCCGGGCCATGGTTGAGTCAGAGCGCGCAATGCGTTCAGATCGACCTTCGCGTAAATCTCGGTGGTCTGAGTTTGTTTGTGCCTGAGCACCTGGCCGATTTGCGTCAGGGAAGCTCCACCCCGGAGCAGGTTTGTGGCTAAAGAATGGCGAAGCAAATGCGCGCCTCGATTTCGCGGGTTCAACCCGGCACGTGCCAATGCCCGGCGAACGACCCCACAAACCGGATTGGGCGGGCTGCCGAAGCCTGCATACGGCGCTTTGCAATGGACAAAGACACGGCGCGTTGAACAGGGTGGCCGCCCTCTTTCTAAATAATCCGCCACGGCTTTGCCGACATCCTGGAGCAAAGGCATCCGATCCATGCGATTGCCCTTGCCGCGAACAAGCAGTTCCCCGGCCGCCCAGTCAATGTCATCCAACTCAAGGCACGCCACTTCGCCGGCGCGCAAGCCGAGTCGAGCCAACAGAACCAGGATCGCATGGTCACGCCGACCCACTTTACTGCGACGGTCACAGCATCGCAGCAACTTCTCCACCTGCGCCTTCTCCAGATAGCGGGGCAGTTCCGACAATCGCCCACCCGCAGTGGCCGGGATGGCTGCTGCCAGATTGGTGGCGGTCCTGCCTTCCTGAAAAAGGTAATTCAAAAAACTGCGCAACACCGAGGTCATCAGTTGAGTCGAGCGACGACCGCGAATGGACGAGTCCTTCAAAACAAAACCGGTCACATCCTTCGTGCATAGTTCCTTCAGCCGGATTTTTCCACCGCGGAACCGATGCCATAAAAAGCGTCTGGCAACGCACAGATACTGGCCCACGCTCGCTGACATGAAGCCCCGTTCCTGTCGGAGAAAACGTCCGTAGTCCCGTTCGACCAAATCTATGGAAGTCAGTGGCGGAGACACCGGCGGCGGGACGATGTCCGCCTGACGCAAGTGTCGGAGTAAAAGCGTCAAGGTGGATTGATCGCCACTTCGGTGAACAACACGTTGCCAGCGCCAGCCAAGGAACTTGGTGGTTTGCTGTTCATTGAGGTCTTCGACCCGCAGCTTTCTCTGAACCATCCAACCGCTCAGATCAGCAACCAATCGAAGCATATTCCAGCCAGTCACACTGCAATAGCCCTGTTGAACCAGCAGCGCAGCGAACTTGTCCAGATGCTTTCCAAGTGGACCTGATTGCAGGGGCTGTAGCGTTTTGGGATAACTACGAAACCGCTTACTCATAAATGCATTCCTTTCTTTTTGTGAGGTTAAACCGCGAGGAATGGCACTCGATAATGCCGAGTCAGGAAAAGAAAAAAGGGGTGATTCTTCATGTTTTTGAAGAATCACCCCAACTACTCGGCATTACCCGGAGCTAGGCAAAATAGCCATTATGCCGAGCTCGGCATAAGGGGTATTTCTATTCTTAAGATTGTAGCAGCCGACGTGAGGAGGCTCTGATATATTTACGATATGCGATTTACGATTGACGAGTCTTGCAACAATCCAGGCCTATCGCGTAAATCGTATATCGAAAATCGGAAATAGTGAGCCAGGCACGCGACATCCGCCGCTCGCAACAACTGTGGCAACAATTTACGAAACATGCGTCTGAAAGATTATCGGGATGACCTGCTCAAGCGGCTGGAAGACCCGCACTACGCCGCCGACTATCTCGCCCAGGTGCTGGCGGAGAAGGACGGCGCCGCGTTCCTGATTGCGCTCAAAGATGTGGTGGAAGCCGGCGGCGGCATGGGCAGTCTGGCCGGGCGCGTGGAACTCAAGCGGCCGAGCCTTTACAAGATTCTGTCGAAAAATGGCAATCCCACGCTGGCCACGTTGCAGGAAATGTTGAAACCCCTGGGCCTGCGCGTCTCCGTCGCTTTGGACAAGGCGGCTTGAATTGCAAGTTGCGAGTCATGAAACCGCGGATGACGCGGATGACGCGGATGACCAAGAACTTGGAGACGAAACCAGCCGGATGAGTCCGAAGCATGCGCCGCAAATGAAATCCGTTTATCATCCGTGAAATCCGCGGTTCATATTTCGGTTTTCGGGTTTAACTCCTTGCCGGCGCGGGTTCATCCGTCCGATTTCCCCGCGCCGGACGGGCTGGAGCGGCTCCGGCGGGACTGGTGCGGAAGCGCAGTGGCTTTTCCTGTCGGAACCGGACACCCGCAAAACCCGCCTGACCAGGGCGGCCAAGCAGGCGCGAATGCCGGATAAATTCAACCCCTGAAGGAATCCTTGCGGCGGGATCAATTCAGAATGCGAAATGAGAACAACCGTCTGGTTTTTGAATTGAATCGCCGGCCCAGTTCTGTTCCGCTGTCGGCCATCGGATGCCATGAGTTCGCGCCATCAAAATGAAAAGAAATTTGGCCATTGGGAGGATTTGCCCGGCGGCGGACGGCGTTATCATCCGGACATAACCGGACGCTCCGGCTGGCGGGCGCGGTATTTGAAGGACGTGGACGCCGGGGAAACCACCGTGCGTTTCTGGCAGGAGATTTACGACGACACGGGCCGGCCGGTTGAAATTCACGAGAAATTCCCGGTGGATAAAGGCCATCAGAAAGTGTAGAATACAACCATGACGATCACGAAACAAACCGTCGCCGACAAAATCGCCGCGTATCTTCATCACGAGATCACGCCGGCGCAGTTGGTGGATTGGGCGGAACGCGCCTTGATGGATGGTGAGTTTGCCGGGTCCGACGCCGGGACGATTTCAGCCGTCATCGCCCGCCTCGGGGTGGCGGATGTTCGCGCCTTCGGTCTCGCGTGGGAGGATTGCGAGCAGCTTTTGCATCAGCTCGGCTTTTCTCCGCGCGTGGAAGTGGTCGCGGCGTAAATAGCCTTTGGATGCCTGATGCGATGATCAAAGAACTCGACAACGTGGTGTTGACGACCGACCTGCCGGAACACGGCTTGAGCGCGGGTGACATTGGCACGGTCGTGCTCGTTCATGAAGGCGGCAAAGGCTGCACGGTGGAATTTATGACGCTCGCCGGGAAAACCATTGCCGTCGTCACGCTGCTGGCCAATCAGATTCGACAGATTGCCAAAGACGAAATCGCCCACGCGCGACACGTCCTGGCGGCGGCCTGACCGGGAAATTTCCGGCCGAGCCGAAAAGGCAAAAACTTTTGCAGAAGAAAACGAAGCAAACCAAGACTGCACATTTCTTTCTTCGTTCCCTTGGTTGCCTTCTGTTCAACTCCCTGCCGGCGCGGACGCCGGATAAATTCAAACCCTGAAGGAATCCTGGCGGCGGCGGAATTTGCAAAGGCGCGGAGTTTTTTGACGCGACTTGAGCCGCCTGGGAAGCGGCGAAAGGAATTTGCCGGAGGCGAAGGCCCGCGAGGGCCAAGCGAGCGGGTGCGAGCGAGTCCATTTCACGAATTGACACGAATTTCCAAGCCCGTCAGGGCTGGCATATTTGTAGAAAATTGAAATCAGAAAATTCCAAGCTCCGTAGGAGCGGCATCATCGGCGAATGGTTGGAATATACCGCGCCTACGGAGCTTGTCCCTCGCCCATCGGATGGGAGAGGGTGGCCGCAGGCCGGGTGAGGGTTTTCAATTTGTGGTTCTACAAAGATGCCGCGCCTGACGGCGCTGGTGGCGGCTCCGGCGGGACCGGCGCGGAAGTGTAGTGGCTTTTCCTGCCGGAACCATCCACCCGCAAAACCGTTCGTGATTATAGTAGGAGACGACGTGAGGAGTCTCTGACCTCCCGGCGGATGGCCTTTTCGTCACAAGCCAAGCCAGCGCCGAACTCCTTGTTCAACCGGCACAAGCTGCGAGGGAGTCAGGCCGCCAAGTTTACGGAGTGCCAGTTTGGACGGAATTGTAATCAGGCTTTGGACGACAAAAGCGCCCTGTTTGAGGAAGGGAACGGCAACGGTAATTTCAAATTCCGAACCGCGAAGCGCTGTCGAATGCGAGACTATTGTGATGAGCGCACGGTCGGCGTCTTGATAGGGGATGTTCAGAATCAAGGCGGGCCGAACCTTTTGTGCCAGGCCGAGGTCAACCAGCCAAACTTCACCGCGCCGAGGCATCTTCCTCCTTGTCGTGCAGGGCGAAGACGCTGGCGGCGGCGGCGGTCAACTCTTCATCCGTGGGCGCGGCGTAATCGAGTTGGGCCGTGCGGTGAAGAATGACGCGGCTGAACTCCTTTTGCTCGCCGGGAGAAAGCTGTTCGAATTCTTCAAGCAAATGCGCGGTCGCTGTGCTCATACTGAAAAGATAATGCGTTTATTTTCGCGGGCAAGTTGGAAAATGTGCGGTCTTGAAGCACATCCGCTCGATTTTCCCGTGCCGGACGGGCTTGAGCGGCTCCGGCGGGACCGGCGCGGAAGCGCAGCGGCTTTTCCTGCCGGAACCAGACACCCGCAACTTGGTTTCGATAAGGAACCCATGAAACCATGAACCGGCTTTTCTCCTGCATTCCTGGATTCCTCATTCCGGATAATTTCAAACCATGAAGGAATCTTTGCGGCTGCGGCGAAATAGGCAAACATGAACCGCGCGGGGCTGTTCAAAATTGTCCGCAGGAACAGGTCAATCACACCGGCAAACCGAGGCTCAACCGGACTTCCCGGCGAATGGCCTTGCAACCTTTGAAACTTCGCCGGGCTTCCGCCAAAGTCGCGGAATGGCCGGGATACCGAAAATCCACCGCGTAGTCCGACATCGCATCCACGCTTTTTGCGTAAGCCGACCACAGCGGCTCGACCGGGAGACAAAGATTCAGGAGTTGCAGCAAATCATGCGTGCGGGGAAAAGCAATGCCCACCTCAATCAGCCGCGCCTTGAGATACTTCTCCACGCACTGCTGGCAGAAAAAACTCGCCGCGTCCGGCACCACGTCTTTGCGGCGGCGGAGAAGCTGGCCGGCGGCCTTGAAATCATTCTCCGCCTTTTTCACCCACTCGCGCGTGCTAGGCTTCATACAGAACCTCGCCCTTTTCCATGACTTCCTGCAGGAAACCATCGCCCCATCGCAATCGCTTGCCTACCTCCGCCGGCGTCCGCACCAGCAAATCCAGCGGAAAGTTTCGGCGAACGGCGTGCCGGATGCGCACCGACATTCGTTCACCACGCGCGCGGGTGCGGGACATGATGACCAGCAAATCCACGTCCGAATCGTCCGTGGGCTTGCCGTAGGCATAGGAGCCGAAGAGAACGATTTTGTTCGGACGGAACTGTTGCGCCACAGCCTGACTGAATTTACGGATTTGCGCGCGGTCAACCATGCCTCACTGTTGGCCGAAAACACCCTCCAAAGCAAGCCGGGAGATTCCGTGGCAACTGCCGGGGCGGAGCGCGAGTTGTCTCAACTCGCAGCGCATTTGACCTGTCCAGCCGCTGCGGATTGGGGACAATCCGCGCTCCGCGACAAATCAAGACGTCACCCACGATTGACACCAGTGGAGTTCAACCGCTCGATTTTCTCGTGCAAGACGGGCTGGAGCGGCTCCGGCGGGACCGGCGCGGAAGCGCAGTGGCTTTTCCTGCCGGAACCATCCACCCGCAACTTGGTTTCAATAAGGAACCCATGAAACCATGAACCGGCTTTTCTCCTGCCTTCCTGGATTCCTCATTCCGGATAAATTCAAACCCTGAAGGAATCCTTGCAGTGGCGGCGGATCGGCAGGGACCGCATCTTGAAGTGCCCCATGGAAAAACTTCCGGTAAGAGGTTGACGCATTGTCATCTATAGGTTACAGTCTTCCGGTGCTCGAAAGGGAAATCAAGAAGCTGGAGCTTCAGAACGGACTTGTCCCGTTTGACGAGTGGTTCGATTCCCTTCGCGACCAAAGAATGCAGGTGGCGGTGGACGCCCGTCTGACCCGCGTGCGCGCTGGAAATTTCGGCGATTGCAAATCCGTGGGCGGCGGGGTGATTGAGTTGCGAATCGCCTTTGGCCCGGGACTCCGCGTGTATTACGGACTTCACGGGCGGCAAATCGTCGTCCTGCTGGGTGCGGCGACAAAAGCAGCCAGGCACGCGACATCCGCCGGGCACAGGAATTATGGCAACAATTTACGAAATATGCGTCTGAAAAATTATAGAGATGACCTGCTCAAACGGCTGGAAGACCCGCACTACGCCGCCGACTATCTCGCCCAGGTACTGGCGGAGAAAAACAGCGCCGCGTTCCTGATTGCGCTCAAAGATGTGGTGGAAGCCGGCGGCGGCATGGGCAGTCTGGCCGGGCGCGTGGGCCTCAAACGGCCGAGCCTTTACAAAATTCTGTCGAAAAATGGCAATCCCACGCTGGCCACGTTGCAGGAAATTTTGAAACCCTTGGGTCTGCGCGTCTCCGTTGCCTTGGACGAGGCGGCCTGAGTGCCGAGTCGCGCGACGCTGGAGCATTTCCAGCTTTAAACATTGCGCGTTGGCATTCATTTTAAAAGCGTTATACAAATTTGTCTTCGGCGGTGTCTATTGGATGGCGGGTTGGTATTGCGGATATTATGCGCGCCCAATGAATGCAGATTGTGATTTCGCGGAATCGGATAAGTCCGCCGGCCAGTCCGGCGATATGCCCTCCGCGCCGCAGAGCGCGCCGTTCTTTCAACAAGCTGATTGGCTGAGCTTTGGCGCTACAACACTGCTGGCGCTGGTGGTTTATCTTTTCACGCTCAGTCCAAATGTGGGCCTGGACAATTCAGGAGTTTGGTCCACTGCGGCCGCGTATGGCGGTGTGTCGTCTCCCCCGGGATATCCACTTTGGACCTTATGGGCATGGGTGTTCACCAAATTGCTGCCGTTTTCGAACATCGCTTGGCGCGTGGCCGTTTCCTCGGCCGTGGCGGGTGCTTTGGCCTGCGGCTTGATTGCCCTGATGGTGTCACGGGGCGGCACGGCCATTTTGGACCAGATGCCCGACATTCAGAGATTAAAGCCAAAAGAAGAGAAATGGCTCCGTGCGATTTGCGGCTACGTGGCGGGAATGGTTTTTGGATTGAATGGCGCTTTCTGGCCTCAAGTGGTCATGGTGGCCGTCTGGCCGTTGAGTATTTTATTACTTTGTCTCGTCCTGTGCCTGCTCATGCGCTGGAATTTCCAGCCGGAGTTGAAACGATATCTTTATGGCGCCGCCCTGGTTTACGGGCTGTTGTTGACGAACAGCCAGATCGAATTCGCTTTCGCGCCAGCCATCCCGTTTCTAGTCATGACCGGAAATCCGAAAACCGGCCGGGACATGTTCCTGGTTGCCGGCTTTTTGTTTCTGGCTGGGCTGGGCGGAATTTGCCTGGGCCATTTCCCGTCGCTCAGAGGCGGCGGCGGGCAATTTTTTTACATATTGCTGGGCGTGATCACCTGTTTGATGGGCATTGGGCTTGTGATAAAAACGCGTCAGGCGTTTTCGGAATGGAAGGCCATCCTGATTTGTAGCGGCTTGTTTTTACTAGGTCTGGCGGTTTACTTCTACCCGCCAATTGCCTCGATGACGAATCCGCCGGTGAACTGGGGTTATCCCCGCACAGTGGAAGGCTTCTTTCACATGGTTACTCGTGGCCAATACGAGAGGATGAATCCGACCGTCGGTGTCGGACTCTTTCTCGGCCAAGCCCGCTTGTATTTTATCATGGCGGGAAAAGAATTTGGTTGGCCCTATCTGGTACCGTGCCTGATTCCATTTTGTTTTCTGCACCGAATGGCTGCGGCGGAACGTCGGTGGATGTTAGGGTTGCTGCCGGTCTACGTTTGCCTGGCTTTTCTGATGTTGGTAGTGATGAATCCAGGCGTGGATCGGCAGTCTCAAGAGCTATACGCGGTATATTTCTCCGCATCGCATATCATGCTGGCACTCTGGATGGGCTACGGACTCATAATTTTGGGGGCTTGGCTGGCGAGACCGGTAAAGCAACCGCAGACGACTCATTTTCCCGTCTGACCGCGAGTTACGCCGAGCTGGTTCATCAGTTTCAATTCGCGCCAGAGCTGGGCGCCGGAAATCAAAGGCCGCGAAGAAATTTTTGAACTTCGTCGTGGTTGCCAGCCATTACAAACCACAGGCAGTCGGCGCGGTTTTGGAAAATAAGGCGGAGGTCCAGACCAACCCGCAATTCAAACCAGGTTGCGGCGAGTTTGCGGATGCCCACCCCCTGATGCCGGTGCGGATGGCCGAAATCCCGCTCCAAAATCTGCAAGGCCCGGCCGATTTTGCCGCGCGTTTCCCTGGGATACTTCCGCACTGCGGCACGAAAGGCCCCGCTTAATTCCAGCGGTTTCAATCAGCCAGGTCCTTTTCCAGATTGCCGGAGAAGCGTTTAATCCCGCCGCGTTTCCGTTCGGCAGCCAGTTCCCGCTCCATGCGCTTTTCAAACCGCCGCAACTCCGCGGGCGTCGCGCCGTATTCGCGCCAGGCATAGTCGTCCGAAGAAACCGTCACGGGCCGGAGCGCCACAATCTGGTCGCCGGACACAATGCCGATGTCCTCGCCCTGCTTGGCCCTTTCCAGCCACGCGGAAAGATTTACCCTCGCTTTGGTGATGGTTAGCGTCGTCATATAGACTATTTAGAGCCTTTAACGCGCAAAGTCAAGCGGGGAAAACAAGTTTGCCGGAACATTTATTTCCCCATCTGACCGCGGGTGACGCCGAGCTGGTTCATTAATTTCAATTCGCGCCAGAGTTGCGTACCAGAAATTTCGCCCCGCAAAAGCCGGTGGTATTTTGAAATGGTCTCCGTCACCTGGTCTGGCGTTTCGTTGAGGAATTCCACGCGGAAATGCCGCACGCCCAGCTCGATCATCCGCGACACATATTCCGCGCCGGTCTGGGCCAGCGAGTTGAACACCGTGTTCCGGCAGCCCACGTCGGCCTTCACCGGATGTTCCGCGCCGACGCGGTCGCGCAGCCGCACGTCATGCACGTCGCACGGGCGACCGCAGTTCCGGAAATCCGTGCCGTTGGAAAGAAACGCGCAGAAGACGCAGTGCTCCATGTGAAACATCGGCATGTGCTGGTGAATGGTCACCTCGAACCATTCCGGCGGCGCGGCCAGCAACAGCGCTTCAAGTTGCTGAAAATTCAAATCGTAACTCGTGGTGACGCGTTCCAGCGCAAACCGGTTTTTAAAATAATCCGCCGCCAGCCGGTTGGCCACGTTCAGCGAATAATCGCCAATGCGCCGGTCGTTCGCGAAAAACTTCAGGTGATCGTAATTGCGGACCAGATAACCATCCGCGTTGCAGGAGCGCACCTGCTCCAGCGTCCATTCCTCGCCTGGTTTGAAGATGCGCGGAGGAGCGACGAAGACGGTTGAAGGTTGAGCCGTCTCCGCTCCGCTTCGCCGCGCCAAGGGGTTGAGAGTTGAGGGACGGTGTGCGCGCACGGCGTCCACGGCATCGCGATATTTTTTGGGGTCTTCGAATTCGCAGTAAATGGTCGTCACGCCGCACTGCAGCACGGCTTCGAGTTGGGGCAGATTGCGGACGAGGACGATGAGATTCGCCAAACGTGCTTCCGGCGTCCCGCCGGAAGTTCTGGAATGGACCTGCCGGCAAGATGCCGGCAGCACGTTGAGTTGCCACCGCTTCGGTCGCAGCCGAAGCTTTTCCAATTCCCCCGTGATTTCGCGACGCAGGTGATTCAACTCACTCACCGGCAATAAAACTTCACCCGATAAATTATTTTCCAGTTCGCCAAGCCGGAATGGTGTTCCACCCAGCCGACCCAGTTGCTCGCGCAAACGTCCGGTCGTGAGCGGCTGCTTTTCGGCTTTCGCCAGCGGCATGGATGATTCGACTTTTGCGACATTTCCGAATTCATCGTACGCGATGAGTGTGAGGGGTTTGCCGGCAGCGCCATGCACTTCGATTTCAATGGGCCGCTGAAACTTTGGCGCGTCACCTTCGAAGCTTTGACGCAATCGCCGGTCCAGTTCCGGGTCGCTGGTCTTCCACAACTTGTCGCCGACGTGGACGCGCGAGAAATCAATGTCGCCATGGCCGAAGCGCAGGACGGTTTCCAGCGTGCTGCTGGCATCTTGCCGGCAGGACTGACTTTCTTGGGCCATGCTTGCCCTTCCCGCTCCCTTGGTTTGGGTTGTTTTCAGAACTGCCGGCGGGACGCCGGCAGCACGTTGTTGGTGGACTTCATACACCCGTCCGCCCTCCTCGTTTTCTTCCGGTTTGCCGGCGTCGAACACCACGCCGTCGCCCGGTTTCAACGGGCCTTCGAGCCGGACGGTCACGCCATCGCGCA
>DLMG01000295.1:0-2566 GCA_002479245.1 Verrucomicrobia subdivision 3 bacterium UBA7542 | reverse complement strand
TGCTGGTTGTTGGTGCCGCCGAACCAGCCGGTGTGCAGGCCGCGGGAAAAGGCCATCTCCATGTCGTATTGATTGTGACGGGTGACAAGTGGCGGGTGACAAGAGGGGGCATCGTGCGCGGGTCGTTTCTCGTCGCTTGTCACATGCCACTCGTCACTTAGCGCATCCAGTGCCTGTCGGTAGATACGCGTAATGTTCGCCACATACTCCGGTGACTTGAGCCGGCCCTCGATTTTCAGCGAGGCAACGCCGGCACGGATCAATTCCGGCAAAACTTCCAACCCGGCCAAATCCTGTGGACTCAACAGATATTTCCGGTCGCCGAGCGGAACTGATTTGCCGTCGGAAATCAAATCGTAAGGCATCCGGCAGGCCTGCGCGCATTCACCGCGATTGGCGGAGCGTCCGCCCAGCGCCTCGCTGGTGAGGCATTGACCCGAGTAGGCGATGCAGAGCGCGCCGTGAACGAAAACTTCCAAGGGCAACCGGGTAGGGCGCGCAGTCCCCTGCGCGCCGTCGCTGGCGGGTAATTGGGCGGCGGGCAGGGGACTGCCCGCCCTACCATGTGTGTTTTGGATCTTTTCAATTTCCTTGAGCGAACATTCGCGGGCGAGCACGACCAGGGAGCAGCCAAGGTCGCGGGCAAATTCCACGCCGGCGGCGCTGGTGATGGTCATCTGGGTCGAGGCATGAATCGGAAAATCGGGCGAGAGTTGCCGGATGAGCCGGCAAATGCCCGCGTCCTGCACAATGACCGCATCAACACCCGCCGAAATCATCGTTCGCAGATATTTTTCGGCATCGGCAAGCTCGTTCTCGAAGACGAGCGTGTTGAGGGTGACATAACCGCGCACGCCGCGCCGGTGGAGGAAGGCCATCAGCTTCGGCAGATCGGCCCCGGTAAAATTGTCCGCCCGCATTCGCGCATTGAATTTTTCAAGGCCGAAATAAATCGCGTCCGCGCCGTTTTCGACAGCGGCACGGGCGCAATCCCAATCGCCGGCGGGCGCAAGCAACTCCGGCAAACTTCTAATTTCGAGCTTCGAATTCTGCCTGGCCGGCGTTTTAGGTTGGGTGGTGGCGCTCATTTTGGACGGTGGAATTTAACACGAAGGCTTAACGCGGCCAAGCCGCAACCAAAACGGAGTGCAGCCGTCCCCGGCTGCAGCAACGTGCGGTGGAAGGAAGGTTGGTGAATAATCCAATGCGCTTCGGACTGAGGATGTTGCTGCGCCCGGGGACGGGCGCACTCCGGCCAAGGCTTCGCAGCCGGCGAGGAATTTGGGGTATTGCACTGCGAAGGCACAAAGCAGCTTCGGGCCGTGCGGCATTTTGAACTTGGCAATCAAGCCGAATGCGCCACTTTTATCCTGTGATTCATCCAACAGCCATCATTCATCCGAAAGCGAGGCTGGATGCGACCGTTCGCGTCGGGCCGTATGCCGTGATTGACGAAGGCGTGGAGCTGGGCGCGCACTGCGTCGTCGGGCCGCACGTTTATCTCATGGGACTGACGACGATCGGCGCGCACAATCAGTTTCACGCCGGCTGTGTCATTGGTGACGAGCCGGTGGACTTGAAATACAAAGGCGAGCCGACGCGGCTGCGCATCGGCGACCACAACCGCTTTCGCGAACATGTCACCGTGAATTGCTCAAACACGCCGGAGGGGGAAACAGTTGTCGGCTCGCACAATTTTCTAACGCCTCACTGTCACGTCGGGCACAACGTGGTGGTGGGCGACCATGTAATCCTGGGTGGCGGCGCGATGGTGGCGGGGCACGCCGTCGTGCAGAACGGCGCGTTCATTTCCGGCAACTGTCTGGTGCATCAGTTTTGCCGGGTGGGCACGCTGGCACTGATGCAAGGCGGTTCAGGCATCAGCCAGGATTTACCACCGTTCACAATGGCGCGCCGGGTGAACGAGATCTGCGGGCTGAACATCGTTGGGCTGCGCCGCGCCGGTTTTACGGCAGAGCAGCGGCTGGAATTGAAGCGGCTTTATCATGTTTTGTTTCGCAGCGGAAAAAATATGCGGGCGGCAATTGAAGAAGCGCGAAAAAAATTCACCAGCCCCACGGCGAAAATTTTGCTGGATTTTGTCGCCGAAGCGAAACGGGGCGTGTGCCGGGACGCCGGTTGTGTGGCCGGGGAAAACGAGGGTGAGTAGAAAGGCGCGTATGTATAAAATCATTGGAGCGGACGGCAGAGAATACGGTCCGGCAACCGCCGGGCAGTTGCGGCAGTGGATTGCCGAAGGCCGTGCCAACGCGCAGACGCCAACGCTCGCGCCCGGCGCGCCGGAATGGAAACCGCTCGGCGTGCTGCCGGAATTTGCGGGGCATTTCGCGCCGCCAATTCCGCCGACAATCGCGCCGCCAAGGCCGGGGACTTCAATGGCGGGCCAAATACCCAAAACCAATTCCTTTGCAACGGCAGGACTGATTTTCGGCATCTTGTCGCTGACCTGCTGCTGCGGATGTCCGTTCAACATCCTCGGACTGGTCTTCTCGCTCATCGGGCTGTCGCAAATCAACCGGCATCCCGAACTTTACGAAGGCCGCGG
>DLMG01000266.1 GCA_002479245.1 Verrucomicrobia subdivision 3 bacterium UBA7542 | reverse complement strand
AGCGGCATGAAGGTGCTGGTCAACGGCGGCATCAATCTTTCGGAATTGGACGGCTGGTGGGCCGAAGCGTTTGTCCCGGATTTGGGCTGGGCGCTGGGCGACGGTCAGGAGCATGGCAGCGATCCGGCCTGGGACGCGGCGGAAGCCGAGACGCTCTACGAACGGCTCGAACGCGAGGTGATCCCTGAGTTCTATAACCGCAACGAGAAAGGCATTCCCACGGCTTGGGTCGCGCGAATGCGGGAAAGCATGGCGCGTTTGACTCCGCGTTTTTCCGCCGACCGCACCGTGCGCGAATACACCGAGCAACATTATCTCCCGGCGGCTGCCGCCTACCTTTCGCGCGTTGCCAACAAAGGCGCAATCGGCAAGCAAATGGTGGACTGGCGTCACAGCGTGGAACAGAAATGGGCCACACTGCACTTCGGCACCGTGAAGGTGGAGACTCGTGACGGGAAACACATCATTGAAGTTCAAGTTAGTCTTCATGGCCTCGACCCCAAGGCGGTGCGGGTGGAGCTTTATGCCGACGGAATCAAGGGCAGTCCGCCCGTGCGACAGGAGATGACCTGCCTTCATCCATTGGCCGACGAATCAGGCGGCTACGTTTACAGCGCGACTGTGTCTGCGGCACGGCCACCAATTGACTATACGGCGCGAGTAATGCCGCGCTGCGAAGGCGTTGCAATCCCGCTGGAAGACCCACGAATCCTCTGGCAACGATGATGAAATTGCAAAGCCAAAGAGACAGCCTGTAGAAGTTGCCAGCAACCTGACGAACGAACAAATTCGCGCATTGCTGGAAAAGGATTTGTCGAAGGATGAACTGAAAGCCATTGCCGCGCAGAGAGCAATTTCAATTGGGGAATTGAATCGCGAGGAAATCAAGCGAAGCATATTGAAAAAATTGGAGCGCCAAGAAAGCTATGGACGGCTTGCAAATCCATAAAGAGTCAGTCTCAAGAAATGAAACAATTTTTCTGCGCCGTGTTGTTGCCATAATTTTCATCCGTGTCTCATCCGTGGCTAAAAATTAATTCATTCTGCCTTCGCCTCACGGCCCAAGCAGTTCATCAAAGTTTTTCTGGATGGCGGTTCGCTGGTTTTTTCCCCGGCCCCGGCTTCGCCCTTGTCAAAATTCATTTTGTAAGCGAGACTTGCCCCATGCCGATAACGCTTGATCAAATTGTCGAAGAAACCCGCGAGATGCCGGGCGAGGTCGTGGCGGAACTGGTTGACCGCATCATGGTCGCGCGACACGGCGGCATTGAGCCGTCCGTGGCTGAATCGTGGAAAGCCGAAACTGACCGCCGGATCGCGGAAATCGAATCGGGGAAAGTCAAAGGTGTTCCGCTGGAAGAATCGCTGGCGCGCGCGCGCAAAATCGCCGGGCTGTGAATCATCTGCTGCATCCCGAAGCGGACGAGGAATTTGCCGGGGCGGTTCGTTATTATTCCGAGATTTCGCCTGAACTCGGCGTGCGCTTTTACCGGGAGATGGAGCGGTTGTTTCGCGAAGTTTGTGCCGACCCGGAACGCTTCCGCAAATTTGATCCGCCCGCGCGCCGGCATTTCAGCCGCGATTTTCCTTACGCGATTATCTTCATGGAAAAACCGGAACACCTCTGGATTGTAGCCGTGATGCACATGAAACGGAGTCCCGGTTATTGGCGCGGGCGGCTGACCTGATTTTTCACGCCAGATTTCATTCTGCATTCTGCATACTAAATTCCATCTTCGCCTCCCGGCCCCGGCTCCGTAGGTGATAGCCACGCATGGCGCAGCACGTCCCGCCATCATTCACGGTAGGGTTTCACCCCATAGCGAACGCTCCGTTGTTCAATTCATGCTCACCGCATGAAACAAAATAAAATTTCCCGGAACCAAAATCAAAAACCGCCCGGCGCACCACCTGGTTGCCGGTGATTTTGATTCAGGCCCGGCGCGATTATTTTGGATCGCATAACATGAAACCTCCTATCGAATACATAATCGTCGCGGTGCCTTTTCACGCCGATGCCGCGACCCATGACGAGCTGGCGCGAAAAGTGAACGAAAAATTAAACGCCGGGTACGAACTCTATGGTTCACCGTTCCTCAGCGAGGAAATGATGTATCAGGCAATGATGAAGCCAATTCTCCAGATTTCCCAACCACCCGCCCCATGAAAAAAACCATCCCGATCACAACCTTGTTCCTGGACATCGGCGGGGTTCTGCTCACCGACGGGTGGGATCATCTTGCCCGCCGGCGGGCGGCGAAGCACTTCAAGTTGAACTGGGCCGAAATGGAGGAGCGGCATAGCCTGACCTTCGACACCTACGAGGAGGGAAAGCTCACGCTGGAAGAATATTTAGGTCGGGTGGTCTTCCACCAAAAGCGACCGTTCACCCAGGCTCAGTTTCGGCGCTTCATGTTCGCGCAATCGAAACCTTATTCCGAGATGATCGAGTTGGTCCGCAAGCTCAAGGCAAAGTACGGATTGAAGATCGCTGTGGTCAGCAACGAAGCACGGGAATTGAATTCTCATCGGATTCGAAAGTTCAAGTTGTATGAGTTCGTAGATTTGTTCATTTCCTCCTGCTTCGTCCACGTTCGCAAGCCCGACGCGGACATTTTTCGGCTGGCGCTGGACATTGCCCAGGCGCCGGCGCGGCAGGTGGTCTATATCGAAAACACCCCGATGTTCGTCCAGATCGCTGAAGGTTTGGGTATTCGAAGCATTCTTCACACGGATTACAGGTCCACGTGCGCGAAACTGGCTTCGTTGGGCTTGCAGCCTGACGAAGGAGTCATCCATGAAACCCGCTAACCCACACATCCTGACCATCAACGGCGGCTCATCGAGCATCAAGTTCGCGCTTTACCATGTCGAAGAACCGCTGAAGCGAGGGCTTTATGGAAAGGTTGATCGCATCGGCTTGAGCGGGACAAATCTGACGTTCAATGAACCGACGAAGAAAAAGCCGGAGCGTCACAAGCTCGTCGCCGCCGATCACAAATCAGCGGCGAATGCCCTGATAGACTGGCTGGAAAAGCAAATTGATTTCAAATCGGTAAAAGGCGTGGGACATCGCGTGGTTCATGGGATGAAACACACCGAGCCGGAGATTGTCACAAAAAAACTATTGGATGAACTGCGTCGCATCAGTCCAAACGACCCGGATCATCTGCCCCGCGAGATTGAACTGATCGAGGCGTTCCGCCAGCGTCATCCGAAACTGCTCCAGGTGGCCTGTTTTGACACGGCGTTTCATCAAACCATGCCGCGCGTGGCCAAGTTGCTGCCGATTCCCCGCCGCTTCGATGCCAAGGGAATTCAGCGCTACGGTTTCCACGGTTTGTCCTACGCCTATCTGATGGAAGAACTCGCGCGTCTTGGCGACCTTGCGGCCACGAAGGGCCGCGTCATCCTCGCCCATCTCGGCAACGGCGCGAGTCTGGCCGCCGTGCGCGATGGCAAAAGCATTGACACCAGCATGTGCTTCACGCCGACGG
This sequence comes from Verrucomicrobia subdivision 3 bacterium UBA7542, assembly GCA_002479245.1. Classification (GTDB taxonomy): domain Bacteria; phylum Verrucomicrobiota; class Verrucomicrobiia; order Limisphaerales; family UBA11358; genus UBA11358. The sequence goes on along the minus strand of DLMG01000266.1, from coordinate 4,062 downwards.
CGGGATTGGTGATGAGCACCCGCTCCGGCGATTTGGACCCCGGCCTCGCGCCGTATCTGGCGCGAACCGAACAGATGACCACCAGCCAGTTTTACAAAATGGTCAACCACGAGTCGGGCCTGCTCGGCATCTCGGAAACCAGCTCGGATATGCGGGACTTGCTCGACCATGAAACGCAGGACGTGCGGGCGGCGGAAGCGGTGGCGCTATTTTGTTACCAGGCAAAAAAGTGGATCGGCTCCTTCGCTGCCGCGCTTGGAGGATTGGAAACGCTCGTCTTCGCCGGCGGCATTGGCGAAAACGCGCCCGTCGTCCGCGCCCGCATCTGTGAAGGGTTGAACTTTCTCGGCATCGAATTAGATAAGTCGCGCAACGCGAAGACTGCGGCGGTGATTTCCAAGAATTCCAGCCGGGTCACGGTTCGCGTCATTCGCACGGACGAAGAACTGATGATTGCCCGCTCGGTTTTGCGTTCCTGCGCAGAGACTATTGCCCAATGAACATTGAACATTATGAAAGCCACCCAAACACTGCACGACCTAGGCCAGAGCCTCTGGCTCGACAACATCACCCGCGACCTGCTGAACAGCGGCACGCTCAAACGCTACATTGGCGAGTTGTCGGTGACCGGGCTGACCTCAAACCCGACAATCTTTGATCACGCCATCAAGAGTTCCGCCTACGACGCTGCGATCCGCGAGGGTCTGGACAAGGGGAAATCCGGCGAGAGCCTGTTTTTCGATCTGGCACTGGACGATCTCACCCGCGCCGCCGACCTGTTCCGACCGGTTCACGACCGCACGAACGGTGTGGACGGATGGGTGTCGCTGGAGGTGTCGCCATTGCTGGCGCATGACACGGCCAGCACCATCGCCGCTGCCAAGAAACTTTCCGCGCGGGCCGGACGGCCCAACCTGTTCATCAAGATTCCGGGCACCAAGGAAGGTCTGCCCGCCATCGAGGAGGCGATCTTTGCGGGTGTGCCGGTCAACGTGACGCTCCTGTTTTCGCGCGAGCAATACATGGCGGCGGCCGCGGCGTACTTGCGCGGCATCGAACGGCGCATTGCCGCCGGACTCAATCCCCAGGTCGGTTCTGTGGCTTCGATGTTCATCAGCCGTTGGGACGTTGCCGTGGCGGGCAATGTTCCGAAGACGTTGGACAACCGGCTCGGCATCGCCATTGCCGGTCGCATCTACCAGGCATACCTCGAACTGTTGAGCAACCCGCGCTGGCAGCGCGCGTATAATGCCGGTGCCCGGCCGCAACGACTGCTGTGGGCCAGCACCGGCACCAAGGACACCAAAGCGTCCGATGTTCTCTACATTAAGGCGCTGGCCGCCCCGTTCACGGTGAACACGATGCCCGAGGCGACGTTGAAAGCTCTCGCGGATCATGGCGAACTTGGCCTGATCATGGCGCCGGACGGCGGCGATTGCGAAAAAGTCCTGGCCGAGTTTGCGAAGGCCGGCATCAACGTGGACAGTCTGGCCGCGCAACTTCAGGACGAGGGCGCGAAGTCGTTTGTGAAATCCTGGAACGAATTGCTGGCGGTGATCGCATCCAAGAGCGACGCGCTCAAAAAAGCCGCCTGACCCGGGAGTGGAAAAAAAGTATCACGAGTATGACAACCAACATCAAATCACTCACCCAACGCCCGGCGTGGAAGGCCCTCGCCGCCCACCACAAGAAGATCCAAAAAAAGCATCTCCGACAGCTTTTCGCCGCCGACCCCCAACGCGGCGAACGCCTGACGGTCGAGGCGGCGGGCCTCTATCTGGATTATTCGAAGAATCGCATCACCGACCGGACCCTCAAACTGCTCGTCCAGTTGGCCAAGGAATCCGATTTGAGCGGGCGGATCGCAGCCATGTTCAGTGGCGAGAAAATCAACGTCACGGAAAACCGCGCCGTCTTGCACGTCGCTTTGCGCGCACCGAAAGGGGCAAGCATCCTCGTGGATGGAATGAACGTCGTGCCGGAAGTTCACGCCGTGCTCGACAAAATGGCGGAATTTTCCAATCGCGTCCGCAACGGCGAATGGAAAGGACATACCGGCAAACGCATCAAGAACGTCATCAATATCGGCATCGGCGGTTCCGACCTTGGTCCCGTGATGGCCTACGAGGCGCTCAAACATTACAGCGAGCGCAGCCTGACGTTCCGCTTCGTGTCGAACGTGGATGGCATTGATTTCGTGGAGGCGACCCATGACCTCGACCCGGCGGAAACGCTGTTCATCGTTTCGTCAAAAACCTTCACGACGCTGGAGACGATGACCAACGCGCAAAGCGCGCGTGACTGGTTGCTCAAAGGACTTGGTGGCGACGCCAAGGCCGTGGCCAGACATTTCGTGGCGGTGTCAACTAACTCCGAGAAAGTGTCCGCGTTCGGTATTGATACGGCCAACATGTTTGGCTTCTGGGACTGGGTCGGCGGACGCTACTCGATGGATTCGGCCATCGGTCTTTCTACGATGCTGGCCATCGGGCCGGACAACTTCCGCGCCCTGCTCGCCGGCTTTCACGAGATGGACGAACATTTCCGCACCGCGCCGTTCGAGAAAAACCTGCCGGTGCTAATGGGACTCCTGTCGGTTTGGAATAACGACTTTTTCGGCGCGCAAACGGTGGCGGTTTTGCCCTACGAACAATACCTGAAACGCTTTCCCGCGTATCTTCAGCAGTTGACGATGGAGAGCAACGGCAAGCACGTCACGCTCGACGGGAAAAAGGTGAATTACCAGACCAGCCCGATCTACTGGGGCGAACCGGGGACCAACGGCCAGCATTCCTTCTACCAGTTGATTCATCAGGGCACGCGGCTGATTCCCTGTGACTTCATTGCGTTCGCGCACGCGCTCACTCCGCTGGGACGTCACCACGACATTCTCCTGGCGAATGTTTTTGCGCAGGCCGAGGCGCTGGCCTTTGGCAAAACTCCGGAGGAAGTCAAAGCCGAAGGCACGCCGAACTGGCTTGTGCCACATCGCGTTTTTGAAGGCAATCGTCCGTCCAATGTCATTCTCGCCGACCGGCTCACGCCGGAAGTGCTCGGCAAGCTGGTCGCGCTTTACGAGCACAGCGTATTCACGCAGGGCGCGATTTGGAACATTGATTCGTTCGATCAATGGGGCGTCGAGTTGGGCAAGGTGCTCGCCCAGCGAATCGTTCCCGAACTTGAGAGCGCGACCACACCCAGGCTCAAACACGACAGTTCGACAAATAACCTGATCCGCCGTTATCGAAAATTGAAAGGGGCGAAATGAAAAACTCCCGGCTGGATCTGTTTTCGGTGGGCGGTGTCCCCCCATAATCCATGTCCGGGTTATACCCCATAGCAAAGTCGCCCCCGCCGGCGCAATTTGAGTGAGTGTTGGCACCCGCGCAGATCGCGGCGCAACTGATTTGTCAAACACGCTGTCAACCGGACGCCAACAGCGAACAAAAACGAAACTCAAAGAACGAAAGAACTATTATGTTAAGCAAAGCCAAAACACTAACAGGTTACAAATTGCACAGCCTTGACGGGGAAATAGGGAAGGTCAAAGAATTCTACTTCGATGACCGGCACTGGACCATTCGCTATCTGGTCGCAGAAACAGGAACCTGGCTCGCGGACAGGCAGGTGCTGATTTCCCCGTATGCGCTGGTCACCGTGAATAAAGAAGAAAAAAACATCGCCATTGATTTAACCAAAAAGCAGATCGAGCACAGTCCATCCTTGGACAGTGACAAGCCCGTCTCACGACAATTCGAGGAGTCCTATTACGGGTATTATGGATACCCGATGTATTGGGGCGGCCCATACAATTGGGGAGCTTATCCCTACATTGTGCGTGACCGTAAAAATTGGAGAAAATCAAACCAAGGTGGGAAAGCGTGGGATCCCCATTTGCGCAGCACTTACGGTGTGAGTGGCCATCACATCCAAGCCTTGGACGGCGGGATTGGCCACGTCCAGGATTTTATCATTGATGACGAGACGTGGGCGATTCGTTATCTCATCGTTGATACCCATAACTGGTTGCCGGGAAAGCGGGTCCTGGTTTCACCGCAATGG
>DLMG01000345.1 GCA_002479245.1 Verrucomicrobia subdivision 3 bacterium UBA7542 | reverse complement strand
ATTCTTTTCAATCTGTCCGGACACGGGTTGCTCGACCTGAGCGCCTATGAAACCTACCTCACCGGAAAACTGCAGGATGTTTAAAACAACAACTTAAAGACACACAACAACCCACAACCATGAAAACTCGAATTCAATTCCTCTTGCTGGCGGCCTCGTTTGTGACGCTGCCGGGTGTTTTGCAGGCCCAACCCTCGGCCCAATATGTGCCTGGCTCTGAAGGCATCAAGGGCGCCTCGCTGCCGCCGCCAGGGGTTTATTTCCGCGACTACAATTACTTCTACTGGGCCGGCCAAATAAACGACCCGTCCGGCCAGAATCGCCAAATTCCAAACCTCGACGCCTTCACTTACGCGAACATACCCCGCGTGATTTGGATCACGGACACAAAATTCCTCGGCGGGTACGTCGGCGTAGACGCCCTGCTGCCGCTGGTTGATCAACACTTGGGATTCCCGGGATATAGCAGCACCACCTTCGGCATCGGCGACTTTTTTGGCGAAGGCACGCTCTCCTGGCATATCAAACAGTTTGACTTTGCGGTCGGCAGCGGCGTTTGGGCACCCACGGGCGATTCCGCTCCCCAGCCCACCACGCGCATTGGCGCGGGCTTTTGGACATTCATGCAAACCGCCGGAGCCACCTGGTATATTGATGAGGAAAAGACTTGGGCAGTCTCGGCGTTGAACCGTTACGAGTTCAACACCGAACAACGCGACACGCACGTTACACCCGGAGATGCCTACACGCTGGAATGGGGCGTCAGCAAGGGCGTGTGCAAAGTGGTTGACCTTGGCATGGTGGGCTATTACCAGCAACAGGTGACCGCCAACAGCGGCTCGCCAGCCAGCAGCCGCAACCGCGTGGCGGCCGTCGGCCCGGAAGTCAGCGTGGCTTTTCCGAAGCAGATGTTCTTCGTCTCGCTCCGCTACAATTACGAATTCATGGCGGAGAACCGGGCGCAGGGCAACGCCGTCACATTGACCCTTACGAAGCGGTTCTAGACCGGGCGCGGCGTTCTGTTTGGTGTCCACCCGTTTAGGGTGTTTGAACGCACAGAACCGCCTGAAGGCGGGACACCAAACCAATTTCTTCGCCCTCTCTGCCACGGCGCCTGGACATACCCGTTTCAAGTTGCTTGCTTAATATTATGCCGGGTGTTCCCTTGTTTGCTGAACGCAAGGGATTTGCAAATCAGCCGCGAGCGGGCGAGGTTGGTGCATGGAAGTTTCCGGGAAGATCCAATGCCCATTCTGCGGGCAGGCGTTCGAACTGGTGGTGGACACGAGCGTGCCGAGCCAGCAGTTCACAACGGACTGCGAGGTGTGCTGCCATCCGTTCGACGTGGTGGCCGAGTGCGAGCCGGGTGAAATTCTGAGCTTGGACGTGGCGGGAAATTGAGGCAGCTTGCGCGCGATGCATAATTTCGCAGACAAAGTCCTGTGGGTTTATATCGTCCTGCTGTTGCTCGGCGGGCTGATTGGTTTTCTGAAGGCGGGCAGCAAGGTGTCGCTCATCTCGTCGTCGGTATTTGCGGCGGCGCTGGTATTGACGGCGGTGCCGGGTGTGTTTCAACCGGCGTTCGCGCGCGGACTGGCGAACGTCATCCTGGCGGCGCTGCTCGTGGTGTTCGCGGTGCGGCTGGCGAAGACGAAAAAATTCATGCCGAGCGGCTTGATGCTGGTGCTGACGATTCTGGCGCTGGCGCTACGGAACCTTTTCAAGGACTGAATTGCCGGACCGGGTAAAATTCCTTGCACAGACGGCCTCCGGTTTGTAATTTACCTTTCCTTTTTGATGCACCCATAGCTCAATTGGATAGAGCGGCTGACTACGGATCAGCAGGTTTCAGGTTCAACTCCTGATGGGTGCGCCACTTATTTTGTTCAATGTTTTCAATAGTTTTATGAGTTTTTCACACCCAAGTTATTGAATCAAAAAAATCCAACTGAGCCACTTCTAAGCCACTTTTCGGCATCTCAACACGCTTTTGACTTGGTTTCCGGCAGGGGCAATGGCTGGTAGGAGAAGGTGATCAAGCCGGGCCCGGGCGAAGCAAATGGCACCCTCCTACTTGTGCGAGTTCAAGGTGGCTCCTGAATCATCCTGGCCGAACCTGGACGGGAGCCGACACAAATCCTAGCCAGAGCCAAGTGGCAAGCGCCATGCCCGCTGCGTCTCGGTGAACGTTTGTTTGAATTTGATTCTGGCAACGCGCACATTCGCTGCCCCGCCGTTTTTGACTGATGATCCAGTGCCGGTGGATTATCAACATTGGGAGGTCTATCTTTTCGCCAACGACGACCACGAGAGCGGCAATTACACCATCAACAGCCCGGCGTTGGCCTGCGTTGGGTTTGATTTTTCATACCCCGCCTGGTGACCGGGTCCAAACCCGCAAGCCAATTCTTTTTCAACCCTCAACCATCAAACCGGTGAGACGCCAGTGCATAATTTTCATATAATTTTGCAAAAGAACACGATGTCACTCGCGGTGGTTTTATAAGAGTTTGTTTCATTCAAACAATAACTATCAACTTATGAGCCAATTTTTACCGCTGGGCAAATTTTCCTTCGGCATGGGTGACCGCTTTGCGCATCAGAGCAAGGCACAGCTTCGCGCTTGCATCCGCGCCACCGAACTCGGCGCGCTTTTTGTTCCCGTCTGGAACAAATCCAACCGGGAACACACTTTCGTCGGCAGCGACCCGTCCAGCACGCGCGCCGCCGCCGATGCCGCCGTCAGGGAACTCGGCTGGAACAAGCCCTATCATGTGGACGCCGACCATATCCGCCTTGAAACCGTTGACCGCTTTATTCCTCATTCGGATTTTTACACGATTGACGTGGCCGACAGCATCGGCAAACCCGCCAGCGCGGCGGACGTGGAGACGTTTGTGGATCGCCATCCCGAACTCGTCGGCACGATTTCCATTCCGCACATTGACCCGCCGTTTGCCATCACGCGCGCTGAAGTCGAGCGCGTCGCCAACAAGTTTTTACTCGCCGCGCAGGACGCGGGGAAAATCTACCAGCACATCGTCAAGGCCAAGGGTGCGGCAAATTTCATCACCGAAGTTTCGATGGACGAAACCGACAGTCCGCAGACGCCGCCGGAATTGCTCATCATTCTTGCCGCGATTGCCAACCAGAAAATTCCGATCCAGACCGTCGCGCCGAAGTTCACCGGCCGTTTCAACAAGGGCGTGGATTACGTCGGCGACGTGAAACAATTTGAAAAAGAATTCAACGAGGACCTCGCCGTCATCGCATTTGCGGTCAAGAAATACGGACTGCCTGCGTCGCTCAAGTTGAGCGTCCACTCCGGCAGCGACAAATTTTCCATCTACGAACCGATGCGGCGCGCGTTGAAGAAATTTGACGCCGGCGTGCATATCAAAACCGCTGGCACAACGTGGCTGGAAGAACTCATCGGCCTCGCCGAAGCGGGCGGCGATGGCCTGGAAATCGTCAAGGAAATTTACGCCTCCGCCATTGAGCAGGTGGACGAATTATGCGTGCCTTATGCGACGGTCATTGACATTGACCGGGCGAAACTGCCGGGGGCGGCGGTGGTGAACGACTGGAGTTCGCACCAGTTTGTTTCCGCGTTGCGCCACGACCAGAAATGCAAGGATTACAATCCCAGTTTCCGTCAATTGCTGCACATCAGCTTCAAAGTCGCGGCCCAGAAAGGCGACCGCTATCTCAACGCGCTGAAAAAGCACGAAGCCGTCGTCGCCAAAAACGTGACGGAAAATCTTTTCGAGCGGCACATGAAACCGTTGTTGCTGGGCCAGGCAAAGACCCCGCAGGCGATTTGTTCGCCGCGGTGCGAAACGGTTCCGGCTTGAAGGCTCATCGCGGACACAACGCACAGGCATTTATCCGCGATTATTTTTTCGCGGGTGTTTCCGCCGTCAATTTTTCTCCCAGCCACGCCATCATTTTTGCCTGAAAGCCCGGGGCAACTTTGTCCCAATCGGCGATGCGATGTTGCGCGTTTGTGAGGGTGATCAAATCGCAGAGAACGCCAGCCGCCTTCAATCTCGCCTGAAACTCCAGCGTCAAGTCGTAAGCAACCGTTTTGTCCGTGTTGCCCTGAATCAATAAAAAGGGCGGCAGCCCCGGCCTGACGTGATGGATCGGGGAAATTTCCACCAACAACTTCAACGTCCCGTCGTCCAACCCATCGCGGCCCAAAAGTTTTTTCATCGAAGGCCATTGGTCCAGACTGCCGCGCCGTTGCGCGTCAGCGACCAAATCTGTCGGCGGCGCGAACCCGACGACCGCCTGCACTTGCGTGTTTTTTTTTGCCAACATCGCCGCGAGCGTCGCCAGTTGGCCGCCGGCGGAATAACCCAATAGCGCGATGCGGTTCGGATCGCCCTTGAATTCCGCCGCGTGTTGTTTCACCCAACGAATCGCCGTTTGCACGTCTTCAAAACACGCCGGCCAGCGGTTCGTCGGTGCGAGCCGGTAATTGATCGTGAACCAGGTGAAATTCGTCGCGACCGGCGCGAAGACCGGCACGAGGTCTGTCTCTTTGTCGCCATTGCCCCAGCCGCCGCCGTGAACGATGATCGCGACGGGAAATTTTCCTTCACCGTCGGGAACGTGCGCGTCGAGCAATAATTTTTCACCACCCGCCTCGCCGTATTCGATGTTCAAACGGTTGGCTCCGAACGGTGAATTTTGAATCGCAACCGGATTCCAACCATCCCCGCCGCCAAGAACTTTTTCCACCGTGATTTTTTCCGCTTCGGCTGGGGTCAATTGTTTGATCCAGTCAGGCCGGGTCGTCGGACTCGCGCCCGGACCGGTGTTGTTGAACTCCGCGTAACGCGCCGTGGTGTGCGCCCCCGGCTTTTTCCAGTCGTTCCAGCCTTCCGGGCGGACGACCCCGGACATTTCCGTGTTCAGATAAATCGTGCTGGCGTAAATCCGCCACGGCCGGCCGAGAAATGTTTTCACGTCCGGCTTTGCCCCGGTGATTTTGCAATTCGCGAAAACAAACCCAAAGGGTTCGTCAACCGGCGTCGAGGCGGCGGTGATGTAGCCGCTGCCGGGACAGTTAATGTGGCATTTCTCAAACCACGCCGTCGCCGCGCCAAAAATAAAATCCACCGCGCCGGCGATGTAACATTTTTCAAAATACTGCCGTCCGCGATTGAGCAAAATCGTGTCCTGCCAGCCGAGAAAACGGCAGTTGCGGAAACTGGCGCGGTCGCCGTCCACGCGGATGGCCAAGGCCTGCCCGACCGCGCCTGCGGAATTTTCAAACGTGAGGTTCTCCGCCGTGAAATCGTCCGCGTCAATCGTCGTCGAAGGCGTGTGAAAAGTTCCCATCGGCTTGCCGTCAAAGTTGGTGAGGCTGGCATACAAACCAAAAGTCAGCACCGTGTTCGTCGCGCTCTCGCCGACCAATTTGAAAAAGCGTTTCTCGCGCTGGATGTAAATCAACTCTTTGTAAACGCCCGGCTTGATGTGGATGATGACGGGATTCGTGTTGCTGCCCGACGGCACGGACATGACGGCCTCCTGCACGGATTTGAATGGGGCACTGCCATCGGCGGCGACAAACAGATTCGTCTGCGCCTCCAGATGCAGACAGGAAAAAATCCAAACGACCGGCGCGAGGAAAAACAAACGGTTCATTTGGAGGATTTCGGAAAGGAACGTCACTTCTGGCCGGGTTTGTTTTTCCGGGCCATTTCATAGGCCAGTCCGAAGCCCGGGGTTTTTTTGCGAAATGTTTTGGCCGACATTCCCGTGACGCGTTTGAAAGCGATGCAAAAGCTGTTTGCACTTTGGTAGCCGCACATCCCGGCGATCGTCTCAATTTTATGGTTTGAGCTGATCAGCAATTGTTTGGCCCGGTCAATCCGCACGCGCTGAAGTTCCTGTCCGGGCGTACGCCCGAGATGTTCCAGAAACGCCATGTGCAGCCCGCGCCGCGACATCGCGGCGACCCCGACCAGGTCTTTGACGCAGATGGGTTCGTGGCTGTGCTCCCAGATGTGGCGCAGGCTCCGGGCCACGCCCCTGTGCGCGATGGTCAGGATGTCGCTGCTCTTGCGGGCAACGATTCCCGCGGCAGGGATGCGAATGGGATTGGGGGGCGCCGGTTTGCCGTTCATCAAATTGTCCAGCAGTTCCGCGCCGCGATAACCCAGGGTCTCCAGATTCGTGTCCACGCTGGAAATGGGCGTGCGCATGGCATCCGGCGCCAGCAGATAATTTTCCGCGCCGATGATGGCGACCTGTTCGGGAATGGCTATGCCCACGCTCTCACAAGATTCGAGCACGTCCAACGCCTGCTGGTCGTTCGCGGCAAAAACCGCGAGCGGCTTGGGTGCCCTTTTCATTTCCGCTGCGAGCCATTTGCGCTTTTGTTTCCATTCATCGCGGCCGGTCGTGAAAGCCGCCGACTGGTGCCAGCGGAGCCAGTTGGCGTGGTGTCCGGCGTGTTTCAACGCGTTGATGAACCCTTCGCCGCGCTCCTCATAAGACCAGTTGTCCATGTCGCTGTAGAAAAGAAAATGGGTGAAGCCGCGGGACAGAAAATGGTCGGCAACCAGTTGCGCTGCGTGCGCGTGATCTTCCAGCACGCGGGGAAAGTTCAATTGCGGACGCCGCAGGCTGAAATCCACCGTCGGCTTGTTGACGGCTTTGACAAATTCCGCGAGGTCGTCGCCCGCGCCGAGCCAGGCCAGAACGCCATCGCCTTCCCAGCCCCAGGGAATCACCTTTTCCCGGGCCATATTGGCGTAAAGATGCCAGCCTTGTTCCCGCGCATATTTCTCAATGCCCTGATGCAAATGGTAATCATACCAGCCGAGAGCCAGGAGGACGCGCTTTTGTCTTTTGGCCATATTTTGACGGCACACTAAAACGAAGCACCCGATTTTACAAGCTTTTCCGCACGCTTGTGCGCTTTTTTCAAATAACTTTGCAAACCTTCGCCATTTCCAAATGGTAAAATATGCGTTATTTTTGCTCATCCGTGTTTCCAGAAACAACTTTTTAAAAATTTTTGAAACTCAGTGGCAGAAATAAAATGGTAGTTTTCAAGCAGTGAAAAATTTGAATTGTTTTTACAAAAAGACAGACCAAAGGGTCAACCGGCGCGTGGCCTTTACGCTGATTGAGCTGCTGGTGGTCATCGCCATCATCGCCATTTTGGCGGCAATGTTGATGCCGGCGCTCGCTCTGGCCAAGCGCAAGGCGTATTTGATGAACTGCACGGCCAACATGAAGCAAACCTGTTTGGCGCTGCAGATGTATTTTAACGATTATAACGATCAGTGTCCGCCGGGCCCGGGCTGCCGTGGAAATCCGGGTGTGAACTATGGACTTACTTATGGCCAGGTTCCGGTTTACAACGGCGTGCATACGGGGGGGTGCTTGAAATGGTTGCCGGTATATATATGGCAATATCTAACCCTGCCGGATCCCAAAACTGTTGGAACCACTTCAAACTTTGTTGTCAAAGTATTCATATGCCCGTCCTGGACGAGCCTCTGGGGGCCGGCCAATATCGACTCAGCCTCCACCCTTGTGAATCCCTCTGATGATAATTATCAGTCTTATGCCCAAAACGGCAATGCGATGGGATCCTATGCCGTAAACATAGGCACCGGGGCAAACGGGGCGAAAGCATTGTTGGACGCTGCCTTTCCAAAAAATAATACGATGGGTACACAGGGGTCCGAATTAGGTCCGGAACCGTTTGGTAAAAATGACGCCGCCAGCGGCTCGAACGGCCATGAACCGTTGAACTTGAACCAAATCAGACGTGCCGGGGTGTCGCCTTCTGATCTGTGGGCAGTTGGGGACGCTGACGAACTTGCCGACTCCTCATTAGCCAAACCGGGCGCTGCCATCAATCCAGTGCATAAAACTGTTCGCAGCTTTGGTTATTTTGACGGCAGAGGGGGGACGGAGCAGGTTACTGGCAGTGGAGCTTATGCTCAATAAAACAGGTTTATAATAAATTGAACGGTACCCCAACTGATGGGGGAAAAACCCAACCCAACCCGAATTATGAGAAAAAACCCAACCCCAATGTTTAAAAAAATCATCGGAATGTGCGGCCTTCTGCTCCTTATTCAGAGCGCCCAGGCGCAATTCTCGTTTCCGGTTTATGAACCGTTTGGCGAATACCCGGAAGGCGTCTGGATCGGGAAAAACACATCCACCCAAGACCCCTTTAATTGCCAGCAGGTGTACACCAATTGGAGCACGGGCAACAGCATGAGCACCAATAGCAGCCCTTTCGTTAGCACCAACTATGCCTTGAGTTATCCCGGCCTGGCTCCCGATCCGTATAGTCCTCCCAGAGGAATAATGGGACCCACAGCTGTCGGTCGAAGCACCGCCGCACCGTTTCCGCCACAGACCAGCGGGACGAATTACCTCTCATTCCTTTTGAACATTCAATCACTGCCCACCGCCGCCCGCCCCATCATTGGTGAGGTCGAGACCGCGACCATCAGTTCAGCGAGCGGCAGCAGCGGGGTCTCCGTTTGGGTCACCCCGACCGGCCAGTTGCAGTTTGATGTGCACAACAACACCTACCCGTTGACAAACACAACCAGTGCTTTGACCCCCGGCAATACCTACTTTATTGTGCTGGCCTACGTGTTTACAAATAATATAAACACAAATCGAGGGGAGGTGGACCTTTGGGTCAATCCGACCTCCTTGGGCAACGACGCCAACATCCCGGCCCCGACCATCTATACCACCAACTCCAACCCCGGCGATGGCACCGGCGGCCCGATGACCGCTCCGCCCACACTGCAAGGCTTGTGTCTTATATACGGCACCGGACAAGGCGGCTCGGTCATTTCCACCAACCTGTTTGACGAACTTCGTGTGGGCAGTAATTGGTCGGTTGTGACGCCAACGGGTCCTGCGCCCGGGCCCACCTTCAACGTGACGGGCGGCGGCGCCGGGTGTCCGGGCCAAGTATTTCCTGTTGGTTTGAGCAGCTCAGTTACGGGCAATGTCTATTGGCTTTACATCAACAGTGCATTCTCCGGACAAACCGTCACCGGCACTGGTTCCGCCGTCAGCTTCGGGTCGCAATCGGTTTCCGGGGTTTACACCGTGTTGGCGAGCAACACAGTCAGTGGTAATGTCGGCTGGATGAATAGCAACGCCGTCGTGACAGTCCTGGCCGGACCGAACATCACCACCCAGCCGAGCTCGATAACGGTCGCTACCAATGGCTATGCAACCTTCTCTGTGACCGCCACCGGCAACGGGTTGAATTATCAATGGTATAAAAATGGAACCGGCCTGAGCAATGGTGGCAATGTATCCGGCGCCCAAACCAATATGCTCGTCATTTCTCCGGCGACCACTGCCGACGCCGCCACGGCCGCCAATGGTTATTATGTGATCATCACCAACAGTTGCGGTCTGGCAGCCACTTCAACTCCAATCGCGGCGTTGACCCTCGCCGCGCCGGCGAACCTGGTCTGGCAGGGGGGCAATCCCAATACGAACTGGGATTTGGCCACCACTGCCAACTGGACCAACAGTGCCGGCAGTGCTGTGGTTTTCAACGAGGGCGATAACGTAACTTTTGATGATTCTTCAACCAATCAAGTCGTGACCTTGGTTGGTGCTTTGGCGCCCAGCTCAATCAATGAAACCGCCTCCAAGAGTTATTTCATGAATGGCAGCGGCTATATTGCCGGGCCGGTTTCTTTGCTCATGAACGGTTCAGGCACACTGTCAATCAGCAACGCAAACAGCTATACCGGGGGCACAATCATCAGCAGTGGCAGGGTGATTGTTGATGACTCCGGCCAGAGGGCACTCGGCATCGGCACCGTGACGTTGGCCGGTGGAACATTGGAAATGGGGTTAAAATCGGGTTCAACAACTGTTGGCTTGAGCAATATCAATGTTACCGCCAACAGCACTCTCCAAATTGATGGAACCTCATCATATGCCTTTGTCATATTAAATGCATTGACCGGGTCGTCTGGTGCGACGCTCACCATTTATGACAAATGGGATACCAGTGCAACGGCGGATAGAATTCGGCTATACGGATTTTTTACCAACAATGCTCCGATTGAAATTACCACCGTTGGCAATGAAGTTCAGCTTGCTCCTTATAACGGCACCAATGGCGTTCAGGTTTACAACGGTCTCATTACCGGCACCGGTGGGCAGTTTGTGCCGCGCGGTAATGGGAGTGTCATCTTTAATAATGCCGCCAATACATTCAATGACAGTGGTGTGGATAATAATGGCAATGGGCCGAGTGGCTACAGCGTTCTCCTCAGCAGTGGCAATGTCGGCGTGGGCACAGATGCTGCAAATTGGCCAAATTCCAGTCCGCTGGGCACGGGCATGGTGGGCATTACTGTAGGTAGCGAAGGTGGCGAAAGTCACTTGTTTGCCAGCGGAGGCGCCCACACGATTGCCAACACCATCACTTATACCAGCGCCACAAACACTGAAACCTTGACCCTCAGCGGCAGCAACAGCCTGACTCTTGCCGGCTCGTTTATCCTCTCGAGCACGGACAACACTGGTCCCACCAACCGGACAATCAATGTGCAAAACACCACCACTCCAAGCACAATTTCCGGCGTTATCAGTGATAACAGCCTGGGCTTTGGCATCATACAGATCGGTGCGGGCACGCTGGTATTGAGCGCAATCAATACTTACTCCGGCCCGACGACCATCAGTAACGGCACGTTGCTGGTGAACGGACAAATTGGCACCAACACCGTAACGGTGGCGGGTGGCACGCTCGGTGGCTCCGGTGCCGTTCTCGGACCGGTGACGGTGTCGTCTGGCGGCACTCTCGCCCCCGGCACTTCCGCCATCGGCACGCTTGCCATGAACGGCGGTCTCACCTTGAACGGCAACCTGTTCTTCAAACTTAACAAGTCGCTATCACCACAGTCCAATGACGTCGCGTCGGTCAGCGGCACACTGACCAATGGTGGCATCGGAACGTTGATCGTGACGAACGCCGGTTCGACTGCCTTGGTGGTCGGGGACAAGTTCAAGCTGTTTAACAAGGCGCTGACCAATGGTGCCGCGTTGACCGTGACCGGCGGCAGCGTGACATGGAACAACAACCTGGCTACGGATGGCAGCATCTCGGTGGCTTCCCTCACCGTTGCCAAGCCGGTGATTACATCCATAATTCTCAGCGGCGCGAACCTGGTATTCAGCGGCACCAATGGTACTGGGAGTGCGGGCGGCACGTACTATGTTCTGTCTTCGACCAACGTGGCTGCGCCGTTATCGAGCTGGACACGCATATTTACCAACACCTTCATCACGGGAGGCGCATTCTCGGTTACGAACTCCATCGTGCCGGGTGTGCCCGACAGGTTCTATCTTTTGGACCTGCCTTAATCAGCAGATTTGCAAGACAAGGCCGCCGGTGGAGAAAACGCTCCACTGGCGGTTCTTTTTTGATGCTTTCTGCACGATTCGCAACGCTTCTTTTCTCGAAACCTTCCATTGCCAAACGCACCCCGCTTCGATTGGTTTCATTGATATGCCGTTGGATTTCAAGTCGTCCATGCCGGTCCGGGAAACTTGTATGCGCTATGACTTCCGCTGCGCCAATGCGAAAAATTACCCGGCTTTCCGGAGTGACGGTTGACGTTCTTGTCAAAAAAATCCGGTGCGGCCAGACGTCGGCATCAAGGAACGGCTGTGGATTGACTGCATATCAACCCAACCGGTTGTAAAATTGCCGACGTGGTTTGCAAGGAAAGCCGGCGGTATGGGAGTGCATTTTTTTAAAACTGATTTGCTCAAATTGGTGTGTTCAGCCGGGACCAATTAATGCATTTTACTTTCCATATGCGCTTGGCCAGCACCGCCACATGGGTTTTTCTTTTTTTTGCCATTTCGCTCCAAGCCGCTGACGGGTCAAAAGTATTTGACGTCCGCCAGTTTGGCGCGAAAGGCGATGGCAGGACACTCGACACCGCCGCCATTCAAAAAGCCCTGGAGGCTTGTGGCCGGGCCGGTGGCGCCACCGTGAAATTTTCGCCGGGAATTTATCTGAGCCAGCCGATCACCATCCGCACCAAAACCACGATGTTGCTCGAAGCGGGCGCCACGCTGCTGGCTTCGCCAACGCAATCGGATTTTCTCAAGGGCGGCGGTGATTTCATCCCGTTCATCAGCGGCAAGGATTTGACGGACGTGACTTTCACTGGCAAAGGCACGATTGACGGCAACGGCGCGGTCTGGTGGGAAGAAGCCGAGAAAGCCCGCCAGAAAGTTTCCGGTTACACGCTGCCGCGCCCGAATCTGATTGTGCTGACCCGCTGCAAAAACGTCCGCTTGGAAAACCTCACGGTGCAAAACTCGCCCAAGTTCCATTTTGTCCCAACCGATTGCGAAGGAGTTGTTGTTTCCAATGTAACAATTCTTGCGCCGGAACATGCAGCGAACACGGATGCGATTGATCCAAGCGCCTGCAAAAATGTTTTAATCACCAAATGCCGGATTGACGTGGGCGACGACAACGTGGCGATCAAGGCGGGAAAGAAAGTCGCCGGTCGCGAGTTCGCCAGCGAAGACATCACCGTGACCGATTGCACATTTCTGCACGGACATGGGATGTCCATCGGCAGCGAAACCGCCGGCGGAGTGCGCAACGTGACCGTGAAAAATTGCACTTTTGAAAACACCGAGAACGGCATCCGCATCAAATCCCAGCGCGGCAAGGGCGGAATTGTAGAGAATATCAGTTACAGCGACCTCACCATGAAGAATGTGGATCCGGCCATCACGTTCACCTGTTACTACATGAACAATTCCGCCAAAGACGCTGTGCGGTCATCTCCCCCAAAAGAAACCAGCGCGCCATCTGCCGGTGAAAAAATTCCGGTTTACCGCAACATCCGCGTCACCAACCTCAAGGCCACCTGCCAGAAATCGGCGGGCGTCATTCTAGGTTTGCCGAACAGTTGCATTTCGAACGTCGTTTTTGAAAATGTAATTCTCTCGGCCAACACAGGCCTGACGATTCATAATGCCAAAGGCATCCAATTCAAAAATTCTTCGGTGACGGTAAAAAGCGGCCCGGCTTTTAGCGCTGAAAACGCCGAAATCGAGGGGTTGGAAAATCCGCAGAAATAAACGGGAACCAACAAACAAAATCGGACCATGGAAAAAACAATTCCACTTTTTCTAATCACGTTGCTCGCAACCCCGCTGCTCCGCGCGGAGCAGGCTGAATGGGCGCAGGTGCCAGAAATTCTGGCGCGCATCCAGGCGCCGGTGTTTCCCGCGCGTGATTTTGTCATCACGAATTACGGCGCGACGGCCGGCGGCAAGACCGATTGTACCGTGGCGATCGGCAGGGCGATTGACGCTTGTGCCGGATCGGGTGGCGGCAGCGTGGTGGTTCCTCCCGGGGAATTCCTCACCGGCGCGATTCATTTGAAAAGTGGTGTGAATTTGCATCTCGACGCCGGCTCGACGCTGAAATTCAGGACGGATCCCAGGGCCTATTTGCCCGCGGTCTTCAGCCGTTTCGAAAGCGTCGAATGCTATAATTATTCGCCGTTCATTTATGCCTTCGGTCAGAACAATGTCGCGGTGACCGGTGAAGGCACGCTGGACGGCCAGGCCACCGGGGAAAACTGGCTGTCGTGGAAGGGTGGAAAGGGAGCCGATGCCAACACGCAAAAGGCCGCCAATGAACGTCTTAAAAAAATGGCCAGGGACGGGGTGCCCGTCGAACAACGCCGGTTTGGTGAAGGCGATTATTTGCGCCCGAACTTCATCCAATTCAACCGTTGCCGCAACGTGCTGGTGGAAGGCGTCTACCTCCTCCGCTCGCCCATGTGGGAGATCAATCCGGTGCTTTGCACCAATGTCATCGTGCGGGGCGTGAACATCGTTTCGCATGGTGCGAACAACGACGGTTGCGACCCGGAAAGCTGCCGCGACGTGCTGATTGAAAAATGCCTGTTCGACACGGGGGATGACTGTATCGCCATCAAGTCCGGCCGCAACGACGATGGCCGTCGCGTGGGCGTGCCATCGGTGAATCTGGTCATCCGCGATTGCACCATGCGCGACGGCCACGCCGGCACGGCCATCGGCAGCGAGATTTCTGGCAGTTGCAGCAATGTGTTTGTGGAGAACTGCGAGATGAGCAGCCCGCGCTTGAATTGCGCACTGCGGTTGAAGTCCAATGCCGTCCGGGGCGGTGTCATTCAAAACATCTTCATGCGGAATGTGAACGTGGGCCGGGTGGCGGATTCCGTTTTACAGATTGATTTTCTCTACGAAGAAGGGACCAACGGAATTTACAGGCCGGTCGCGCGCAATGTGGAGATGGAAAACATCGCCGTTGACCATACTCCCCGCGTGCTGAACGTCCGGGGATTTCCCGGCGCCGAAATCAGCAACGTGCGGATTTACAATTCGACCTTCAAGCAGGTGGCCAAACCGGATGTGGTCCAGGATGCCGACGTGAAGCTGGTGAACTGTTCGCTGGAACCGGCAAAATGATTCAAATCGTGGTATAATTCCTATAGCCAAAATCGTTGTAACAATCATGTTGCGTCACTATCTGTCGTTCTCGCCGGCGTGTGCCGGGTTGTTCGCATTGGTTTCAACGGCGCTGGCTGCGCCGACACTGCCAAACATCAATACCAACAACATCATCACCATCACCAACGCGCCTTACAACGCGACGAATGACACGACCGACAATACCACCGCCATTCAGAATGCCATCAACGCGGCGGCAACGGGAGGTAATACCAATGGTTTTTACGGCGGCACGGTCAGGATTCCCGCGCCGGGCACGCCGGGCGCGTTTTTGTGCGGTCCGCTCACGTTCAAGAACAATGTCAACCTGCAAATTGATACCAATGCGACCCTGGCGATGTTGCCCTATGGCACATACCCGGGAGGAACATCGCCATCGGATTTCATCACCTGCTCCAGCATCACCAACGTCGAGATCAGCGGTTCGGGCACGATTGATGGGCAGGCCACCGCGACCGGTTGGTGGAGTGGGCTAAGCACCTCGCAGCGGCCCTACATGATCAGCTTGAGCAAATGCCAGCGGGTGCTGATCCAGAATGTCACCCTGCAAAACCCGCCGAAGATGCACATCGCCTTCAAGAGCGGCGGCGGGAACATCACGATTCAGGGAATCACCATCAACACGCCCGGGACTTCCCCCAACACAGACGGCATTGATTTGGTCGGGACCAATTGTCTGATCCAAAATTGCTCCATCAGCGACGGCGACGATAACATTGCTCTCGGAACCAGCAGTGCCGGCGTTCCCTCCTCTGACACCATTGTCACCAATTGCGCCTTTGGCGCCGGCCATGGTGTGTCCATTGGCAGCAACACTGCTGGCGGCGTGTCAAACCTCACGGTGATCAACTGCACCAACATTGGCACGGACTATGGCATTCGTATGAAGTCCAATACCAACAGCACCGGTGGCAGCGGTGAAGGCGGTATCGCGCAGAATCTCAACTACTATAACATCGGGATGACCAACATCGTGGACGGTGCAATTGTCATTTACAGCTATTATGCCAGCGGCGGCCAATTCGGCACGCCCACCAGCGTCTCACCGTACTTCGCTTCGACCCAGGCCGTTACCACTGCCACTGTCCCGGTCTGGCGCAACATCACCATCAGCAACGTGAACGCGACGGTGGCCAGCGGTGGCATCGCGGGCATCATTTGGGCGCGCATGGAAGTGCCCGCCACCAACATCCTTTTAAGCCATGTCAACATCACGGCCTCAAAATCCTTTGATGTTTACAACGCTCGCGGCTTCCAGTTTGCCGATTCCCAAATCATCGTGCCCAACGGCACCACTACCTTCCTGTTGTACAACGCGCAACTCATCATCACCAACAGCGTGTTTGCCACCAACCTCGTCACGCTCGACGGGTTGACCACCAACGGTTATGGTAACAGCCTGGCTTTTTACAACGCCCAGGCGTCGCTCCAAAACACCAATGCCATTGATGATGGCCCCGTGACCCTCGCTGACAGCATCCTTACCATCAGCAACAATTTCATGTTGTTCCCCAGTACCGTGTTGAATTATGTGCTGGACCCCAACACCAATCGGGTGGCAGTGGTGGGCAACCTGGCATTGGGTGGAACCATCAACGTGACGAACGGCGCGGGGTTCGGGGTGGGCACGTATATCCTGCTGACCTACACCGGTAATTTAAGCGGCAACCTTCCCGTTCTCGGCTCGACGCCCGCAGGCTACAACTACGCCTTCGACACCAGCAGCACCGGACAGGTGAAACTGGTCGTGACTTTGCCCGCGCCTTCAGCCCCGACAAATTTCACGGCGACAGGAACGAACCTGTTGATCATTTTGAATTGGAATGCCGTTGCGGGCGCGACCAGTTACAATCTCAAACGCGGTACGACCGACGGCGGACCTTACCCTGCCATTTTCAGCGGCATAACAACAACCAACTATTCCGACGCGGCGGTGACCAATGCCGTGACTTATTATTACGTCGTCACGGCGGTCTCCGGCGGCGAGAGCACCAACTCCCTGCAGGCCAGCGCCGCACCGCTGCCTTCATCGGCGCCAACCAATATTGTCGTGCAAGTCGACGGTGGCCAATTGCAACTGTCCTGGCCGCAGGATCATCTCGGTTGGCACTTGCAGATTCAAACCAACAGTCTTAACGCGGGTTTGGGGTCCAACTGGGTGAACGTGCCCAATTCTACGGCCACCAACCAGATTTTCATCCCCATCAATCCAACCAACGGCTCCGTTTTTCTCCGGATGGTGTATCCATAACCAGGGTCAAAATCATTTCGGGCTCCGTCCGGTAATCGCCGCGGCTGAAATACTTTTCCAGCTGATCGGCGTCGTGAATCAGGAAATTGTTCGCCACGCCATTTCCGGCCTGGTTAGGGATTGCGCTGTTTTTGCCGGTCATTCAAAGATGAGCAAGGATGATGGCTACGGTTGTTCGTGGTAAGGGGAATTGGCTTCATAGAGCTTGAGCTGGTTTTGGATGACTTCAGCCAGGGGTTTGTTGTTTTGCACGGCACTGAGATCCAACGCCCGTTGGGCCGTCGCGACCGCTTCAGGAAATCGCCCAGCCTCGGCATAGGCCGCCGCGAGCGTGTCCAGAATCTCCGGAGACTTGCCGCCGGAAAGTTGCACGGCCTGTTGTGCCAGTTCCGCCGCTTTTTTCCCATCGCGCAACGAGTTCTCCGGACAGGTGGCCAGCAACCAGGCCAGATTATTTCGAGCCGTAACATGCTTGGGATCAAGTTCGAGAACCTTCTGAAACTGTGTGATGGCCGCTGCGAACTTGCTCCGGCTTTGCAACGCCAGGCCCAGTTGATAGTGGGCATGGATGGAGTCCGGCATCTGTTTCAGTGCCTGCTGATACTGTTCAATGGCCTCGTCCCACCGTCCCTTGGCGGTCAAAATATTGGCCAGATTGAAACGGACCTTCGCATTGTCCGGTGCAACCTCAAGCGCTTTCTGAAATTGCTCGATGGCCTCGTCGGTTCGGCCTTGTTTGGACAGCAGGTTGCCCAGGTTGTTGTAAAACTCTGCACGGCTGGGGTTGAGTTCAATGGCCTTCCGATATTGTTCGATGGCTTCGACGGTCTGACCTTGTTTCGTCAACAGGATGCCCAGGTTATTGTAGGCCTCGGCAAAGTCGGGATAAATCTCGAGGGCCCGGTGATAATATTTAGCCGCTTCATCCAACCGTCCCTGGTTAAGAAGTGCCGTGCCCAGATTATTGATGACCTCCGAGTAATTGGGGTTGATTGCCAGGGCTTCCTGATAGTGTTTGATGGCTTCGGCAGGTTGGCCTTGGGCAACCAGCACATAACCGAGGTTGTTATGGGCGGTGTAATTTTCCGAAGTGCAGGCCAGGGCATGTGTCCATAAAGATTCGTCGCTCTGCCAATAGGCCGTTTGTTTCAGGGAACAGACCATCAGGACGGCCACCACGCTGAATGCCGCCATTCCCAGCGCCGGACGACGCCAACGCCAGCCGGCTGTCCAATCCCTGATCACCCAGACAATGACCAGATATAGGCCGATTTGCGGCAGGTAGGTGTAACGGTCGGCATGTGCCTGGCCTCCGACTTGAACCAATCCAATCACTGGCACCAGCATCCCGAGATACCACAGCCAGCCAACCAGGAAATAGGGGAATCGCTGGGCGGTCCGGAATGCCAGCACGGTTATGAAGAGCAGCAACACACCAGCACCCGTGATCTGCCAGGCTGGCGTATCGAATCGGTAGGGATAAAACGCAGCCAGGTTGGCCGGCCAGACCATCTGCGTGATGTAGGTGACAACGGAAACCAGGGCATTGTTGAGCCGGAGGGTAAAAGGCAGGACGATCATGGACTTGATGGCTTCCCTTTGGGCAATGACGGTTGCCACGCACGAAGCCGTGCTCAACAAAAGAAACGGCAGCTTTTCCAGTAGTAAATGGTTGAGAGATGAGAGTTGAGGGACAGGAATTCGGAATCTTGTCACCCGCCACTTGTCACTTGTCACCCTTCCGAGCGGCCAGTAATCCAGCAACAAAAGCACAAATGGCAGCGTCACCAGCATCGGCTTGCTCATCAGTCCCAACGCGAAAAACAGAACCGCAAGCCAATAGTCGCGCGATCCCAACCACCTGACACCTGACACCTGACTCTTGGCACAATTCTGTGCATACCGCGCATACATCAACAGTGTCAGCATGAAGAACAACCCACTTAATACGTCTTTGCGCTCGGACACCCACGCCACCGACTCCACATGGAGCGGATGAATGGCGAACAGCACCGCGACAAAGGCACTGGGCCATAGGGTGCCAGTCAATCGCTTTAACAGGAGAAACAACAGCATCGCGTTGGCCGCGTGCAGGATTAGATTGGTCAGATGCGGGCCTGACGGACCGGTTCCAAATAATTCCACGTCGAGCATGAGCGATAACCACGTCAGCGGATGCCAGTTGCTGGCGTATCCCGTCCGAAAAGCCCATGACACACCACTCCAGGTCAACCCGGCCTTGACATGATAATTGGAGGAAAAATAACCATCGTCATCGAAATTGACGAACCCGTAACGAAGGGTTTGGCCGAAAACCATGAACACCGCCACCGCCAGAAGGACACAGATGCCGGGAACTGTCCATTTACCATCCGGGCCTGTGGAGAAGGACTGTAATTTGGGAGCGGCCATGCTTTTCGAGTGATTTTGTCCGGCAGCGCTTGTGAATGCCATTATTAATTTGCCGGTGGAACAATCCGCTGTTGATCGGCTGGGTCACTCTGAAAAACCAAACAGGCGCCGGAAAATTACCAGCGCCTGTCATGAATAAAATAACAACCGATATTACCGGCGTATCCGGCGCGCAATAACCAAACCGAGCAGGCCCAAACCAGCCAAAGCGAACGTCGTAGGTTCGGGTACCGTTACGTCCGCCCACGTCGTGCCAACAAGAAGGTTATCAACGAGAAATGCACCGGCAACACTGCTTTGAACCTTGAAGCCTACATTGTCAATGCCGGTCGCCACCGTGGTTGGGGTTAAGGTCAAAGTGGCTGTCGGCGCGCTGCCACCAAAACTAGTCGGATCAATCCACAGGGACAGGTTGTTAGCAGCCACGCCCCCA
This sequence comes from Verrucomicrobia subdivision 3 bacterium UBA7542, assembly GCA_002479245.1. Lineage (GTDB taxonomy): Bacteria > Verrucomicrobiota > Verrucomicrobiia > Limisphaerales > UBA11358 > UBA11358. The sequence goes on along the minus strand of DLMG01000345.1, from coordinate 19,714 downwards.
TTAAAATTATATCCCAAAACGACGAGATAGGTGGTGCTCAAGGAATAGGGAGTGCTGGAAGATGTATAAACAGCGGAAGCACCCCCACCGCGCACGCCCAATCTGTAACCACCACCGCCAGTGACAGTTCCAAAGTACATTGAGATGGCATCAGAACTGCCGTTCGGGGTGGAGGTGCCCGGATTCAACGAAGTCAGGTAGCTGTTGCCACCGGGAGCCGTGGTGACGTCAAGGAGGAAGGAATAATAAATGGTCCCACTGGTAATATTTGCAAAACCGTTTGTAACAGAGCCGGCGGTTCCGCCATTCCAAACGATTGAGAGATCGTTGCCTCCCAAGTCCTCCAAACCCGGGTAAGTCAAATTGCCGCTGCCAATCGTCATGGCACTGTTTCCAACGCCCCAAGTGTCACCACTCCCAGGATTGACATTGCCGGCGAGGGGACCCCCGGAGTCATAGTTAAATCCATCCGAAAACAGCAGCGTTCCATAAGCACTCTGGAAAAGCATGCAACTGACACCGACAGCCACCAAAGATAAACGTTTCATAATATTACAACTTTCTTTTAGGGTTCTCTGAATTGTTACTTTTACTGGTTAATTTAACTCTATCCTGCTTCCCGGATTTGTCATCATCATTTTTTTGCAATCAGCTTTGAAAATTGGGCACTCCGCGAATGTTCGTTTCGGTTGGGGCTGGTTAATTGCCAACCCCTGAGAATGGTCGGCCTGTGGGTGGAGCCGCGCCCTTGCCTTCCCTGGATTCAACAAGCCTGGCCGCCCGGATCAGCGGGAGCCAGTTGCAACTTTCCTGGCCGCAAGACCATCTCGGCTGGTCGTTGCAAATCCAAACAAACAGTTTGAGCAAAGGTCTCGGCACGAATTGGGCCGTCGTCCCCAATTCACAACTTGCAAACCAGATTTTCATCCCCATCAATCCGGCCAACGGCAGTGTTTTTCTCCGGTTGATTTATCCGTGATCATTTTTCTGCTGGATTCACCCACACAAAGGGCGACGAATTTCTCGTCGGGGCAGCCGGCAGGTACACGTCACTGGAGAAGTATTCGCCGACAACAGGAAGATTCACTTCATTAGCCACAAGAATTCCGTTCTATTTCGTCGTAAACACCATCGCTCCGTTGTGTCGCGTCACAAGCGCGTGCCGGGCAACTCGCCTCGACGAAGCCTCCGGCGGCGCGCCAGAGCGCTTCAGCGCGACGGCGGCCGACGCAGCCTGGGTCGGTGCGGTGGGCGCCGCAACCGCGCAGAGCAGGACAATACTATGAAAATGAAGCCAAAACGCAGTTTTCGATTGCATGGTTCAAATTTATTGTTACCCAATCGGGAGCAAACGACATATTCAAATTTCCATGGCCAAATTATTTCTCGGACTCGATTCCAGCACCCAAAGCCTGAGCGCCGTCGTCATTGACCTCGACACGCGCAAGGTCATCCACGAAAAATCACTGAACTTCGACCAGGCGCTGCCGCAATACGGCACCCGGAACGGCGTGCTGCCCAATGCCGACCCGCTGGTCAAACGCAGCTCGCCGTTGATGTGGGCCGAGGCGCTCGACCGGCTGTTCGCCGAAATGAAAAAGGACGGCGTCGCGCTGGGCCAAATCCTGGCCATCAGCGGCAGCGGCCAGCAGCACGGCTCGGTTTATCTCAACGACCACGCCGCCGAGGCGCTGGCGAAATTGGACCCGCAAAAACCTTTGGTCGAAAATTTGCGCTTGTCGCGCCGAAGTGACCTGCCGCGTCGAAACCGGGCGAAGACGGGAACGAAGGCGGACGGCATTTTTTCGCGGCCAACCTCGCCCATTTGGATGGATTCCTCGACCGCCGTTGAATGCGCCGAAATCCGGAAAAAGCTCGGTGGCATCAAGGCCACGGCCGAGGCCACCGGCTCAGACACGTTCGAGCGCTTCACCGGTCCGCAAATCCGCAAGTTTTACAAGACCGAACCGGAAGCCTATGCCCGGACCGCGAGCATTGCGCTGGTCAGCTCGTTTATGGCGTCGCTGCTCGCCGGCAAAATCGCGCCGATTGATTACGGCGACGGCGCGGGCATGAACCTGATGGATATCCGCAAAAAGGTCTGGCACACAGGCGCGCTGGCGGCCACCGCGCCGGATTTGAAACTGAAACTGCCGCCGCTCGCCGAATCTTGGAAAGTCGTCGGCGCGGTCAGTCCGTATTTCGTCAAAAAATTCGGCCTGAATCCCGAAGCGCAGACGTTGGTCTGGTCGGGTGACAATCCGTGCAGCGTGGTCGGGCTGGGTTTGATCCGCGAAGGCATGGTCGCCATCAGCCTCGGCACCAGCGACACGTATTTCGGCTCCATGAAGAAATGCCGGACCGACGAGCACGGCGAAGGCCACGTGTTCGGTTCGCCGACGGGCGATTACATGACGTTGATTTGTTTTAAGAACGGGTCGCTCGCCCGGGAAAAAATCCGCGACGCCTACGGCATCAAGGATTGGGAAAAATTCGGCGAAGCGCTGAAGGCCGCACCACCGGGCAACAACGGCGGCATACTGCTGCCGTGGTTTGAGGCCGAGATTGTTCCGCGCGTGAACCGGCCGGGCATCCACCGGTTCGACCTCGATGAAAAAGACGCCGCGGCAAACTGCCGCGCCATCGTGGAGGCGCAGATGATGTCCATGCGGCTGCACTCGCAATGGATGAAGGTGTCGCCGGATCGTATTTTTGCCACCGGCGGGGCTTCGCAGACTTCACCCATTTTGCAAATCATGGCCGACGTGATGAACTGCCGGGTCGAGCGCATCGAGGTTTCCAAGAGCGCGGCCCTCGGCGCCGCGTTGCGAGCCGCGCACGGCTGGCTCGTCCAGACCGGGAAAAAGCCAAAATGGGAAAAAGTCGTGGCCGGTTTTACCGACCCGGTTCCCAACAGCGAAATCCGCCCGAACCCGAAGGCCACAAAAGTCTATGACCAGTTGATTGAAAAATACGCCGCGTGTGAGCGCACGGCACTCGACCAACTTTGTGGGAAAAGATGACAATGCTTTTGGCTGACATCTTTTGGGAATATAATTTATGTCGAAATCGATTGAAATCAAGGATTCGTCCAAACTGAGGAATATTCTGCGGATTTTCTCCGCTCTCGACGACGCTCGCTGGAGCGACACCGGCAACTATAACCTCATCAATTACTGCGAGGAGGACTTCACGCCTGACGAGAAACTCCTTACGCACTGGTTGTGCTACATAACGGACCGTGGGACCGCATTCCAACGAGTCTGGGATGTGGGTGGTTATGTCTTATCACATCTGGTCAGAGACTTCACAAAGCGTCGCAAGACTCCTGAACGGACCGTGCTTGATGATCACCTCCCGGCACAGGGAGGCCTTCGGCTGGAATGCCCGTTGGTACGGGCCAACCCGCGCCTCAAATTCTATGCGATTGACTCCGGGCCAGTAAAGTTTGCCTCCCGATACATGCCTGCTGACACGCTCTCGATCTATCGCACGCTTTTTATACTAGACCGGTTGGCTGAGCGTAGCTTTACGCAATTCATTTACTTGGTCGTACACGGCGAAACTAATCAAGGAATTGCTATCCGCAAGCTGGCGGCCGCTTTCCATTTCCTCACGTACATGGATATCGGCATCGTGAAAGCAGGGGAAGTACAAGACCGGATGGCTGAACTGAAGCTGAAGACCGGTCTCGAAGAGCAGCTAAGCGCGTTTCTCCGAAATTCCAAAGTGTTCGTTGCAGATCTTAACAGTGCATTTAGCACCCACAGAAAAAAACGTCTCTGGTGTTCGATTCGCGACTATCTCAAAAGCGACGAGTTCAACAGTTACTTGGTTGGAGCACTGGAACAGATCGACACTGACGAAGCGCCTCGTTGGAGTCGCAAGAATGTTGAGAAAGCGGCACTCGCCATGATGGAACTGCCTGGAGATGTCTGGAATAACGATCCCATCTTTCGGGACGGTCTGTTCTCCCCGCACGTTGGCTCAATACCTAAGAGTTGGGACATGCCGCGGACAATCCGCGCAATCCACACGCAAATGGAAGGTCAGGGTGCGACTTTCTACCCTGAACAGTTAGACGTCACTTTCAACTTCGTGCCGAACATGTGTGGAAAACTCCAGTGTCATCGCTGCATATTCGGTGGCGGAATCGGCAAATTGTGCCACCAGCAGCGCGGCTTTTATTGTCCTGTCACCCTAGCCGCTTGTGGGTACTTTTTTGTGTGTGACCCGGACAACTGCGCATTCAAATCGGATTCCGTCCGCGGTGTCTGCAAAGCTCGATTGCCAAATACGCCCGCTGCGAACGCGAGGCGTTGCCGCATCCGGCCGAAACCTGACCGGCGTTTCCATTTATGAACTCGCGCCGCCGGTTTTTTCGGGATTTGGGGATCGCGGGCACTTTTCTCGTCTTGCCCAAACTGAGCGCCACCCCGGTCGTGGCGAAAGATGATTTTTCCAGTGTCAAAGACGACCGGGCCTATTGGCTGAAAATGCTCGAACGGGTCGCCGGGCCGGTGTTGAGCAGTCTGGCAGCCGGCAAACTGCGCGAGCGGATGCCGGTGGAATGCCCGGCTGGCGATGTCGCCGGGCGGCGCAAGGTGACGCATCTCGAAGCGATAGGACGCACGTTGTCGGGCATTGCGCCGTGGCTGGAGTTGGCGGACAAAACCGCGGAGGAAGCGGAGATGGGACGCCGTTTCGCCGACTTCGCCCGCCGGGGACTGGCCCAGGCGACGGACCCGCAATCGCCGGACTACATCAACTTCACCGCCGACGGACAGTGTCTGGTGGATGCGGCGTTTCTGTCTCATGCTTTTTTGCGGTCGCCGGGTGGGCTTTGGGGAAAATTGGAGAAGCCGACGCAGGAACGGCTGGTGACGGCATTGAAATCAACCCGCAACCTCAAGCCCGGCCAGAGCAACTGGCTGCTTTTTCCCGCGATGATCGAAACCTTTCTCGCCAGCATCGGCGAAGCCTGGCAGCCGCAGCCCATTGAAACCGCCATTCGCGCCTTCGAACAATGGTATGAAGACGACGGAACGTATGGCGACGGCGCGGAATTCCACTGGGACTATTACAACAGTTTCGTCATCCAGCCGTTCCTGCTGGACGTGTTGGAACACATCGGCAGGGTTTCCAACCGTTGGGCGGAGCTGCTCGGTGCGGTGCGGCAACGGGCGCGACGTTATGCGGCCGTGCAGGAACGCCTGATTGCCCCGGACGGCAGCTATCCGGCGATTGGCCGTTCCATCACCTACCGGTGCGGCGCGTTCCAATTACTGGCGCAAATGGCGTTGCGCGATGAATTGCCGGAGAACATCAATCCCCCTCAGGTGCGGGCGGCGTTGACGGCAGTGATCCGGCGCACTTTGGGGGCGGCGGACACCTTCGATGCCGATGGCTGGTTGCGGGTCGGTCTGGCTGGCCATCAGTCGGCCTTGGCGGAACCCTACATCAGCACCGGCAGCCTTTATCTCTGCACGTTTGTCTTTTTGCCGCTGGGATTGCCCGCCAGCCATGCGTTTTGGAACGGGCTGGCCGCGGACTGGACTTCACGCAAAATCTGGTCCGGCCAGAATCTCCCGGCGGACCATGCCCTGGCCAATCCCGGCGGCAGCGGAAAGTAGATTCAACATTGGCGGGCTGCGGCAATTTGTTTCAGTTCAATCCCGGCTGGCCATCCCACTGAAACGTTCCGCCCTTTGGAATTTTCACGTCGCGAGTCCCGTCGCCGTAGCGCAGGCGGCAGGGGTTGCCGAGCAGCGAATGCACGGTGGCGGAAACCAGCTTGCCGTCCTTCCAAGCCAGGTTCACCTCGAAGCCGCCGCGGGCGCGCAGGCCTTTCACGCTGCCATCGGGCCAGGCTTTCGGCAACGCGGGCAGCAGATTGATTTCGTCTTCGTGGGATTGCAGCAGCATCTCGCACATGCCGGCGGTGATGCCAAAGTTGCCGTCCATCTGCATCGGTGGATGCAGGCCGAAGAGGTTCGGGCAGGTGTTGCGGGCGGCAAACAACTGCTGGAGCATCTGGTGCGCGTCTTCACCGTCGTGCAAACGCGCAAAAAGAGCGGTGCGCCACGCGAACGACCATTCGCGCACGTCGCTGTCCGGCGCAACGCCGCGCGCGTTGATGGTAACCTTCGCCGCCGCCGCCAGTTGGGGCGTTTTGACGACGCTGATCTGCCGGCCGGGATACACCGCAAACAGATGTGACGTGTGGCGGTGATGGTCGTTGGTCGTGTCGAGTTCCGGATATTTCGGGTCGTGTAATTCGGTCATCCATTCGAGCAACTGGCCCCAACTGCCGATTCCCGGCGTGACCAGCTTGTCGCCCATCGCGGCGATTTTATCGCGAAACGCCTTGTCCGTGCCGAGCGCATCCGCCGCGGCGACGGTGTTGTTGAACAGGTCCCAGACGATTTCCTGGTTGTAACTCACGCCGTCCAGAACTGGGCCGTGTTCGGGCGACCAGCCTTTGGGCACGACCAGCCGGCCATCGGGCAATGTTTGCAGATGGTCCATCCAGAATTCGCAGGTTTCCTTCATCACCGGCCAGGCTGTGTGCTTCAGAAACTTTTTGTCACCGGTGAAGGCGTAATGTTCCCAGAAGCCGAGGCAGTACCAGGCGTTGGCCGTCTTGTCCCATTTCCAGCCCATGCCGCCGTAGATATTGTGCGAGGTGCGGATGGCCCAGCCGCGCGTGGTCATCGCTCCGGCGGGCGTCTTGAGTTCGGGCGAGGCGTCGGTGGCCTTGCGCCAGGCCGGGAACTGGCTCAGCACGAGGTCGAAGAACGGCTGATGGCACGCGGACAGGTTGGCTGCTTCGGCGGGCCAGTAATTTATCTCCACGTTGATGTTCGCGTGGTAATCGGAATGCCACGGCGGATTGTTGTCGTCGTTCCAGAGGCCCTGCAGATTTGCCGGCAGGCCACCGGGACGCGAGCAGGAGATGAGCAGGTAGCGGCCATATTGGAACAGCAGTTCTTCGAGGCCGGGGTCCGTTATGCCGACGGCCAGGGCCTTGCGCACGTCGGTGGGCAGCTCAAGCTGTTCGGCGGAGGATTGGCCCAGGTCAAGTGCGACGCGGTCGAACAACGAATGAAAATCCTTTTCGTGAGCGGCCTTGAGGTCGTCGTATTTTTTGGCGGCGGCTTTTTCGACCTGTTTGGTCACGCGCGCGTGCGGGTCTTCGCCGCGATATTTCGCGGCGTAATCCATGGCGTAGTCCGTGCCCGCGGCGACGATGAGCGTGAGGCCGTTGCAGTTTTTGAATTCGAGGGTCGCGCCGTTGGTTCGCAGCGAACCGCCGTCCGGGAGCGCGATCAATTGCGCCTCGTATTTCAGGCCGTTGGTGAGCGCGCCCGCAAAAGCCAGGCGGTTTTTCCCGGCGCCGGTTTGCGCGCCATGGGCATCGCTCAATCCGATGCTGCCGGTGTAACTGCCGGGCCGGTCGGCGGTGAGCCGCACAACGAGGACGCCGTCAGGATGGCTGCAAAAATATTCGCGCCGGTAATTCACGCCGCCCGACTGGTAGCCGACGTGCGCCAGCGCGTTCCCGATGTCGAGGTCCCGCCGGTAATTCGCGAGGTTTTCATGTCCCGGCAGATTGATGAACAGGTTCCCCAGGCACTGGTAGGAGCCCATGGTGCTGTCGTTGCCCGAGGGGTTTTCATCGCCGATCCACAGGCTGTCCTCGTTGAGCACGATCTGTTCGCGGGCCGTGCCGCTGGCAATCAGCCCGCCAATCCGTCCGTTGCCGATGGGCAGCGCTTCGTTGATGAAAGGCGGCGCCGTGCCATTGAACGTGCTGCCCACCGGCTGCTGGTACCACAGTACAAGATCGCCGGCATTCAATGCCGCTCCGGCGCCCAGAATGATCAGCGTGGCGAGAAGAAATTTTTTCAAGGTTTGTGGTTTGATTGGAGGTTGCCGTCCAGGTGGACAGTGCCACCGGATTTGATGTTCAGTTCAACAGTTTTTTCACCGTAACGGACCCGGCACGGATTTCCAAGGAGCGAGTGCAAGGTGGCGGAAGTCAAATTCCCATCCGTCCAGGCCATGTCCACTTCGAAGCCGCCGCGCGCGCGCAAGCCTTTCACGCTGCCGTTGGGCCAGGCCTTCGGCAGCGCGGGCAGCAGATCCAGAATTCGGAGTTCGGAGTCCGGCCTGCCCTCCGTAGCCTCTGGGCGAAGGATGGGGGTTCGGAGTTCGCGTTGCTGGCTTTGCAGCAGCATTTCGGCGATGCCGGAAGCGCCGCCGAAATTGCCGTCAATCTGAAACGGCGGGCACGAGTCGAACAGGTCCGGGTAGGTGAACTCCGGACTCAACAGAAATTTCAAAATGCCGTAGGTGCGATCGCCGTCGTGCAGGCGCGCCCAAAGATTGATGCGCCAGGCCGTCGCCCAGCCGGTCGCCTTGTCGCCGCGTATCTCCAGCGATTTCTTCGCCGCGGCGGCCAGTTCGGGCATGGTGTAAAAATCAATCTGGTCGCTGGGAAACAAACCGTAGAGGTGCGAGACGTGGCGGTGATGGATGTCCGGCGCATTCGTGTCCCAGTCTTCCAGCCATTCCTGTAGTTGTCCGGAGGAGCCAATTTGCAGCGGCGCGAGCCGGGCGCGCGTGGCGGCGAGTTGTTGGCGGAAATTTTTGTCCCGGCCAAGAATTTCCGAGGCTTGAATGCAATTCGCGAAAAGGTCGCGCAAAATTTCCAGGTCCATCGCCGGCCCGGCGCAAAGGCTCACGTTGTTGGTGTGCGGGTTTTCCGGCGACAGCGACGGGCAGGTGACGAGCCAGTGGTGGGTGGGTTCCTCGACGAGCGTGTCGAGGAAGAATTGCGCCGAACCCTGCATGGCCGGATAAATATTTTTCAGGAACTTTTTGTCGCCGGTGAATTGATAGTGTTCCCAAAGGTTTTGCAGGAGCCACACGCCGCCCATCGGCCACAGGCCATATTGCGGGCCGTCAATCGGCGCGGTGGCGCGCCACAAATCCGTGTTGTGATGGACCACCCAGCCGCGTGCGCCATACATCACCCTGGCCGTGTGCGCGCCGGTTTGCGTGAGGTCCATCACCATCGCGGTGAGCGGCTGGACACATTCGCTCAGGTTGCCCGGCTCGGCGGGCCAGTAATTCATCTCGGTGTTGATGTTAATGGTGTATTTGCTGTCCCACTGCGGCGTCATGGAACCGTTCCAGAGACCCTGCAAGTTTGCGGGCTGGCCGCCGGGCCGCGAACTGCAAATCAGCAGATATCGCGCGAATTGGAAATACAACGCGGCGAGCTGCGGGTCGTTACCGTCGTTAAAATGCGCAATCCGCTCGTCCGTCGGCAACTGCATCGCGTCCGTTTCCCCGAGGTTTAATGCGACCCGTCGAAAAAGTTTTTGATGTTCCGCGACATGCGCCTTGAGCAAATCGTCGAAGGATTTTTTACCGGCGGCGCTAATTTGTTTTTTGACGATGACTTCGGGATCGCCGCTCACGTCCTTGTAATTCTTGTAGCTCGTGGCAGCGGCGACGAGCAGCGTGGCGGAATCAGCCTTGGTGACGGAAATTTTGTCCGCGTCCGCCGATATTTTTCCATGAATTGGCAGCACGCGAACGCGGGCTTGGAGTTTCAGCGCGCCCTTGATGCCACTTGAACTGCCATTGGTGCCACTCATCACCAGCGTATCGCCGTCTTCGGCTTCAATCGTGGCTCGTTGTGGCGTATCCATTCCGGCGGTGAAAGTAATCTGGCCGGGCTTGTCTGCCGTCAGCCGCACGACGATGACCTGGTCCACCGGGCTGGAGAAAAGTTCACGTGTGAATTTCACGCCACCGCTGGTGTAAGTGACGCTGGCGACGGCGGTGTCGAGATTCAAATCACGGCGGTAATTTTCCACGGGCGCAGCGGCTGGAAATTCAAGGAACAAATCCCCGACCGTTTCATAGGGCATCTGCTTGAGCGGCCTGGCCATCATTTTTTGGCCCGCCAATTTTTGCGCCTCGGCGTATTTGCCGTCGAAAATCAACCGGCGCACTTCCGGCAGTGCCGCGAGCGCGTTGGTGTTGTCCGGGTCATACGGCCCGCCGGCCCAGAGCGTGTCTTCGTTGAGTTGAAGTTTCTCGCGGGCGATGCCGCCGAAAACCATCGCACCGAGCCGTCCGTTGCCAACGGGCAGCGCACCGACCCAATTGGTCGCGGGTTGGCGGTACCACAGACTCAACGGTTCCGCCGGTGGTGGGGCCTCGCCTGAAAATTCCCCGGTGAAGGCCGGAAGGAAATTCGTGGTTCCGCCGGAAGCGCCGTGGACCTGGGTTAAAATGGAAAAAAACAACACGCAGACGGCCGGCATGAATTTTTTGAAAATGCGGCTCATGCGAGACATCCTCTCAGTTCTGTTTCCGGGGGCGAGGTTTTTTGCAGCGTCGGGTCATGGCGCGATGTAATCCGACGCCGTCTGCAAACAACGGGACACGATCCGTTTGGAGTTCCGCCTTCAGGCGGTCGGGTGGAGAAACAAGCTTTACCGCGTGAACGCGGAACTCCAAACGATGACAGGGTCAAGCCGCCCCGGTCATTTTGCGGCGGTGATTTTCAGCGGCAGGCGCAGGCGGATGTCATCGGACGCTGCGCCAACAAGCAATACATAGTCGCCAGGCTCGACGGTGTATTGCTTTTTGGCCGGGTCCCAACTGCGGAACTGTTCCGCCGGAATGTCCATGGTGATTCTGCCCCCCTGGTTGGCCTGCAAATGAATCCGCACAAAGCCGCACAACGCGAGCCGGGGCTGGGATTGGGCAGAATTCACGTGCCGGAAATAAACCTGCGCCACCTCATCGCCGTCCCACGCGCCGGCGTTCAGCAGCGAAAACGTGAGTTTGATCATGTCGTTCGCCGTGAAATTTGTCCCGTTGAGCTTCGGGCTGTTGTAATCGAATTTGGTGTAACTTAAACCGTGGCCAAAGGCGAAGTCCGGCCGGCCGTTGAAATAACGGTAGGTGCGGTTGGACATCGAATAATTGTCAAAGGCCGGCAGGTCGGCGGTGGCGCGGTAAAAAGTGACCGGCAAACGTCCGGCGGGATTCACATCGCCGAACAGCACGTCGGCCACGGCGCGTCCGCCTTGTTCGCCCGGATACCACGCCTGCAAAATCGCCGTGAGGTTGGTGGCTCCCGGCATGGCGATGGCGCTGCCGCTGCAATTGACGAACACGACGGGCTTGCCGATGGCCTGCAACGCCTCGAGCAGTTCGTTTTGCACCGCCGGCAGTTCAATCTCCGTGCGGTCGCCGCCGCTGAAGCCGTCGTAGTCCACCTTCATTTCCTCGCCTTCGAGCTGGGAACTGATGCCGCCGACGTAAATAATCACGTCCGACATCCACGCGGCGGCGATGGCCTTGGTCCATAACTTGGTGTCGGGCTTGTCCATCGCGTCCCGGCTCAACGCCAGCGGACAAGCCGGTTCGTAAACCACCTCGACGTTCGTGCCGGCGACACTTTTGATGCCGTCGAGAATGGTCACCGGCCGGGCCGGGGTGCCGTTGTAATTGCCGAGCAGCACCACCACGGAATCCGCGTTGGCGCCGATGACAGCAATGCGTTTGATTTTCGTGCGGTCGAGTGGCAGCAGGCGGTCATTTTTCAGGAGCACGATGGATTCGCGCGCCATCTTCAGCGCCAGCGCCTCGTGGGCGGGTGTGTCGTTTTGCGTGATGGGAATTCGCGCGTACGGCACCATGGCCGGCGGGTCAAACAGTCCCAGCCGGAACCGCGCTTCCAGCACGCGACCGACCGCAGTGTTGATTTCCGCTTCCGAAATCAAACCCTTTTTAACTGCGCGCACCAGCGAGTTGTAATCCCTGCCGCAGCAAAGGTCGTCACCGGCCTTGACCGCCGCGGCTGCGGCCTCCGCTGGCGTGGCCGTGAATTTATGATTCGCATAGATGTCATAAATCGCACCGCAATCGGAAACGACATGGCCGTCAAAACCCCACTGTTTCCGCAGAAGTTCCGTGAGCAGCAACGGGTTCGCGCAGGCCGGCCGGCCATAGACGGAATTGTAGGCGCCCATCACCGCGCCGACGTGGCCCTCGCGGACAGCGGCCTCGAATTGCGGCAGATACGTCTCGTAAAAATCGCATTCGGACGGCGTCGCGTCAAAACGGTGGCGTTCCGGTTCCGGCCCGCTGTGGACGGCAAAATGTTTCGCGCCGGCCATGGCCTTCACGTATTTCGGATCGTCGCCCTGCAGCCCGCGAATGAACGCCACACCGAGCCGGGCGGTGAGAAACGGGTCTTCGCCGTAGGTTTCCTGGCCGCGGCCCCAGCGTGGGTCGCGGAAGAGATTGATGTTTGGCGTCCAGAACGTGAGACCGTAATAGCGCGCGCTGTCGCCGTTGTGTCTGGCAACGTAGTCATTGTGCTTGGCGCGGGCTTCGGTGGCGATGACCCCGGCGGTTTCACGCAGGAGCGGGGTGTCCCACGTGGCGGCCATGCCGATGGCCTGGGGGAAAACCGTGGCGACGCCGGCCCGCGCGACGCCGTGAAGGCATTCATTCCAATAATCGTAGGCGGGAATGACCAGCCGCGGAATGGCCGGGGCCGTGTTCCGCATCTGCTGCACTTTTTCGGCAAGCGACAAGCGGCGCACCAGGTCCTCCACGCGCGCGGCGACAGGCTGCGCGGCGTCCTTCCAGATTTCCGGTCCGGTGACGACGGGCGGTTGCAACGCGGCGGCGTCTTCAGCGTTGATCAAATCCGCCGCCGACATCGAAATGAGGGACAGGCCGGAGGCATCCTTAAGTTCGAACGTGTTCAGCTTGGCCGCGTTGGTGTGCCCGGTGAAGGTGAGCGTGAATGGCCCGTGCGCGGCATCCCCGGGAAAATCAATCCGGTTGGTCAGCAGCAGGACCCGGCCCGCGCCGCCGGCGGCGGTGAAAACGTCGAGGTTGTGCGCAAGCGTCTGGCTGCCGCAGGTGATGTCGAACACGCGCTGGCCGGCGTTGGTGAAAACGATTTCTACAAGCCCGACGAGGACAGTGTATTTGCCCGCCGGCAGATTGGGGACGGACACGGTGAAATTGGTTCCGTAAATTTCCTCGCGGAACGCTTCCTCGCCGCGTTTCGGTGCGCCGGTAATTGCCAGACTTTCATGTCCCCGGCCGTGTTCGAACTGGCCGCTGACCAGGACCTTCCGGTCGCAGGCCACACAGTTTTCCTCGTCGGCGAAGGCGATGCTGGTTGAAAGGCAGACGGTGAAACCTGCCAGCGCGCAAAGAATCGTCCATTGCATGAGCCCAAATTACACGGCAGGAATGATGCGCGCCAACATGTTTTTGTCATACGATGGTGTGTCAGCCATTACAAAACTTTGTCGCATATGCGACAAAGTTTTGTATGGCATTACTTGCCTGCTCTTGCCAATATCCCGCCATGAAACCTCAAACGGAAGAATTTCTAAATTTCCTCCTCTGGTCCGTCGAAATGTTGGCCCGGCCCACGTTCCGCAACCTCACGGACTCCTACGAGAGTTGGGCCTATCGCAACAACCTGCTGCGGCAGGTGGCCACGCTGGAGACGCAGCAACTGGTCGAGCGTGATCCTGCTGCGCTTGATGACCGTACGTATCGGCTTACCTGGCAGGGGCGCCTGCACGCGATGGGCGGACGTGACCCACAGGCTGGATGGGCGCGCGAATGGGACGGTCGCTGGCGGCTCGTGCTGTTCGATGTTCCAACCACACAAAATTCACAGCGCGCACAATTACGACGCTATCTCCACGATAAAGGCTTCGGCTATTTGCAAAACAGCGTCTGGATTACACCTGATTCGCTGGAGGAAGAAAAACGTGTCCTCGTAGGCGGTAAAATCAATGTGGAATCACTCATCCTGTTGGAGGCGCGACCGTGCGCGGGGGAATCCGACGCTGAAATCGTCGCGGGGGCCTGGGACTTCGAACAAATCAATCACCGTTATGCCCGGCATTTGAAAATCCTTGGCGAGCGGCCGGGCGGGGCGCTTGGAAACGAAGCGGCGGCCAAGGCGTTACGGTGTTGGGCAGCAGCGGAGCGCGAAGCGTGGCTGGACGCGGTGACATGTGATCCGCTCCTGCCGGAACGAATCCTGCCGCCCGGTTACTTGGGGCAACAGGTGTGGCGCCGGCGGATCAAGGTGCTCCGGGAAGCCGGACGACAATTGCGCACCTTTAATCCATCCACGTCATGACAAAACTTTGTCGCATATGCGACAAAGTTTTGTATAACCCGTAAAGAAATTTGCGCGGGTTTTCAGCGCGCCGGTATTTTTTAAGGCGCCGCCGGCCGGGACGTGCAGGGCTGCGATGGCACGGACACGGTGGCCGGCGACAAACCGTCCGCACTGGCGGTCAGTCTGATGGCGCCGGATTCCTTCGTGGATTGCACAATGATTTGCGCGAGGCCGTTGAACACGCTGCGTTGCCATGCCGGCGCAATGGACTTTTCCTGAAATTCCAGCGTCACACCCTTGTTGAGTCCGCCCGCTCCGTTCCAGTTCGCCACCGCCACGGCGATGGTGTTTTCGCCCGGATGCAGGAACGGCTTCAAATCAAAGACGGCGGGCGACTGCCAGTCATGCGATTCGCCGATCTGCTTGCCGTTCACATAAACCCAGCCATCCTCGTCAATCATGCCGCAGCGCAATTCCACCGCCCGGGCGGCAAGGTCCGACTCCGTCACCTGGATTTTCACGCGGAAAACCGCCTGGTCGCGCTCTCCCAGCGGGCCGCTGTCGGATTGAGGGTTTGCCGTCTCCCAGGCGGAATCGTCAAAATTCGGTTTGAATTCGGCGAGCTTTGAGTCATACACGTTGGACGTTTTTTTCCAGCGCCAGCCGTCATTCAACGGGACGGTGCGCATGATCGGTTGCGATAAAAACACGTCCGGTTCGTGACAGCTTGGATCGCCATTGCCCACGCCCAGGATTTTTCCCGGACCGTTCAATTCAAAACGAACCAGGTTTGTTGCCACTGGCACGACGCGGCCTTGCGCATCGGTCGCGGAAACCGTGAACACACTCACGTCCTCACCGTCGGCGTTGAGGGTGGAGCGGTCGGGGGTCAGTTGGACGGCAACGGGTTCGCCGGTCGTTTCAATTTTTGTTTCGGCAATAACTTTGCCGCCGTTGTAACCTTTGGCCGAGAGCACACCGGGCGCGTATTTCACCATCCAGGCCAGATGCGAATTTGGTTCCATCGTTTTCCGACCGAGGCTTTGGCCGTTGAGGAACAATTCAACTTCCCGGCAGTTGCTGTAGCACCAAACGTCAATGGCCTGGCCTTCCTTGCCCGGCCAGTTCCAATGCGGCAACAGATGCAAAACGGGTTTGTCCGTCCACCACGACTGGTAATAATAAAAGTTGTCCTTCGGGAAACCGCAGGTGTCCATCACGCCGAAGTGCGAGTTGATGCACGGCCAGCCGTAGGGCGTCGGCTCGCCGCGATAATCGAAGCCCGTCCAGATGAACCCGCCGGAGAGCCACGGACGCGGAGCGAAGAAACTCCACCACGCCTCGGCGCGGTTTGCCCACTCTGGCGCGTTGGCGTCGTAGGCGCTCACGTAACCGCGGATTTTGTCGTTTCCGTAAATGCCGCGGGTGCTCACGGTGCTGGCCTGTTCCGTGCCGACGTTGGGCTGGGCCGGATGTGCCGCGTGATAGGCGTCCATGTCGTTCGTGCCGATATGATAATTCCAGCCGCGGACTTCGATGATGGAATTGATGCCCTCGAATTCATTGCCGACCGGCGCGGCATAGGTCACCGGTCGCGTCGGGTCGAGCTGCTTGACCAAATTCTGCATCGTTTGGGCGACCTGTTTGCCGGTGGGAGTGCCTTGCACCCGGAATTCCTCGTTGGCGATGGACCAGATGGCGACGCTGGGATGGTTCCGGTCGCGCCGGATCTGGCCTTCCCAGCGGCGCAGATTTTCCTCGTCGCTGCCGAGCAGGCGGCTTTCATCCATGACCAGCAGGCCGAGGCGGTCGCAGGCCTCGAGCAACTCCGGTGTGGGCGGGTTGTGCGACGTGCGATACGCGTTGCAACCCATTTCCTTGAGTTTCGCAACGCGGAAATACTGCAGGGCATCCGGCAGCGCCGCGCCGACGCCCGCATGGTCCTGGTGATTGCACGTGCCCTTGAGTTCGTACGGCTTGCCGTTCAGCAGAAATCCTTTTTCCACGTCGAACGCGACAGTGCGGATGCCGAACGGCGTTTCCTGGCGGTCAACAACCTTTCCGTTGCTTTCGACGGTGGTGACGAGCTGGTACAGCGAGGGCGATTCGGGCGACCACAGCACGGGGCTGGAAACCTTGGTGTCGAGGTTCACCTCCCGGTGCGCCGCGCCGTTTACAGTTTCCGGCTTCTTGAACTTCACCACGGATTTTCCGCCGGGCGCGATGATTTCGCATTTTACCACGGCGTGGACGGCGTTGGTCTGGGAATTCAACAACCGGGTTTGAACGTGAATTTCCGCCGGGCCGGCAGGCACGTTGTTCTTGAATTTGCTGTAAACAAAAATTCCATCCGGGGCGATGGCGAGCGGTACGGTGGTCACCAGCCAGACGTGGCGGTAAATGCCGGCGCCTTCGTAGAACCAGCCCTCGAATCGCGACGCGTCCACCTTCACCGCGACGACGTTTTTGCCGCCGACATTGGCCAGGTCGGTGATGTCGTAGCGGAAGCTGCTGTAACCGCTTTCGTGATGGCCGACGAACCAGCCGTTGACGAACACTTCCGCGTCGCGGAACACGCCGTCGAACTCCAGCCAGATGCGTTTGCCGGCGTCGGACTCCGGCAGATCAAACGTGCGGCGATACCACGCGACGTTGTTGCGGGCGAAGCCGGGGCCAACCGGTTTGAACCCGTGGCTGTCGTTGGCGCCCGGGTCGAAGGGCAGTTCGACCGCCCAGTCGTGCGGCAGGTTCACCGTGCGCCAGCTCGCGTCGCTGTACGATTTGCTGGCGGGGCCGCTGCCGGTGCCGGCCTTGTCCAGGCCGTAGGCGAAGCCCCACTCGTTGCCAAGGTGAAATTTCCAGCCGAAGTCGAGCAACCGGCGTTCGCGCGGCGCCGAGTTGGTGTCGGCGGCAAAAAGGCCGGCAGTCAGAGTTGCGAAAAGCGCGGTGACCAGGGAAAGGCGGAAAAAGGCGGTGGCTTTCATAGCCGACGAAGTTAAGTATCAAACCCGCAAAGGCAATGCCAAAATCTGTCGTCAAAATTAACGGCGTGCGACCGGGGCTTTGGCCGCCGCCGCGTTCCGTCATGGCGCGTGCAGGGCGCTCTCCGAATTGGCGATCCAGACGATCATTTCGCCCGGCCCGCGGTTCGCCCAGGCAAAATACGGGATGGCTTTGAATTCCTGCAGGCGTTTGAAGGTTTTTCCGAATTCGTTGGTGGCCACGTTGTAGCCCTTGCCTTCGATGACCTGGACGCCGTTGAGCAATGCTGGGTCGAACCGGGTGGTGAGCGGCTGGTCGTCGGGCAACAACAGTTTGCGCACCTTGCCGTTCGGGGTGTCGGGCCACTCGGCGCAAAACACGATCGGCCCGCGCTGCAAGGCGACCCGGCCGCGGTCGGCCGGGACATTTTCACTGGCCGCCACATGCCGGATGCGCATGGGCAGATCAAGTTCAATCACGTCGCCGGACTTCCACGCGCGATCCAGGCTCACGTAGCCCTGGTCGAGCCTGGTCGGCATTTCCCGGCCATTGACGGTGAGGGTGACCGGTTCGTTCACCGAATCGCAAAATATGTAGAGACCGCCCGGCACCGCTTCGTTGCGCGCCCAGCCGGGGATGCGGACGTTGAGGGTGAACTTCGCGCTTTTCTGCCAGTCCAATTGGACGGTCATTTTGACCGCGCCGTCCCAAGGGTACCGGGTCTCCTGCGTGATTTTGACCGCGCGCCCGTTCCGCAATTTGAAGTCGGCCGTGCTGCCGGCGTAGAGGTTGACGTAAAGGGTGTCGCCCGCTTGCGCGTAAACGTAGCCGGGCACCGACGGCAGGAAACGCGTGATATTGCCCGGGCAGCAGGCACAGCCGAACCACGGTCGGCGCTGGTGTGAGCCGTCGGATTCGAGCGGGTTGGGGTAAAAGAATTTCGTGCCGTCGAGCGAGACGCCGGAGAGGAGCCCGTTGTAAAGCGTGCGTTCCAACACGTCCACGTATTTGGCATCGCCGTGCAGCAGAAAGAGGCGCTCGTTCCAGAAAACGTTGGCCACCGCCGCGCAGGTTTCGTTGTAGGCGGTGAGGTTGGGCAATTCATAGTTGTCACCAAAGGCTTCGCCTTGCGCGCGCGAACCAATGCCGCCGGTGAGGTAAAGTTTTTTGCCCACCGCGTTTTCCCAGATCGTATCGATCGCCCGGACGTACTGCGGGTCGCCGGTCAGGGCCGCGGTGTCGGCCATGCCGCTGTAAAGATAACCGGCGCGCACGGCGTGACCGATGGCCTCGGTCTGGTCCACTGGCGGGATGCGCGATTGATGGTAGTCGTCGCCGCCCGGCCGGGTGCCGCGCACGTCGATGAAATATTTCGCGAGGTTGAGGTAACGCGGGTTGCCGGTGACGCGATAAAGCCGGGCGAGGCCCATTTCGACGATTTCGTGTCCGGGCCAGAGATGCAATTGGTTGGTGTCCGGGCCGAAGGTTTGGCAGAGCAAATCGGCTTCCTTGAGCGCGAGGTTGAGCAGGTTGGTTTTGCCGGTGGCCTGGTAATGCGCGGCGGCGGCTTCAAACAGATGTCCGGCGTTGTAAAGTTCGTGGCTTGACTCGGGGTCATTCACCCACCGGTTCGTGCCGGCCCAGGGGTGCGGATGTGTGGGATCAATGGTGCGGGTGGTGTAAAGATAACCGTCCGGTTCCTGGGCGGCGGCAAACTTGGCGATAAGCGAGTCGAGATAGGCCGACATTTGGGGATCAGGGTGGACTGCCAGCGCGTAGGAGGCGCCTTCGAGGACCTTGTAAGGGTCGGTGTCGTCGAATGGAAATCCCGGCGGTTTGCGGTTCTCAAGGTTCTCGCCGCGCAACACGGCCGCCGCGCGTTCAAAATTGTCCATGCGCCCGGACGCCTGGCACTGTCCAAAGGCATGGGGAATGGTGACGGCGCGGTTGGTTTCGAGGCGGGGCGCCCAAAAAGCGTCGTTGAGATGGACGGCGGTGAACGGCACGGGCCGGATGGGGTAATCCTGCGGCGGCGGGCCGGCCGCCAGCAAATTGAGACTGAAAATGGCGGTGAACACACCGGCAAAAAAACGACAACCGGAGAAGGCGGTTTCCATGGCGACACACTTATTTGACCGGCGGGGATATGGCAACAGCAAACCACCGGCGCCGGCGTCAAAAAAAGTTGCTAAAATTTCAATAAAGAATCAGGGGTCGGCATTGACAGGGCACACCCCGGCTGAATAACTTCTACGAGCATACCGCGGCGGGTTGTGATACCGTGTGATGCAAAAACATCGTGGCAGAACAAGACGATTATCTGGTGGATACATTGGTGGACCTCGGCTTTGTAACCGCCGAGCAGGTCGCCGAGACGCGCGCCGAAGCCAAGGCATCAGGCGTGGGCGTGGTGGATTTGATGCTGGCCAACAAGCTCATTCGCCCGGCGGACGTGACCCAGGCCAAGGCTGCGCAATTCGGCGCGGAAGTTGTTCAACTGGGCGGAATACAAATTCCCGACGACGTCATCGCCAT
>DLMG01000373.1:3347-3682 GCA_002479245.1 Verrucomicrobia subdivision 3 bacterium UBA7542 | reverse complement strand
CGTGCCCAAATCCGCCTTGGCTGGGGTCGGCGAAACGACATCAACGGTCGGAACGGATTCTGCGCGCGTCTCTGCGCGCAATTGGTGACGGTGGATCCAGCGCGGCACGAAGCCGATGAGCAGGCCGATGATGACGAGCACGACCACGATTTCGGCAATGCGCCGCAAACGAATGGGCGGCGTGGATGAGGTTGAATTTGAGTTCATGGCGTTACAGATGGGTTGGTTGATTGCGGCTTATGATGCCGGTGCATGAAGCTGAAAACGATGGGCACAAAAAACAACGTGGCGATGGTGGCGAAAACCAGACCGCCAATCACCGCGCGACCGAGCGG
>DLMG01000373.1:0-3163 GCA_002479245.1 Verrucomicrobia subdivision 3 bacterium UBA7542 | reverse complement strand
GCGAACGTCACGACGAGAACCGAATTGGCCGTCGCCACGCCGAGGCTCATGATCGCGCCCATCAAGGCCGGAACGCTCAATGTCGTTTGCGACAAAAACAGCCCCCACACGACGCCGGACAGCGCGGCGGGCAGCGCGGTGATGATGATGAACGGGTCGAGCCAGCTTTGGAAATTGACCACCAGCAGGAAATAAATCAGCACAATCGCGCCCATCAAACCAATGGCCAGACCCAAAAAGCTGGAGCGCATCGTTTCGGCCTGGCCGCGCACGACAATGCTGCCACCGCGCGGCAAGTCTTTTTTGACTTTTTCGACGAGCGGCTGGAGGTCGCCCAACACGCCGCCGAGATCGCGCCCGTCCACGTTTCCATAAACATCAATGACGGGAATGACGTTGTAATGCGAGACAACCGGCGAGACGT
This sequence comes from Verrucomicrobia subdivision 3 bacterium UBA7542, assembly GCA_002479245.1. Classification (GTDB taxonomy): domain Bacteria; phylum Verrucomicrobiota; class Verrucomicrobiia; order Limisphaerales; family UBA11358; genus UBA11358. Next base: position 2,739 of record DLMG01000373.1, on the reverse strand, counting down.
TCACGCGCGAAATGCTCGCCAGATTCGCCAGAATTTGCGCGTCACTCGTGCCCGGCTGATTGGCGCTGATCGGCATCGCGTTGAGTTGTTGCACGGAATCCATGGCGTATTCCGTCGCGCGCACGTTGATGAGATATTGAACGCCGATTTTCGGATCAATCCAGTAAGCCGGTTGCACCTGGGTGCTGCCGCTCAAGCTGAGCAAAACCGAATTGGCCACGTTTTGTTCCGTCAGGCCGAGTTCCGCCGCTTTGGAACGGTCAACGGAAATGCGGAATTGCGGCCAGTTGTCCGGCTGCTGCACGCGCACGTCCACCGCGCCGGGAATTTTTTTGATCTGCTCCGCGAGTTGCACGGCGATGGCATGGCTGGCGGCCTGATTGCGTCCGACGATTTGCACGTCGAACGGCGCGGGCAAACCGAAATTCAACGTCTGGCTTACGATGTCCGCCGGCAGAAAATAAAAAGTCGTGCCGGGAAACTCACGGTTCAACCGCTCGCGCAACTGGCGGACGTAATTTTCCGTCGGCGCGTGGCCGGGTTTGAGCTGCACGAGTATGTCCGCGTCAGCCGGCCCGATGACGCCGCTGGTATTGTAACTCAAATTGATCGAGGAATTCGGAATGCCGATGTTGTCGAGAATGCCGGCGATTTCCCGCGGCGGAATTTCCGCGCGAATGGCATGGTTGATTTGACCGGCCAGCCGCTCGGTTTCCTCGATGCGCGTGCCGGTGTGCGCGCGGATGTGCAGCAAAAATTGTCCGGCATCCACCGCCGGGAAAAAATCCCGGCCGAGCACCGGCGCCAGCAGCCAGGACGCGATGCAAAACAGGAGAAAGAACATTGCAAACGGCCGGCGATGTTCAAAACAGCTTTTCAGCAGGGCGCGATAGCCACTCCGAAAACGGTCGAAGCCGTTTTCAAAGGCGCGTTGAAATTTGACCAGCGGCAAGAGCCGGACGGGAACCTTGGCTTCGTCAATGTGTTCGCCGTGCAGTTTCACATTGCGGTAAAACCACATCACCAGCGTGGGCACGAGCGTCCGCGAAAGGACGTAGCTGGCGAGCATGGCAAACACCACGGCTTCCGCCAGCGGCACGAACAGATAACGCGCCACGCCGGTCAGAAAAAACATGGGCACGAACACGATGCAAATGCACAGCGTCGAGACAAACGCCGGCAATGCGATTTCCTGCGAGCCGACGAGAATCGCATCTTCCAGCTTTTCGCCGGCCGCCATGTGGCGATGGATGTTTTCAATCGCCACCGTCGCGTCGTCCACCAGAATGCCGACCGCCAGCGCCAAACCGCCGAGCGTCATTAAGTTGATCGTTTCGCCGAGCGCGCTCAAAGTGGCGATGGAGCACAGCACCGAGAGGGGAATGGAAAGCGCGATGATGATGGTGCTGCGCCACGAGCCGAGGAACAGCAGAATCATCAATGCGGTCAGCGCGGCGGCAATCGCGCCCTCGCGCAGCACCCCGCTGATGGCCGCGCGCACGAACAGCGATTGGTCGGCAAATTCCTGGACGTGCAAATCCGACGACACGGTGGCCATGACGCGCGGCAAGGCGGCCTTGATGTCGCGCACGACATCCAGCGTCGAAGCGGAGCCGGTCTTCATGACCGTCAGCAGCGCGCCGCGCACGCCGTCCTGGCGCACGGCATTTTGTTGCGGCGTGAAGCCGTCGTGAACCTGCGCCACGTCGCTCAAATAAATCGTCGCGCCATTCACAACCTTGACTGGCAGGCGGTTCAAGTCATCAATCAGGCGCGGATTGGAATCCACGGCAACATCGTATTCGGTTCCGCCAATTTTCGTCGTGCCGCTGGGCAAAATTATATTCTGCGCGTTGATGGCGTTGACGACATCCTGGGCGATCAGATTTTTCGCCTTCAGCGCGGGCAGGCTCAAATCCACCGCGACGACGCGGGTTTTGCCGCCGTAAGGCCAGGGAATCATTGCGCCGCGCGCGCTGGCCAGCCCGATGCGAACCTGGTTGGCGGTCACGTCAAAAAGTTGTTGCTCCGACATTTTCGGACTGCTGAAACTGTATTGCAAAATCGGCACCGTGGAGGCGTTGTACTGGATGATCAGCGGCGGCTGCATTCCGGGCGGCATTGAACGCAAAACCGTCTGGGCCGAGGCGGTGATCTGCGCGACCGCGGCATCCACGGACGCGCCGGGCTGTAGAAAAACTTTTACGATCGAAATGCCGTTGTAGGAAGTGGACTCGATGTGCTCGATGTTGTTGACCGTCACCGAGAGGGCGCGTTCATGCGTGTAAGTGATGCGCTGCTCGAACTGCTGGGAATCGAGGCCGTCGTATCGCCAGATGACACTGACGACCGGGATGTTGATCGCCGGGAAAATATCCGTCGGCGTCCGCAGCAAAATCAGCGGTGTCAACAAAACCAGCAGCAGCGCGGCCACCACAAACGTGTAAGGCCGGCGAAGGGCGAGTCTGACAATCCACATAAAGGTTAATTCATTGAAACCGGGCTTATTGGCGGGTTGGGAAGCGTCTCATCACGAACAACCCTTGGGAATTTCCGCGCCAATCAAGGCAAACAGTCCTGTTTCGAGATGCTTCAGTATTTTGAGGTCGTTGTAAATTTTGGCGCGCAGTAAAAGCCCGACCACAAAGGCATGAACCAGCCTGGCTTTGGTTTCCGGATCGCCCGCCGAGGCGCTCCCGTCCTTGATCGCGTCAGTAATGGCGCCCGACAGATATTTGA
>DLMG01000042.1 GCA_002479245.1 Verrucomicrobia subdivision 3 bacterium UBA7542 | reverse complement strand
AACACGCTCTTCAGCCAGTTGACCAATGACTGGATTTATCTCGTGGACAATCTGCACATCACGCAAGACCCACGCTACCTGCATCACAATGGCAAACCGGTGTTGATGATTTTTGGATTTTATCCCGACCGCTTTTCCGGCACGGCGCTTCCCAAACAAATCATCGCGTGGTTCAAAACCAATGCGACGTACGGCGTGACGCTCATTGGCAGCGGGTGGTGGGATTGGCGCGCCGGCGCGACCGGCGACTGGACGAATGTGTATCGCAGCTTCCACGGCTATTGCCCATGGAACACGGGAAATTGTTATAACGCCGGCACAAACAAATTCGCCTATACCACTTATTGGGCGCAGGATCTGGCAGCGGCGACGAACGCGGGGATGTTTTATTTGCCGCAGGTTTATCCCGGATTCAGTTGGGATAATCTCAAACACCTGCCGCCGGGCACTTCCAAAATCCCGCGACTCGGTGGCGATTTTCTCTGGAAACAATTCAACGCCGTCGCGAATCTCGGCGTGGACATGTGTTATGTGGGCATGTTCGACGAAGTGGACGAAGGCACGGCCATTTTCAAGGTCAGCAACACGCCGCCGGGGCAGGGCTATTTTGTGACCTACGAAGGACTGCCGGCTGATTGGTATCTGCGCCTCACTGCCGAGGGCTCAAAAGTTATCAGCGGCGAACACCCGAACAGCCTGAACATTCCGATTTCACCATAGCGCGGCATGCTGAAATGTGGTCGAGCTTTGCAGCTTTCAGAAACGGAAACGGGAACGGGTCTTGATATTGGCACACATGGGCATCAGCTCAGAGCCGGCAATCGCGTATCGGCAATCAAATCAGCGACGGTGCGTTCGAGGCCATGATGGAGGCCATTCAGACCGACCGGACGCCAAATTTCTATTTCCTGCCCTACAGAAGGGAACCAAGGAAGCAAAGACTGGGAACAGGTGGCATGGATTCTTCAAAAACCAGGTCGGGTCGTCGTCGTTGGATGTCTGAACAGCGGCAACGGTCGTTGACTGACTTTAACCCAAGCGAAATGACTTAACGGGACTTTGCCACCGTCGCGGCAATCGCTTTATCACCCTCTCCCAAGCGGGGTGCGATTTTGTGTTGACGAGGAGTGGGGCGCGGTCGAGAATCAACAACTGTGAACGACCAATTACGAATTGCCGCAGCCGTTTTTCTTTCACTCCTTTGTCTTCATGCCAGTGCCCAAGAGAAAGTTATTCGACTTTATGACGGCCCGGCGCCCGGCTCAGAGGACTGGAAACAAACCGAGCAGGAAAACCGGACCAATCTCTGGCAGACCCGGGTGGTGTTTAATGTAGCCAATCCAACCCTGACTGTTTTCCAGCCGGAATCCGGCAAGGCCAATGGCACCGCCGTGGTTATCTGTCCCGGCGGGGCGTTTTTCGCCTTGTCGATCGACAGCGAAGGTTTCGATGTTGCGCGCTGGCTGAACACGAAGGGGGTTACTTGCTTCGTGCTGAAATACCGGCTGGTTGCATGCAAAACGGAGGATCCGACTCGCGAAGTCATGAGCCGGGGGCCGCTGGATAAGGTTGTGGCGCCCATCGTCAAACTGGCGTTGGCGGATGGCAATGCGGCCATTGGTTACGTGCGCAAGCACGCGGCGGAATTTGGAGTCAACCCGGAACGCATCGGCATTATCGGCTTTTCGGCGGGCGGGACCGTGGCGGTGTCGGTGGCCATGAATTACACGGCTGAAACGCGGCCGGATTTCGCGGCGCCGATTTATCCGGCATACAATTGGGCAATCAAGGGGAGCGGGGTTCCCGCGGATGCACCCCCCGCATTTATTCTGGCGGCTTCGGATGACCCGCTGGGACTGGCGCCGCAGAGCGTCGCGATTTACCAGGATTGGATCGCGGCCGGCAAGCCGGCGGAATTGCACCTCTATTCCAAGGGCGGACACGGCTTCGGCATGCGCCAGCAGCACCAGCCGTCCGACCATTGGATCGAACGCTTTGCCGACTGGCTGGACGTGCAGGGTTTGTTGAAGAAGTAAGGGCCTGCGTCCAAAATGAACGTCCCCAAAACGGGTCCTCACCATTGAGACAAACGGGTATCAGCTCAAAATGGGGAGCGCAGCCGCTCCCGGGCTGCGGTTAGACGCGCCCCGCGTCGAGCATCTTTTCCCGGGCATTCGCGACGACGCGCCGCGAACAACACGCGAGGCGCGCGTGCTCCCCCGGCAATCACGCTTCGACGAGTCCACCACCGATGGTACGCATGCGGAGAAAGGTGTGCTCTAGTTCTGGTTGAGGACAAAGTGTCGGGCGCCAGGCGCATCGAAACCGGACGGCACTTCGGGATTACCGGGCTCATTTCCTGTGAGTGTGAGCGTGCCTCCCTCCACCCGATAGATCGCGTAGGCCGTTTTGCCAACGTACTGGGGCAAGTGACATTGAGTAATCGTGGCAACAATCTGACGCGGATTCGTGTCTTCCCGAACGGTGAAGGTTCCCTTGCACCAATCGTCATTATTGGCTCCTTGGAACTCAAACGCGTTGCCGGAGATGATAAGGTAACGCGAACCTTCCGTATTGCCGCCAATTTCCTGACCCTTCCATGTCCCTTGGACCGTGGCCGAACCTGATTGGTGCAGCGTGGAACAGCCCGAAGCCCAAAGCAGCGCCACGATGGAAATGAAGCTGAGAGCGTGTCCGAAAAATCGCATTTGGTGTCCACCCTTCAGGGTGCCAAGTTGCCCGAACACGCTGAAGCGTGGACACCCAATGGCCATGGCCTCGGCTGACACAATGGCGACACAATTTTTCAGACACGCTCTGAGGATATTTTTTCTCATAGGTTTATCTTTCGTTTTCCATCTGACAAAACCAACCAGCAATCCTCACGCATAAAATGGGCAGCGGTGCGCTCGGCAAGTATTCGGCCAAACCGCGCTTTGGCCTGATTATGGGTATCAACTCAAGAGGGGCGCGTTTGCTCCCCATCATCAAGCGCAAGCCGCTTTCCCCCACCGCCCGCCGCGCTGGCTGGGTGGGCTGCAGCACCCCGATAAACTCCGATTAATCGCGAGCGGGCGGCATCGGGTCAGGTCGCCCATTGAACCGGGTTCCTGTCGAAGCCCGCATTATCGTCGTCACCACCATGTCCGATCCTAGTAGCAGCGGACGTGAGTCCGCTCTAACTTCTTTGGGGGAAAGCGAGAAAAGTCAGAGCCGACTCACGTCGGCTGCCACGGTCATTTCCACGTCTGAAGAAGTGCGGGAACAATTCAAGCGCGTTAAACCGTTGAAAGGCTTTTCCGTCACCCAACACGGCTGGACCGTAGCGGTTTTCGGGAGAAAGCCGCCATCTTGAAGTCTCTGGATATGTTTGCGACGCTTTGCCGAGGCGCCGCTACGTCCGCCGCCTCGGAAAAAAGAATTCACAACCGCCGACGCCTATGCCTTCACCCGCAAACTGGAAAAACTCCATCCCGCAACTCCGATAGTCATCGCGAGCAGGCCGGCATGTGCGGGACAACCCCGTAAATAACAACACGGGGCAGGAATCCGTCAGCAATTACAGGTGTTACGCGATACGGGTTTGCTGCTTCACGTCGTCCGTCTTGGCTACGCTTCGCCGCGACAAGAGCGCGGTGTCTGGCGTCTGTCCGGCGGAAAAATCCTTATCCCTGCGCATGTGGTCACCAAAGACAATGTCGCGGCTTTTCAAGCCTCGCTAAAGGCCATTCTCCATCCATGAGCCGAACGCCCGCGAAACTTGAGCCGTTTGTGATTTGAGCCATTTGGGAAATGGCGAAAAGATTTGCCAACAGCAAAGGCCGTGAGGCCGACTGAGCGGGAGTGATGAAGCCCACCGGCGAAAGGTTTGCTGGTCGCGAAAGCGACGAGTCGTAAAGCGGGGAAAGCCATTGGCAAGAGCGGGAGCTCCATTCGACCGAAGGTGAAGGCCCGCGGGGGTCGAGTGAGTGGGCACGAGCGAGTCCACCACCTCCGGCTCGTCCCCAGCTTCGCCTTCCCGCTCTCCGCCATCATCGGCGGTGCGGTGCGGCAGCCCTGCCCCACCTTTTTATTGGCGGTGATCCAGTCACATCCGCCGACACCTTCGGCTTTTCTTTCGTGTGTTTCGTGGTTAAAATTGTCCCGTGAAAATTCTCTTCATCGGCGACATCGTGGGACAACCGGGGCGGCGCGCGGTTGCGGAACTGCTCCCCAAACTGCGGCAGGAACACCGGCTCGACTTTGTCATCGCCAACGGCGAAAACTCCGCCGGCGGCTCCGGCATCACGCCCAAAACCGCCGGGGAAATTTTCTCGGCGGGCGTGGATGTCATCACCAGCGGCGACCATTTGTGGGACCAGAAGGAAGTCATGGAATTGCTCGCGAACGAAAAACGCTTTCTGCGCCCGCTGAATTATCCGCCCGGCACACCCGGCCAGGGCAGCGCAGTTTTTCAAATCAACAAGCGGCCGCCAATCGCCGTGCTGAACGCGCAAGGCCGCACGTTCATGCCGCCGCTGGAAAATCCGTTTCTCCTCGCGCTCGACGAAGTAAAACGCCTGCGCGAACAGACGAAAATCATCTTCGTGGATTTTCACGCCGAGGCGACCTCGGAAAAAATCGCGTTCGCGCGGATGCTCGACGGCCAGGTGAGCGCGGTCGTGGGCACGCACACGCACGTGCAAACGGCGGACGAACAGATTTTCCCCGGCGGCACGGCGTATTTGACCGACGCCGGCTTTACCGGCCCGCATGAAAGCGTTTTAGGCCGCGAAATCGAGCCCGTCCTCAAACGTTTTCTCACTGGCATGCCGCAGCGGTTTGAAGTGGCGAAAAACAATGTGCTGCTTCACGGTGCAGTAATTGAAATTGATGATGCCAGCGGCAAGGCGTTGAAAATCCAGCGGGTGTCGGAACATTTGCGGCTCAGTGAGCGTTTACCTGCTGGTGGCAAACAGGCGTAAACCGGATGGTTACCCGGTAGCGACGGGGCAGCCCGGAGGGAGTTGAAACAAAACCCCGAAACGACGCAGGCCAAAAACAAACGCAGAAAGATTCTCATGGTGGCCGAACGCCAGGTGCGGCCTCATGGCCGGTCAGGGCCGATCCGGCGGTATAAAAATCGGGTTATTTCAGGCTGGCCGGATTCAACGGCTTCAAGTCCTTCGGCACGAACAGTCCGTTTTTGCGGATCAGTTCACCGTCGAACCACACTTCACCGCCGCCCCAGTCGGGACGCTGGATCAGCACCATGTCCCAGTGCACCGCCGAGCGGTTGCCATTGTCGCATTCCTCGTAAGCCTGGCCGGGAGTGAAGTGCAGCGAACCGGCGATTTTCTCGTCGAACAAAATGTCGCACATCGGACTCAAAATATAGGGATTGAACCCGAGTGAAAATTCGCCCACGTAACGGGCGCCGGCATCGGTGTCCAAAATTTCATTCAGCCGTTTGGTGTTGTTCGCCGTCGCGTTGATCACTTTGCCATCCTTGAATTCAAGCCGGACATTTTCAAATTTCGTGCCGGCGTAAAGCGTCGGCGTGTTGAATTGAATCGCGCCGTTCACGGAATTTTTCACCGGGCACGAAAACACCTCGCCGTCGGGAATATTGCGGTCGCCCTTGCACATTTTCGCGCCGATGCCCTTGAGGCTAAAAGTGAGGTCGGTGCCGGGACTTTTGAGATGGACGTGGTCGGCGCGTTTCATGCGGCGTTCGAGCGGAACCATCGCGCGCGCCATTTTCGCGTAATTCATCGTGCACACGTCGAAATACAGATTTTCAAACGTCTCGGTGCTCATGCCGGCTGCCTGCGCCATGCTCGGCGTCGGCCAGCGCAACACGCACCAGCGCGTCCGGTTCACGCGATAATCCAGCACCGGCCGCGTGATGCGGGAGTAAAGCGACATGCGCCCGGACGGCACGTCGGCGTTTTCACTCGCGTTCAGGCTGCCGCGAATGGCGATGTAGGCCTGGACCTTTTTCATGCGGAACAGTTCGATGTCGCGGAGCAGTGCGGCGTGTTTTTCGTTTGTCTCGCGCACCATTTCGCGCGAAATGCGCGTATGGTGGACTTCGACCAGCGGCGTGCCGCCAGCCGCGCGGACGGCGCGCATGAGTTCGATGGAAAATTCGTCGGGCACATCAATCATGTCCAGCAACACGCGGTCGCCCTTTTTGATCTGGGTGGAATAATTCACAAGCAGCTTCGCCAGTTTCTTGTAACGCAGATCGGTCATAATTCTTCAAGACTAACCGGACAAACGACTTTGTCCAGCGGAGTCATTGCAACTTGTTGAAATACACGGTTATGATAAACTCATGCACATGAAGTTCAATTGTTACACCGTGGTGGCGTTTTTGTTCCTGGCGCTGCCCGCGCGGGCGCAGACAACGGCGTTCACCTATCAAGGGCAGTTGACCGGCAGCAACATTGCCGTCACCGGCACTTACGATTTCCGGTTCAGAATTTTTGACGCGAACAGCAACGTCGTGGCCGGGCCGCTGACCAACGCGCCGGTCGGCGTCACGAACGGGCTGTTCACCGTGGCGCTGGATTTCGGCACGGGCGTATTCAATGGCAGTTCGCGCGCGCTGGAAATCGCCGTGCGTGGCTACGGCGACACAAACGCCTACATCGCGCTCTCGCCATGGCAGACGCTGACTTCCGTTCCATACGCGATTCAAGCAATCAACGCTTCAAACGCGGTGGCATTGACCGCGCCATTGCAGGTGACAAATCTGACCGGAACCATTCCCAACGCGCTGCTTTCCACAAACGTCGCGGTTCTCACCAATAACGTGATTTTTTCCGGCAGCGTGATCGCGACCAATTTCACCGGCAACGGTTACGGATTGTCGAATGTGCCGGCCACCAGTCTCATCGGCACCATTCCCGACGCGCGGTTGTCCACGAACGTGGCGCTGCAAAGCAATCCCAATTTGAATTTCGCCGGCGCCGTTTCCGCCACCAACTTCACCGGGGCCGGCCACGGGCTGACCAACGTGCCGGGCGCTTTTTTCTGGGTGACGGTTTCGAATACGAGTGCACAAATCCAACCCAATGTCGGTTATATCGTCACCAACAATACCACTCCGGTGATATTGGCGCTGCCTTCGTCACCCAGCGTTGGCGATGTGTATAAAGTTGCCGGTGTGGGCGCGGGAGGATGGATCATCGCACAAAATACCAATCAAACAATCGCCGCCGGAAATCTGGTCAGCAGCATCGGACAGAACTGGCAAACCAATGGCCCGACCGCTGGCTGGAGCAGCATTGCGGCCTCAGCCAGCGGAACCATAATCGCGGCGACCATCAATGGCGGCTATATCTACGTCTCAACCAATTCCGGCGTGACGTGGCTGCCGCGCAACAGCAGTCAAGGCAGTCTAAATTATTCTGACGTTGCCGTTTCCGCCGATGGAACCAAAATGGCGGCGACAGTTGGAAACATCAATACCACAAGCGACAACGGTTATATCTGGTACTCAACGGATTCTGGTGCGACATGGGCCAGCAGCAGCAGCGGCAGCAAGCAATGGGTTTCCATTGCCTCCTCGGCAAATGGCACCAATCTCGTGGCGGCGGTCTATAATGGCTACCTTTACGTCTCATCGAATGCCGGCCAAGGCTGGTCGGCGGTGGGAACCACTGTGCCCGGTAGTTTGTCTTGGACTTCTGTTGCTTCATCGGCAAACGGCTCCAATCTCGTGGCGGTGGCGCTGGGTGGCCAGATTTTCACCTCCACCAACGCCGGCAGCTCATGGCAGCAACGCACCGCCCAGGCCCTGACCTGGACCACCGTGGCGTCCTCATCGGATGGCAGCCGGCTGGTGGCGGCGGTGGGCTACAACCAGAGCGGCTCGATTTACATCTCGGCTGATTCCGGCGCGACCTGGACGGCCAATACCACGACGAGCGGGCTATGGACTTCCATTGCCTCGTCTTCAGATGGCAACCGGCTGGCGGCGGTCTCCGGCTCAACGAGCGTCAGCGGCAACATTTACACTTCAACGGATTCCGGCTCAACCTGGACAATAGCCGGCAATGCGCCCAGTGCGGAGTGGATGGGCATCGCCTCATCGTCCGATGGCAGTCTGCTCGCGGCGGTGGCCTATGGCGGCAACATTTACGTTTCTTCCCAAGCCAGCACCACGCCCGGCACCGCCGGTTATCTGTCCGGCGCCCAGCACACCGCCATTGAATTGATTTACGCCGGCAATAATTTGTTTCTGCCATTGAGTCACGAAGGAACCATTCGGGCATATTAAAATCAGATGAACCGGGAAACATTGGATCACTGGTGCGAGCGGAGCATTTTAGGTTTGGTGCTCGGCATTCTGATTTTTGGACCGCTGGCGATGGGCGCGGTGGACGCGCCGGAATTTACCGTCCTGCAAGGATTGACGGTGGCCGTGATGCTCGTGTGGGCGTTGCGATTGTGGATCAGCCCGAAACCCAAATTGCTCTGGCCGCCACTGAGTTGGGTGGTGCTGGCGTTCGCGGCCCTGGCCGTCGGGCGTTATCTCACGGCAGACATCGAATACGTCGCGCGGCTGGAAATGATCCAGGTGTTGATGTATGCGTTCCTGTTTTTTGCCATCGTCAACAATTTATACCGGCAGGAATCGGTGCAAATCATCAGTTTCACGCTGATTTTTCTGGCGATGGCGATTTCGTGCTATGGCGTTTACCAATTTTTGACGCACTCGAATCGGGTCTGGGATTATGTATCGCCTTATCTGGGGCGAGCCTCGGGCACTTACATTTCACCGAACAATTTCGCGGGCTTTCTGGAAATGCTTCTGCCGCTGGCGACGGCTTGCGTTTTGGTGGGGCGAATGAAGCCGGTCGTCCGGATTTTGCTCGGGTACTCCGCTCTGGCCATGCTGGCGGGGATGGCCGTGACATTTTCGCGCGGCGGCTGGGTGGCGGTCGCCGTGGCGTTGCTGGTGCTTTTGGGAACATTGATTTTTCATCGCAACCACCGGTTGCCGGCGCTTTTGCTGTTGTTTGTTTTGGCCGGTGGCGGAACGATTTTTGTCACCAATTATTTGTCGAAGACGCTCAGCTACATGCACCGTGTGGGAACCCCCGGGCAAACCGCAGAACTTGACCTTGCGATCCGCCTCGACATCTGGACGGCGGCGGAGCAAATGTGGCGGGATCATTTTTGGTGGGGCGTCGGGCCGGCGCATTACGACTATCGTTTCCGGGAATATCGTCCGGAAAATGTCCAGATGAGTCCCGACCGCGTGCATAATGATTACTTGAACCTGCTGGCCGATTGGGGCGCAGCGGGCGGAATCATCGTGCTTGCCGGCATGGTGACCTTCGGTGCGGGATTGCGGAAAACGTGGAAATATGTCCGCCCGGCAGAAAATGATTTTGGCCGCGGCATGAGCAATCGCTTCGCCTTTTTCCTCGGCGCGTCCGCCGGATTGCTCGCGCTGGCAGTGCATTCGATGGTGGATTTCAATCTGCACATTCCGGCCAATGCAATTCTCGGCGTGACGTTGCTGGCCCTGTTGAGCAGTAACCTGCGGTTTGCCACGGAGCGTCACTGGCTGGGCGCGCGCCTGCCCGTCAAAATGCTCGCCACTTTGGCGCTGGTTGCAGGGGTTGCCTATTTAAGCTGCCAGGGCTGGCGTCGTGGGCATGAAGCCGTCTGGCTGGCACGGGCAGAACAGTCGCCGGTTTATTCACC
>DLMG01000352.1:21309-30996 GCA_002479245.1 Verrucomicrobia subdivision 3 bacterium UBA7542 | reverse complement strand
CGGGCCGCGTGAGTTGCAACGCGCGTTGCGCGATTTTTCCGCCAACGCGATGGATGACTTCGGCCTCGGTCTGGCCGGTCTTCCACGTGGCGCGTTCCCATTCGCGCATCTGGGCGATGCTGATGACCGGAAGTGACATGGCGGGAGCCTAGCAAAACTTCAAGCGGGGGCGAAAGCGGAAAACCGCGAGTGGGCGCGTCCGGGCGCACACTACCTCCGGAGCGCCGGCCCCTGCCGCGCCGACTTGTCTCGGCGAAGCAGTGCGAAGACGGAAGCTTCCAAGCGAAGGCTGGTCCGGCACGGCAGGTGTTGAGTTTTCCAAGAAACGCCGGACCGGAAATCGGCGCTCTATTGCTGCCAACGGATGAAAAGTGCCAACGGATTCTTTGATGGAAAATGTGACATCAGTTGGCGCCTCTCATCCATTGGTGAAAAGCGAGTTGGGCAAGAGCGCGACGTTTTTCTTCACGTCGCCGTTTAGCAACGAAAATCCTTGGTCGGCGCACGTAAAATTCTTACAGTCTGAACATGGTTCACGTTGGCATCGGTTACGACGTTCACGCGCTGGTCGCGGGACGCAAACTCATCCTCGGCGGCGTCGAGATTCCGCACACCAAGGGCTTGGACGGCCATTCGGACGCGGACGCGCTCATGCATGCGATTTGCGACGCCGTTCTCGGCGCGCTCGGCGAGGAGGACATCGGCCATTTTTTCCCGAACACCGACCCGCGCTGGAAAGGCGCGCCGAGCAAGGTGTTTCTGGCAGAAGCCGCCAGGCAGGTTGCAAAACGCAAAGGCAAAATCGTGAACGTGGACGCGACCGTCATCGCGCAACAACCCAAAATTTATCCGCACATTGACGGGATGAAGAAGCGCATTGCCGCCGCGCTCGGGGTCTCCGAAAAGCAAATCGGCGTGAAAGCCACCACGAACGAAAAGATGGGGTTCGTCGGACGCGAGGAAGGCATCGCCGCGATGGCGGTGGCGAGCGTGGACTTGCCATTATGAGTCCACGGTTCCGAGTCCACAGTCCACAATCATTGCAGTGTGCGAGAACTGGATACCCGACTCTGGACTCGAAACTGTGGACTGTGAACTAACAAATGCCCAAGGCTGAAATCAGTTGGAAACGGGTGACCGATGACGGTGTGAAGCTGCAGGTTTATGCCCAACGCATGAGCCGCGAGTGGCGGTTCTTTCAGCGCGAAAGGCGTTTCGACCAATGGCAATCCGTGCCCGAACCGCCGCTGGAGGACTGGCTGGAATTGCTCGACGCGGTGCAGCGGCTCATCACCCGCCGGCGTTATCAACCCGCCGACGAGGAGCGTCTGCGCCGCCGGATCCGCGAGCGGTTTCCCGAGGCGAAAATTTAGTGTGCAGGCGGCTGGACAAACCGGGGCGATTTGGATTAAAGACACACCATGTACATACCTTTTCGGCTGGCCATGGCATTGTCTCTCGGCGCAATCCTGACCGGAGGTTGCGTTGCGGAGAAGGGCAAAACGGATACCGGTGAAAAAACGACCGGCCTTTTCCAGAACTGGCCGACGAATGCCGACCCCAAAACCGTTGGCGTAAAGGTGGCGCGGAATTTTCTCCAGCGCGATTATCTGACCAACAAGGACGGGTGCATCGTTTATCCCGAAGCCTGCACCGCGTTCGGCGCACTGCGTTTCGCAGGGGCGGTGGGCGACAAGGAATTGTTGCAGAAACTCGCCGGGCGTTACTCGGTGATTTTGACGCCGGAAGGCCAAAAACTGGTTTCGACCAATCGCCACGTGGATTTCCGCGTTTTGGGCATTGTCCCGCTGGAAATTTACCTGGAGACGGGTGACGAACGTTACCTCAACCCCGGACGCGACCTCGCCGACCAGCAATGGGAAGACCCGTTGCCCGACGGCCTCACGCGCGAAACCCGCTGGTGGGTGGACGACGCGTTCATGATCGGCAGCCTGCAAATCCAGGCCTATCGCGCGACGAAGGACCCGAAATACGCCGACCGGGCGGCGATGCAACTTGCCGCCTATCTCGACAAATTGCAAAAAACCAACGGCCTGTTTTATCACGGCCCGGAAATTCCGCACTATTGGGGCCGGGGCAACGGCTGGTTCGCGGTTGCGCTCGCCGAAGTGCTTAGTTCGCTTCCACCGGACCACCCGAAATACGCGCGGTTGATGGACGGCTACCGCAAAATGATGGCCGGGCTGCGGCGCTATCAAGCGCCTTCGGGCATGTGGCGGCAACTGATTGACGACGACCAGGCGTGGCCGGAAAGTTCATGCACCGGCATGTTCACCTACGCGATGGTTGTCGGCGTCCGGCACGGCTGGCTGGATGCGAAGGAATACGGCCAGTGCGCGCGCAAAGGCTGGATTGGCCTGTGCGGTTACATCGATGAAAATGGAGACGTGCGTGAAGTCTGCGTCGGCACGGGCCAGAGCAAGGACACCAATTATTACCTGAACCGGCCGCGGGTCGTCGGCGACCTGCATGGCCAGGCGCCCGTGTTGTGGTGCGCCTGGGCGCTGGCGCAAAAATGAACGGCTGCCGCCCAAACGAACAACCCGCGCGCCCGCCGGACTGCGCACAAATTGAATTGCGCCGGGAGGTCATGCCCGCTGCCGAAGCGCCTCTTTAATGGCTGGCCACGGTCCGCCGACGGCGATACTTAAGGCCAACCCAGAACCAATCGAACCAAAGACACCACTCCCAACAACAGGACAACTACAACCACCGAACCAAAAGCGTCCAATTCGGCTTTCGATGCATGATTGATAGGGGTTACCGTGTTTATCAGATAGTAAACGCCACTTCGATTCACTTTACCCATATCCAGTCTCATACCGGGCCTTAAAGCATGAACCAGGCCAGACTTTTAAAAAATGTGGCAACTTGCTGAATTACAATTAGTTAAACCAGAACGGGTTTGTTTTTCGCTGACAAAAAAAATCCACCCCTTTACATTCCGGACGGATGGCCAAACCGCCCTTAATTATTGTTTCGCCGAGCATTGAAAAACGCGGGGTTGAATTTCATGACCTTTCCGTCAGCCTTTCGGTCAAATACGAAAATGCCGTGCTCGAGGCCGGTGGCATTCCCGTCACCACGCCCATCACGACCGATCGGCAGATGCTCGCTGAAATCGTCCGCCGCGCGGATGGTGTGTTGTTAACCGGAGGTGACGACATCAATCCCGACCTTTATGACAAAAACCTTCCGCGGGCCGTCCGCAAAGCCGTCGGCCTGACGCCCGATGGCGGCGGGCGTGATTTGCGCGAACTGGTTTTAATTGACGAAATTTTTCGCCAGCACAAACCGCTTCTGGCAATCTGCCGCGGGCATCAATTGTTGAACATCGCGCTCGGCGGCCGATTAATTGCGGACATTCGCCGCCAGATGCCCGGCGCGCTGAACCATTGGCGCATGGACAAAGCGGGCGAATTAGTGCATGAAGTGCCATTGACATCGGGTTCGTTACTGGCCAAGATGGTGGGGAAGCGGATTCTGGGTGTGAACAGTTCGCATCATCAGGCCATCTTGAAACCAGCGGAACCGTTAATGGCTGTGGCGCGAACGCGGGATGGAATAGTGGAAGCGATGGAATTGAAACCGGACACGGCACGGGCAATGCCGTTTTTGTTGAGTGTGCAATTTCATCCCGAACGATTGAGTGAACGATATGCTGAACACCGGGCGATTTTTCGCCGGTTTGTCGAAGCATGCAGGCGGAGACGATAAACATGAAAGCCAAAATTCTTATCGTGGACGACGAGGCGGATTTGCGGAATTTACTCACCTCGGTGCTCGAAGATCAGTACGAAGTCGCCCAGGCAGTCAATGGCGCGGCCCTGCAAAAGGCCTTTGCCCAGCCACCGCCCGACGTGGTGCTGCTCGACGTGAAATTGCCGGATGCCGACGGCCTGGAATTGCTGCCGCAAATCAAAAAGCGCTGGCCCGACACCGAGGTCATTGTGCTCACCGGACACGGCACCATCAGCATGGCTGTCGAAGCCGGACGCGGTGGCGCTTATAACTTTCTCGCCAAGCCGTTTGAAAACGAAAAACTGATGGCCGACGTCAAGTGCGCCGTCGAACGCAAGGAGCAAAACCAGGAAAACAGCACGCTCCGGCACGCATTGGAAACGATGAGCGGCACGGCATCGCCGATCTTCCGCAGCGCATCCATGCAGGAAGTCGTGCGCACCATTGAACGCATTGCCCCCAGCGACGTCACCGTGCTCATCACCGGCGAGAGCGGCACCGGCAAGGAAGTCATCTCCGACCTCCTCCACGCGCTCAGTCCGCGCAGCAAAAACAAAATCATCAAAATCAATTGCGCCGCCCTGCCCCGCGAATTGATCGAAAGTGAATTGTTCGGTTCGGTCAAAGGCGCGTTCACCGGCGCGCACACCGACCGCGAAGGGCTTTTCCGCCAGTCGGAAGGCGGCACGCTGCTGCTCGATGAAATCTCCGAAATGCCCATTGACACGCAAAGCAAGCTGCTGCGCGTCCTGCAGGACAACGAAGTCCGTCCGGTCGGCGGCAAGACCAGCTACAAGACCAACTGCCGCGTCATCGCCTCCACCAACCGCAAGCCGGAAGACGCCCTCAAAGAGGGCAAATTGCGCGAGGACTTGTATTACCGCATCAGCGCCATTTCGGTTCACCTGCCGCCGCTGCGCGAACGCCGCGAGGACATCATGCCGCTGGCAAACGCATTTTTGAAACGGTTCGCCGCGCAGGCCAATCACCTCATTTCGGGCTTCACGCCGGCAGCGATTGAGCGGCTCACCGCCTTTGACTGGCCGGGCAACGTTCGACAATTGCAAAATGAAGTCCAGCGGGCCGTCCTCTTGAACGAAAGCAACGAAGTGGACGTGGCTGATCTTTCCGTCACCAACGCCAAAGTCGGCTCGACCGACGGCACCGACACGAGTTTCACACTGCTCGAAGGTGTTGAACGCAACGCCATCATCCAGACCCTCAAGGAAACTGGCGGGAACAAGCTCGAAACCGCCAAACGCCTCGGCATCGGCCGCCAGACCCTCTACAACAAGATCAAGGCGTACGGCATCGAAGTGTGAACACTGATTCGTTTGATTGCTCGGTTATATTCCGTAGCGGGGCGATGCAGAAAGTGATCCGCATTGTCGAGCGGGTCGCCTCCACTGAAATGGCGATTCTGCTGACCGGTGAGAGTGGCACCGGTAAGGAACTGATCGCGGATCTGATCCACATCCGCAGCGGGCGTCCCCGATCCAACATATTGAAAATCAGTTGCTCCTCGCTGGAGCCAAAACAGTTAGAAGACGTTTACCGAGACACTCAGGGCGGGACCTTGCTTCTGCGCGATATTTGCGAGATGCCGGCTTACACGCAAGGCACACTGCTACGCCTGTTGAATAAACAGGAGGGCAAACCCGCCACGGATGACAGCGGCGGCGCTCCCAAGTCCCGGATAATCGCCGTGACAAATTGCAAACCGGAGGAGGCCGTCAAGAAGGGCACGCTGCTTGAAGAACTCTATTCCCGAATGAGTGCGATCAGGCTGCATCTCCCGGCGCTGCGCGACCGGCGCGAGGACATCATGCCGCTGGCCAACGATTTTCTGAAACGCTTCGCCGCGCAGGCCAACCGCGTCATCCACGGCTTCACTGCGGCGGCCGTTGACCGTCTGACCACGTTCGACTGGCCTGGCAACATGACCCAGCTTCAGAACGTAATAGAGCGCGCAGTCCTCTTCAGCGAAGGCGACTTGGTGAGTGCCGCCGATCTTTCCATCGCCAGCGCCAAGGCTGAACCCAGCGAAGGGACTGACACCAGTTTCACCCTGCTCGAAGAGGTGAAACGCAACACCATCATCCAGACACTCAAGGAAACCGGCGGGAACAAGCTCGAAACCGCCAAGCGCCTCGGCATCGGCCGTCAGACCCTCTACAACAAGATCAAGGCGTACGGGATCGAGGTCTGATTTTTGCCGCCTTGGCCGGAAGCTGTCCAACGCTCGATTCGAAGGGAATAACGGGCTGAATGGGAACTTGCGGCAAAAATCCTGTTCGATTACAAAACAGGATAGGCTGCAAAATCCGCTGTCGAATACCTGTAGGAGGCCGCTTTGACAGGTTCATGGTGACGAGCTATTTTACCGCCAATGGATTACGACTATAGCAAGCGCGGTTGCCTCCTACCCGAAGGCTGCAAGGACCTGCTTGATGTCAGCAAGCAAAAGGCGGAGAGCGGCTTCATAGTGACGGCCCGATTACCGGAGCTGCGGAGCGGAGACTTTGAGATCAAAGTCGAGGGAAGAAGTTTGCGCATTGTCGGCAAGCTGTCCAGCAGCCAAGTCCCATTTGAGAGCGTGATTGAGGTGCCTCCCGGTTACGGAGTCGCTGATGCGCAGGCCACTTATTTCAAAGGCCAGTTGCGTATCGTTGTCCCGAAGTGTTGAATATTATGATATTGGCAGCGACAGAGTGGTTCGTGGAGAGCCGCGGCCTAATATGAGGATGGCCTGCAAATTTTCCTCAGGTTCAAAATTTTTCCAGTTCTTCCCGAAGTGATTTCGTCAGGGGTTGAATGATATCCTCGCCGTATTCAAATTTGTAATCCACCGCTTGAAACAATTCCGGCACCAGGTGCGAGCTGCCCAAGCGGAGCGCGGTTTGTCCCAAACCGCAGCGCGTTGGCCTGGCATACCGGCACCAAAATTCCAAAACCATTTGGCAGTGTCTTAATTTGGATTTTAAGTTGAAAGCCGGAGCGCGAGTTGTCCCAACTCGCAGCATTTTCGACCAATCCAGCCGCTGCGGATTGAGGACAATCCGCGCTCCGTGACAAATAAGACACTGCCAACCAACTCCCATTCTTGCCGCGCTTCCCACGCCGGTCATAGGCACAGAATGCCATTTTCGTCCCGGAAACGGGCGCTGCTCCGCAGCCATTCCTTCGGCTCACGCGCCAGCAACGCTTTCACGGGATTATTTTCAATGTAACGCTGCGTCTTTAACTGATGTTGCGCGTCGCGCATATAAGTGTCGAAGTAATCTTCGCACCAAAACGCGCCTGTCCGTCGTAAAATCTTATTTGCCTCCCGGGACGTGTAGCGTTTCAATTCCTTGACGATTTTGGAAAGCGGCGTCTTTCTGATTTCGACCAGGAAATGCAGATGGTTGGGCATAACCACCCAGGCGAGCAGGCCATACCATTGCGAATGACGGAAACGGAGGGCGTCTTCCACCAGCGTTCCGATGTCCGGCCGACGCAGATGGCAGTCGCCTCGACCTCGATCCAGATACTTTTCAATTTGCAACCGGCGTTCGCGGTCGTCCTCAACCCTGAGCACGGCTTCCCATTCGGAACGCAATGCCGCCGGGAAGGAATCAGCCAGATGAAAGGTCACGAATTGTGTGAGGCCAGGTTCGTCGCGGTGCGGTAAATAACCACGTTCATTCCAACCGCAAAAACCACGTGTCGCGTCTTCACGACTCACCGGTGCTGACCATTACCGCTTGCCAGAGACCAGTTCGCGCACAAATGGATTATGTGGCGGACCAACGCGGCGCGCTTTGAACATTTCAGGCACGTAGAAATTAAAACAAAAAAATGGAACGTTGCAACGATTCGACGCGCTGCGAGTTGGGACAACTCGCGCTCCGGACGAATCAAAGTTTCTTCAATTCATCCTGTGCCAGTTGAATCAACGGCCTGATGGCTGCGGCATCAAATTGAAATTTACAACCCGCCGCTTGAAACAATTCCGGCAGCGGACGTGAACCGCCTAGCGCAAGCGATTTTTTGTAGTCGTTCAACGTCTTTGCCCGGTCGCGTTTTGAATTCGCCCAGACCTGCAGCGCGCCGAGCTGCGCGATGCCGTATTCGATGTAGTAAAACGGGTGGGTGAAAATGTGTAGCTGCCGGTGCCAGAGATTGGCCCGCGCCGCTTCGTACCCGCTCCAATCCACGTCGCCGCCAAAACGGTCCATCAATTCCAGCCACGCGGCGGCGCGCTCGGCGCGGCTGTGGCCGGGATGAGTGTAAATCCAGTGCTGGAACTCATCCACCGTGGCAATCCACGGGAAAACTCCGATGACCCCTTCCAAATGAACCCGCCGCGCGCGGTTCGCATCGGCGGCGGAATAAAATTCCTCGATGAATTCATTGCCGAGCAGTTCCATGCTCATCGAGGCAACCTCGCAGAATTCGATGGGCGGGTTGTTGCGATAAGCATGCAAATCCTCGTCGCGCGCGGCCAGCGCATGAAACGCATGGCCGGCCTCGTGCAGAATCG
The DNA here is from genome assembly GCA_002479245.1 of Verrucomicrobia subdivision 3 bacterium UBA7542. Lineage (GTDB taxonomy): Bacteria > Verrucomicrobiota > Verrucomicrobiia > Limisphaerales > UBA11358 > UBA11358. Next base: position 22,709 of record DLMG01000352.1, on the reverse strand, counting down.
TCTCCACGTCACGCTGCTGGCCGACGGCATTCATGAAAATGAACGGCACGCGCGCCTCGGCCAGGGTCTGTTGGTAACCGCCCGGCGCCTTGCCCTTGCGATTGTCAAGGTCGAGCAGGCGCAGGTCCTGCATTTGCCGGAAACTGCCCGCGAGTTCGCCGTCCAGCCGGTCGAAAATTTTCTGTGCGCGCGAAACCATTTCGCCCACCGGCCCGAACGGTTTCAACGGCGGACGATTCTGCGGGTCAACCGCCAAATCCCACGGACGCAGATGGCCCGGATGCAATTTGTCGAGGCCAAGCTGCCGGCGGCGGGCGGCGTGGAGTTCGCGCACGGCGGGCATGACTTCCCGGGCGACCGCATCGTGAAAACGCGTGCAATCTTTCGGTGTGTAATCGAACCGACCGAGCCGGCGAAAGGCGTAATCACGGTAATTTTTGAACCCGGCGTTCCGGGCGGTTTGCTGGCGGAGTTCGATGAGCCGGTCGAAAATTTCGTCAAAATTGTCCACCTCCTGCAAACGCCGTTTGGCCACCAGTTCCCAGGCTTCCTGGCGCAGCGCACGGTCCGGCTCTTCCAGATAACAGCCCATTTGCACAAGCGTTTTTTCATCGCCGCGAAAGTTCACCGTGAGCGAGCCGGTCAACTTTTGGTATTGCTGGCAGAGCTTGGCGTCTTCGGTTTCGAGCGTGACGTTTTCCAGCCGGAACAGCTCGACGTGATTTTTCACGTCGCGGTCAAAGACTTCGTAACGCTGGAACGCCGGCCTCCGGCACGGCTCGTTATCGGTGGATTGCGCCGTGCCGGAGGCCGGCGCTCCAATCGCAAGCAGTTCCGCTCGTTGCGGGTGGGCGACGTAAATTGTTTCGAGCGCGACCTGGCGCGGCTTGAGTTTTGGCTCGACGTTTTCGACGAAGTGCAGGTAGGCCTTTTCCGCATCGGCATTGTCCGTGTGGCAGGTCATGGCGATATAACGGCGGGACGATTCCTCGTCCAGCGCGGCGCTGAGTTCGCTCCAGTCGAGCAACCAGCGTTCGAGGTCGGCGGCGGACTGGCATTCGGCCGCACGGGCTTCGAGCTGATCGAACAACGGCGCGATTTGCGGCCAGGCGCCGAGGTCAATGGTATGCGGAACAAAGGTGCGCGGCTTGTGCGCGGGCAATTTTCCAAACGGCAACAAATTCATGCGCCAAGGATAGGCTAAGTTGGCCCGAGGGAAATGAATTTTACACAACTCATTGTGCGCGCCGAAGGACGATGCCCTCGAACCGCCATTTCTGCCGAAATTCGTCGTAGGACATTCTGTCCAATCCATCCAGCGGATCACCGACGACGACCTCGGAATCGGTGACTTCGAGAACAGCAACATAGTGGTCAACCATGAAAGTGAACTTGATGAC
>DLMG01000352.1:0-21251 GCA_002479245.1 Verrucomicrobia subdivision 3 bacterium UBA7542 | reverse complement strand
ACCATGAAAGTGAACTTGATGACCGCCAGGGTAAGCCCGGCATTTTTCAATTCAGAAACAGACTTGAATGCGTGATATTCAGCGATCAACCCGTCTTTGCCGTAACGTTCCTGCAGAACTTGCGCCAGAATGTCCGGCGGCGTACCGGTCGTGGCAGTGGTATGTGACAGGATCGCAATTTGACCCTCTTCCGCTGGAAATCCGAGTTTGCGAAGGGCGGTCACGGCGGTGGCGGGACCGCAGGTGTAACTGGTGCTTTGCCGGCAGATTCCATTTGGATCAATCTTCGTCTGAAGCCGGGCAAGATAATTTTGGTTGAACGCAGGCGCGAGAAACGGCCAAACGGACATGCCAGCAACAATCACCGCCATCAGCACACAAATTACGCCACGATCCCGCTTTCGCGGCAACCGGGAAAGCGGCGTTGTCAAAACCATCGTGGCAACAAAACCAATGACGGCAAATTTCCTGCGGCCCAGCATCAACCACGAAATCGGCGGGACAAACCACGTCGCGGGTTTATGCATGGCAAAACCGTAGAGAAGAATCAACGAAAGTGGGATGAAATAGCCAAGCGTCCAGTAAGGTTTTTTCAGCCGCGAAAACCAAAATCCGATCCCCGCTCCCGACAAGGCGAACAAGGCATCAGCCAACGACTCAAGCCAGGGAATCATTTGCCTTCAGCATAAATGAGCGCCCCGCGAGGGAAATGATTTTTGCGCCTTAGAACCTGGTTCTGACACCGCACGCGCGCACGAGACACCAGCCGCGAAGTGATTCAAAAATGGCGAACAATCCCGCCACCACAAAAATCAGCCCCCACAACGAATAGTCGCCGGCAATGACAATCCCGGCAACGAGACACAGTGTGCCGATGACGCCGCGCGCCATGCGACCGCGGAAATTAAGGTTGGGCTTAAAGAACCGGTTCACGGCATTAAATTAGCACGATGCGTGCCTAAAACCAACAAGTTCGTTGCCGGAGACGCTGGCCAGCGACGGCAGGTTCCGGCATAATGACGGAGCGTGGATTTACTCAATGAACATTATCTCTGGGCGTCGTGCATTTGGAGCGCGATTGCCAGTGGTTATCTGATTTACGGCTGGCGGCAGCGGGCCACGATCCCGTTTGTCGGCGGCGTGGCGATGACTGCCGCATCTTTTTTAATCAGCAGCGCGTTACTGATGTCGCTGGCATGTATCGCGCTGATGTTCGCGGTTTACTGGCTGTTGAAACAGGGGTATTAATTCGTCCAAGCAGATGAAAATCATCAATGCCCGCCACATCGGCCTCGTTCTCGCGCTGCTGACGCTGGATGCCTGTACTTTCAGACCCAGTCCAGCCGCACCGCAGAATTTCCCGCCACCAGCGGCCGCGCCGGAACTGCATACCAACCGCCTGACGCTGCGAATTCCCGCGGCGGATGCGCGCTTCCGTTACGAAGGCCGGTTTGATTTTTCCAATTCGAATGCGCCGGTGATCGTCTGGCAGGCCAGCCGCATCAGCCTCGACTTCGAGGGCAACACCCTCGGTTTGCTTTTTGACGATGCCCAAGGCCAGTGTTTTTTCAACGCGGAGGTGGACGGCTCGAACACGGTCGTCGAAGTTCGGGAAGGAAAACCGGCCCAGCCTGCCACGCGCGCCGGCTTCGGCCCCGGGCGTCATCACCTGGCGCTCTTCAAGCGCAGTGAAGCGGATGCCGGCACGGTCCGTTTTCGTGGCGTTACATTGGCAGCCGGTAAGAAAGCCTGGGCGCCGCCGGCGCCGGTTTACCGGCTCCGGATGGAATTTTTCGGCGACTCGATCACCGTAGGCGCGTGCAATGAAGATGGTGATACCGACCAGTGGGACAATCGCCGCACGCACAACGCCGCCCTCAGTTACACCGCCCTGACGGCCGCCGCGTTCTCGGCTGATTATCGCAACATTGCCGTCAGCGGCATGGGCATTGCCACCGGATGGGTTGACAAAAAAGCCGGCGAGGTCTGGGACAGAATCTATCCCAACCCGGCATCGCCGCGAGCAGACCTGATGCAGTGGGTGCCGCAAGTCATCTTTGTGAACTTTGGTGAAAACGACGATTCCTATCCCAAGGCCCACGGACAACCGTTTCCCGCAGGCTACACCGACGGCTATATCGCGCTCATCCGCGCCATCCGCGCGGCATATCCGTCCGCCCACATCGTGCTCCTGCGCGGGGGGATGTACGGCGGCGCGCAAAGTGAACTCCTGCGGCAGGCCTGGGAATCCGCCGCAACTCAACTTGAAGCAACCGATCAAGGCATCAGTCATTTTATTTTCACGCACTGGACCCGGAACCATCCACGCGTGGCCGACGATCGCACCCTGGCTGATGAGTTGATTGCCTGGTTGAAGCAGCAGTCGTTCATGCAAGCCTGCCGTCAACCACCCGCAAATTGACGAGCAGCTCAAAGTGTGGCGGATTCGTGCCGAATCGGAGTTCGGCGCTCCGTTGTTATCGTTCCTTCCGCGATGCTTACGGGTGCCAGACCGCACGATAGAACTGCGCGCTGGACGACATGGTGTTGGTGAGGTTGAGCGTGCCACTTGCCGGCGTGTTGGTGGAAATCGCAATCCAATTCGTCAAGGTCAAATTGGTGGACATCTGAATCACGTACGGTACTCCCGACAGGCCCTGAAGCTGGAAGACAAACTGGCTGGGCGCCGTTTGCGCCGATGCCAGCACAACGAGTGACGGTGCTGCCGGCGTGAGACTGAGCACCGTGGCCGAATAGGGCGCGAAGGTATAGTTGAAGCTCGTGCCGGCGACCGGGGAATTTGTCTGTGCAACGTCCATTGACCCGATGCCGGTGCGCGCCGCGTTGTCCTGCGGGATGCCATACGAGTAAATGGTCGCGTTGGAGAACGGCACGTAACCGGCAAGGTTGATGGCGGTGCTGAGGCTGGCGTAGGAGCTTTTATTGACCACCAGCATGGTCAAAGACCCGTTCGTGCGACGCACGGCGTAGGTGCCGAGAAGCTGATAATCGTTGGTCACCGTAACCACCGTGTCACCGCCGCGCGCGAAGTATTGCATCAACTTGCCACAGTAGAACGTCGGGTAACGATTGGTTGCTTCGGTCCCCAGGCCGGTCACGATGCCCCCGTCGGAGTAAAATTGCACGGTGTTGGTGAGCAGGGCGACATTGGTGAACCAGCCGGTGCGCCAGCCGTAGAGCGCGTTGTCGGAAACAAGGATGCCGCTCTGCCCATTGCGCAGGTCCCACCACAGGCGGGAGTTGAACTCGGTTTGCAGAATCTGCCCGATGCTGTCGGCCCAGAACAAGCCGCCCACGAGGCTCACCGACTGGCGGTCGCCGCCGCAGCCGTTCTCGGTGCAGTCGAGTTCCACGTTCGTGTTCGCATTGCCCAGATAATCCACCAGCATCTGCCGGAGGCTGGCCGCGTCCGAAGACCAGGTCTGGGTCCAGAGCAGATTGTAGGTGTCGCCGTCGTTGGGCGCATATTTGTGCTCGATCAGAAAATCGGGAATCACGCCGTTGGTCAGCATCGTGTACAACATCACCGGCGTCCAGCCGTTGTGCGTCACGCCGGTGCGCGGGTTGACGACCGGATGATTGGTGTAGTTGGCCGTGCCGTCTTCGGTAATGTCCGCCACCGCCCCGATCTTGATGGTCGGGTCCACCGCCTTCATTTGATTGTAATAATCCTTGAACCGCATTGCGTAGGTCCAAGGGTCATGCGGCTGCCACGGCGCGTTGGTGTTGTTGTCCGTCTCCCAACTGCCGCCGACTTCATTACCGATTTCCCAATACTTGAAGCCCGCGTGGTTGGTCACGTTGCACATCCGGACGCCAAAGGCGGCTTCCGCCGGCGTACTGCTGCCGTAATTGGCAATCATGTAAACCTGGGCGTGGGTGTTGGTGGCCACATGGATGAAATTGGTGGTAAAGGATCCCCAGGTTCGCGCGCTGGTCGCCCCATCCATCCAGGCTTCATTGGTCCAATGGTAGCCATCGCCCCAACTGCCGCCGGGCCAGCGCAACGCCTGATTATCCATGTTCGTCAATATGAAAACCGTGGTGGGTGTGTCGAGATTACCGTCCCAGGCCGCCGTGTTGACGCTGAACACCCGGGAGTCCACCGTTCGCACCGGGTTCGTGGCGTTGACGCTGACATGAACGATTGCGGGTGTGGGCGCAGCTATAAGCGTGATACCAGCAATATAAAAGTTGGACTGCAACGTGCCACCATTCCAAATCTCAATCGCTTGCAGATTGGTTACATTGCCCACGCCCAGGGAAACCAGGGAGAAAGTGAATTGTTGCCAGCTATTGGTTGGGGCCTTCACTTGTATCTGGGTCTTCCATGATGAACCCTTTTCAGCCTGGACACCAACCGTTTGTCCGCCATTGGTTCCGCCGTTCAACCAGAGCGTCAGATTGGTATATAGGGTCGTATCAATCGGATCATGCTCCAGATGCCACGCCTGATAACTACTGCTGGCGGCGAACACCATGGAGTTGGTGCCGTTATAATTGGGATTATTGGTGACATAATGCGGCACCCAGCCCCAATCTTGCCACCCATTGTTGTAGGTCATCGTGCCGTAAACGACATTGGTATAACCCGAATAAATGAGCAGGTCATCATTGGCCAAAACCGGCGAGGCCGAGGCGAGAAGCGTCAGGCTTCCCAAGGCCAACCACCAGCGGGGTGTTAAATCCTTGAGGGTATTCCCAAGGAAATTTTGAAACCAACCGCGAGGAAAACGGTTGGCCTTTAAACAACGACTTCGAGGCATCACTGGATTCCAATATAGCTCAAAAACCGGAAGAAAGAAATCGGAAATTATTCAAACGGTGTCCCCAATTTTAACGAGGCCGCCGGGAGCCGGCACAAGCAACCGAAGCTTGAACTTTAAAAAATAGAAAGTCAGTTGTCTGACTTCCGATTTGAATCCGTAGCTGCCGGCGGCAGACGGCGGCCGTCTTTTTATCTGCGGCGGTCTGCCGACCGCCGTTACGACAACTGGCCGCCCCTTCGGCAGCGCGCCGGTGTCGGCGTAAACGGCGTTTTTTGCCAGGCCGTTGCTCGATGCCGAAAACCTGGCTGGCCGCAATTCGTCGCACCGGCCACCGACGTTGCTCAAGCGATTCTTGCGGGCGCCGGAACAATATCCGTCCATGGCCGGCAAAATTTTTTGTTTATAAAAGGACGAGGCGGTAGCAAAACGGTAACATTGATTCCTTACTGTAAACGCCAATGAGCAAAACATTTGTCAATTTGTTTTCCAAAAGAAATCAATTTATGAAAGTCGAAATTGAAATCACCGAAGCAGACGTTTCGAGAATTTTGCGTTCCAACACCAGTCCCGCGCCGTCTTTGCGTTTGCCGGTGACGGCCGCCAACCGCGCACTCCTGCGCCGTCTGCGCACGGAGGAGCTGTCCGCCTGGGAAGCAGGCCGCATTTGCACCAGCGGATATTTCCCCGCCACCAACCGCGGAACACCCGAGCATCGCTTTGTCTAAAAAAAACTGTTTACCATAACCACAACACAATCCATGAAAACACTCAAAATCATCATGCTGGGCCTGCTGCTCGCAGCTTTGGCCACAACCGGCAACATCGCCTCCGGCGCCACCACCGGCGAACTGTTGCAACAAGGTCTCTACGCCGAAGAAGTCGAGGGGAACCTTGATTCGGCAATCAAAGCCTACGACCAGATCATCAAAAATGGCTCCGCGCCGCCCAACCACGTCGCCCAGGCCCTGTATCGGGAGGGCATGTGTTACTTGAAACTCAAAGACGAGGCGTCTGCCCGGGCGGCCCTGGAAAAACTGGTGGCGGATTACCCGGGTCAGACCGAGATCGTGGAAAAGGCCAGGCCGATTCTGGATGAATTGACCGATTTTGATCCGGCCACGCTGATGCCGGCCGGCACACTGGCATACGTGGAGTTTGGCAGCCCCGGCAGACAGGTTGAAACCATCCTAACCCTGCTCAAAGGCACGCCGTTCGAAAACCCGCTCGCCGCCGTGGCGGGCCGGCAGGCAACCAACTCCAATCAAAAATCGCCCGGGGACATTGTTGCCGCCCTCCTGAATCCGAGCATGATGGCCGAATTCAAAAAAATCCGCAGCGCGGCCATCGGCATCACCGGCATTGCCCAAAATAATCCGCCGACGGTATCCGTTCTGTATCCCGGCAAGAGCGACGCGCTGCGGGGTCTGATCCTGGCCGCCCTGGGCATGGCCGGAACTCCGGGCCAGCCCATCGAAGGCATGCAAACCGTGACCATCAAATCCGCGGGGGCGGTGGCTTACGATGACAAGGTTATCATCTACGCGCAGCCGGCCAGCCAGCTCCAGTGGTGTGTGAAACAATACAAAGGTTTGACTTCCGAACCGACGCTCGCGTCCAGCAACAAGTCGTTCGCAAAACTGGGCAAAGCCCAAAGGCAAAAAAATGCGGTGACGGTTTGGGTCCATGCGGATGAGGCGTATGCGCGGCTGCTGCAAATGTTTCCAGCCGGGCAAGTTCCTTCCGGAATCCTGTCGGCCAATGCGATCGCTGATTTTAACAACATTGACGAGCTGATCTTGGTTGAATCGGTGGAGACCAACGGCTTGGGCTGGCAAGCTGAAATCGCGTTCAAGGACGGACATCACAGCCTCGCGTACAATCTGATTCGAACTCCCAATATCAACCCGGCGGCGCTGGCAGCAGTGCCGGCGGAGGCCGTTGCCCTGGCCAGTTTCTCCCTGAACCAGACGGACCCCGCTCAAGCTGACAAGGTCCGGGCCCAGATTCAAAATGTCACCGGTCTTGACGTGGGGCGGGAAATCTTTGCCAATGTTGAGCAGGTCACCCTTTTCGCCATGCCCGCCGGGGGCAATGCCACAAGTTCAGCGACAAACATGTTCGGCCCGGATCGCCTGGGGCTGGCCATTACCAGCCGCAATCCCGAACAGACGCGGCAGGTCCTGACAACTTTGTTGGGGGTAATGTCCGCCGGCCAGCAGAACACCAATGCCGGACAGTATAAAATCGGCAAGGGCGGCCAAGGGAATCTTTATTGTTATGTGGAACAGGTCAACGGGACGACGCTCCTGTCGCTGAACCGCGATGTCGTCAACGCTTCGGTTACCGCCATCAAAAATCATAAATCCGTCTGCGTTTCAGGGCCATTGAACAACGCCGTGAATGCGCTCGCCCCGACCGCAAGCAAGCTGGTTCTGGTAAATGCCGGCGGCGCGATTCGGCTGCTGGGTCCACAGATGAAGGTTGGAACGCTCAACGAGGAACAGGCCGGGCAATTGAACACCAGCCTTGACCAGCTCGCTCGCGCCGCGGACGCCACGACCATCGAACTTCGCACGGATGAGCAGCCAAACGATTTCGCTGTCAGTGCGGGCATAACCGGCATACCACCTCTCAATCAAGTCCTTGGTCCGGCCACGCAAATCACGCGCATTGCCAATGAAGCCCGGACCGAGGCCGCTGCCAGACGACTGCGGCAGGAAAGCCCGGCCACGATACTCCCGGCGGCCAGCATGCCCATCATTGACGGCAAGGTGGACGACCTCTGGAACGCCGCCAAGCCATACAAGATTGCCAACGTCATATATGGGCCGCCGCCGTCATCCAACGATCTTTCGGCTGACTACAAGGCGATGTGGGATGAAAACAATCTCTACCTGCTCGTTGATGTCACAGACGACATACTCAAGCACGACACCAGCCCGGAAGACTGGTACGATTCGGACAGCGTGGAGGTTTATATTGATGCCACGGACAGCAAGTCGGCTGAGTACGGCCAGACGGATTACCAGTACGGTTTCATTTGGGACAAAACTTCACCGCAGATGCTGGAGTCTAAACACAATCGCACCAATGGGGTTCAGTATGCGCTGGTGACCACGGACAAAGGTTATCGCGTGGAAATCAAGTTCCCGTGGTCAACGCTCGGCACGAAGCCCTCCGCCGGCGCGAGGATCGGCCTGGACGTTCAGGTGAACGACAACGACGCCGGAGGCAAACGCAAGGCCAAGATTGCGTGGCACGCCACGGAGGACAACGCCTGGGAAAATCCACAGGCCTTTGGAAATGCAGAACTGGCCGGCCTCGTCGGCTGGTGGAAGTTTGATGAAACCCAGGGCAAGACAGCCAAGGACAGCAGCGGTGGCAACCACACCGGCACCCTGGTTGGCCATGCCAAATGGGGACAAGGCAAGATCGGTGGGGCGGTTGATCTGGATGGCCATGACAGTTTTGTCCGGATTGCCGACAAGTCCGCTTTCGATTTCGCCGGCGCCGTGAGCGTATCCTGCTGGGTGCAAATACGCACAGTGCCGGTCGGATGGATGGCCATCGTAACCAAGGGCGACAACTCCTGGCGGTTGTCCACCTCGAACCAGGAAGAAAAATTTCACTTCTCGGTCAATGACTGGGACCGTGCGGCGATCAATGGCGCAACCACGGTCAACCCTGGCGAATGGCATTACGTGGCCGGGGTTTACGACGGCAGCGCCATGAGCCTTTACGTTGACGGCAAACTTGATGCCACGCACCCGTGGACGGAGGGTATCGGTCGGAACAACTTCGACCTGCTCATCGGCGAAAACGCCGAGAAAAAAGGCCGATGCTTCGACGGCCTGATTGACGATGTCCGGGTCTATAACTACGCGCTTTCCGAGAGCGAGATTAAGACACTTGCCGCCGGCCAATAGGGAAGCAATGGTTGAAACGTCGTGTTTGCTTTCATCACCAGACGAAGTCAGTTGCATTGGGTGGCATTGCTGGCGGTGGCGGTGGTGCTGCCCACGGTGAGTTTGCTCTGGTTCATGAGCCGGGTGATTGCCAACGAGCGGCTGGTCGTCCGGCAAAAGCTGACTGCGCTTTACCAGGACAAACTCACCGATGCCTCCACCAAAACCGAATCTTTGTTCGCCATCCGGGTCGCCGGCCTCGACAAGATAAATCCGTCGGGTAATCCCTATTCGTTTTTCCGGCACCTCGTTCTGGAAAACAATTTCCAAGGCGTGGTGCTGTGGGGCGCAGACGGGTCGGTTGTTTATCCGCGAGCCGCGGACGTGATGGGCAACGACGTGTCATCGGACAGTCCGCTGGCCGGCGCGTGGCACGAGGAATTTGCCAAAAGACAGTACTCCGACGCGGCTCAACTTTATGACCGGTTCATGACCGATCGCGACCCGCACGTGGCCATCGCGGCGATAACGGGCAAAAGCCGGTGTTTGTCCAAACTCGGCCGATTCAATGAAGCGATAGAGCAATGTCAAAAGGCCGCCTTTGCAGCATCGGCCGAGGGCGCGGACCCGGCCTTGCGCCCCATCATCGAGAACGCCCGGTTGCTCCTGTTGTCCCTGCTCAAACAATCCGGCCCATCGCCGCTGAACTCCAGGATTTTCAATCAAACCATCACCGCGTTGATTGGCGATCTCTACAATCCCGCCGGTGACCGCGCCATGCTTCCGGCGAACCAAAACCTTTTCATCGCGCGAAAAGTCCTCGAGGCGCTGCAAGGTCCATTTCGCTTTGATGACGCCAGGGCAAAGGAACAGCTCGAAAAGCTCGCCGCTGCCGAAGAACTTTCCATTTCCGCCGCCGAAACGCTACGCCCTTACGCCGGTGTATTCGACGGCTGCTTTCAAACTGACCTCGGCCAGAAACCGGTCTATGGCCTTCGTCACCGGATTCAGTCGTCAACGTTGCTGGTGCTGCTGTCCGATACAGGCATGGCCTCGATCCTCTCCGGCTACCACGACGCATTCAGCGGCTCCGAGTCAACTTATCGGATACTGAACACCCTGGATGGTTTTGTGGCGGGCACATCCCAACCGCCGGGCTCTCCTTTTACCGTTGCGGCCCTGCCCGATGGTTTTCCCGGCTGGAAGGCCGAATTGTATTTCCAGGGAAGCGATGTCTTCAAGAAAGCAGCCGACCGGCAAATCGCGGTTTACGCGTGGACCGGCTTTCTGGTGATACTGCTGATTCTGATCGCGGGCGGTTTCGCAACGCGCGCGGTCGGCCGGCAAATCCGGCTGAACGAAATGAAGAACGACTTCATCGCCACCGTTTCGCACGAGCTCAAAACGCCGCTGTCCTCGATGCGCGTCCTCGTTGACACCCTGCTCGAAGGCAATGTCCGGGATGAGGCGCAGGCCAATGAATACCTGCGTTTGACCGTGAAGGAAAATGAGCGCCTCAGCCGGATGATTGAAAACTTCCTGACCTTCTCGCGGATGGAAAGAAACAAGGTGGCGTTCACCATCGTTGACGCCAAACCCGCCGCGATAGCCAGCGATGCCATTGAGTCGGTCAAGACAAAATTCGCCACGCACGACTGTCATCTGGCCGTTGATATCGCGGACAACCTGCCGGAAATGCAGGCCGACCACGACGCGATTGTCACTGTCCTCGTCAATCTTCTCGACAACGCCTGCAAATACACCACCGACGACAAGCGGGTATCGCTTCGAATTTTTCCCGACGATGGGTATGTCTGCTTTGCGGTTTCCGACAATGGCATTGGCCTGGCCCGAAGACATATTCGCAGGATTTTTGACCGCTTCTACCAGGTGGACAGTTCTCTGACGCGAAAAGCCGAGGGTTGCGGACTGGGCTTGAGCATTGTCAAATTCATCGTTGATGCCCATAAGGGAAAAATCACCGTCGAAAGCAAACGAGGCCAAGGGAGCACCTTTACTGTCAGGCTGCCCATCGGCCAGGGAAACGGCAATTGAAAGGAATTGACACATGGAAACCGTGCTCATCATTGAAGACGACCCGACGATGTTGATCGGGTTGAGAGACAACTTCGAGTTCAAGGGTTACAAGGTGCTCACCGCCGCCGATGGCGAGAAAGGGTTGAAGGCCGCGCTGAACTCCAAACCCGACTTGATCATCCTCGACATCATGCTGCCCAAGATCAACGGCTACGAGATCTGCCGGCTGATTCGCGAAGAGAAACTCGCCATGCCGGTCATCATGTTGACCGCCAAAGGCGAGGAATCGGACATCGTGCTCGGCCTCAACCTCGGCGCCGACGATTACGTCACCAAACCGTTCAGCATAAAAGAACTGCTCGCCCGCGCCGCCGCGTTTCTGCGCCGCGCGAAAAAAGAGGTTCAGGACGCCTACGAATTCGGCGGCTTGCGGCTCGACATCTCCGCCAGACGGTTGACCCGCAAGAACAAGGAAATTGAATTGTCACCCAAGGAATTCAATCTGCTCGAATACTTCGTCAAGAAACCGGGCCGGGCGTTGACCCGCGACGAGATTCTCAATGCTGTCTGGGGCTATGATTGTGTGGTGACCAGCCGCAGCATCGACCGGTTTGTCACCACGCTGCGGAACAAAATCGAGCCGGACCCCGCCCGGCCCATTTTCATTCACACCATCCGGCAAATTGGCTACCGCTTCGAGCCGCCGGAACAAAAACCTTGACCAAAAACAATTTCGCCAACGGTGCGAGGGGGGCGGGAGGAACTAAAAACCGGAAGTCAGGCAGCTGGCTTACGGTTTTGAATCCGTCGTTGCCGTCGGCAGACGGCGGCCATCTTCTCAATCGGCGATCGGCCGACCGCCCAAGGTTGACACGAATTTCACGAATTCACACAAATTGAAAGCCTGAAAGGCTGACAGATATTAATTGCATGACAAAACTTTGTCCCACGTGGGACAAAGTTTTGTAAGTGGATCACGCGCGCGAAACAAACGAAGGCCAGACCGCGTTCTTGCCAAGCAATTGTTCGATGCGCAGGAGCTGGTTATATTTTGCCAGACGATTCGTGCGACTCAAGCTGCCGGTCTTGATCTGACCGCAGTTCGTCGCCACGGCGATGCTACTTGAGCTTGTTGACCGCGCCTTCAGGATGAGCAGGCACCAAACGTCGGCGGGTGCAGTCCATCAGCAAATCCATTTTCTCCAGCAACGTCTGGCCGATCAACACTTCATCACCCAGGATCAAAGCATCATCGCTGGAACGGCGGTGCATGATCTCGAAGCGCACACCATCAGCAATGCCCACCTCGTTCTTACGGCCATCCGCAAGTTCGACCGTCACCTGGTCATAAGGTTTTATCCCCAACCGCTCCAGCAGCGGGGCCGGAATACATGAACGTACCGCGCCAGTGTTCACCATCGCATCGGCTTCGACATTTCTGACCTGATCGGGCAAAAGCTGTCCCGCAGCCACCGCTGCCTGGTCGGCTACGTTGCTCAACTTCACTTTGATTCTGACTTCGCCCATGTAAGGCTTTGATTGTTCTTTGAGTTCCATGGTCGGAATCTAACTCTCGCCACGGGCGAACACAAGCTTACCGCCCCTTCGGCAGCGCGCTGGTGCCGGCGTAAACCGCGTTCCTGCCCAGCAATTGCTCGATGCGCAACAGTTGGTTGTATTTCGCCAGACGATCCGTGCGGCTCAAGCTGCCGGTCTTGATCTGGCCGCAGTTCGTCGCCACGGCGATGTCCGCGATGGTCGCGTCCTCGGTCTCGCCGGAGCGATGGCTGATGACGGCGGTGTAGGCGTGGGTTTTGGCCAGTTCAACGCAATCCAAAGTTTCGGTGAGCGAACCAATCTGGTTCACCTTCACCAGAATCGAGTTGGCCACGCCCATTTCGATGCCTTTACGCAGGAATTTGGGGTTGGTGACGAAATTGTCGTCACCGACGAGTTGCACTTTGTCGCCGAGTTTGTCGGTGAGCTTTTTCCACGTCGCCCAATCACTTTCGCCGCAGCCGTCTTCGATGGAAACAATCGGATACTTCGCCACGAGTTTCGCGTAAAAACTCACGAGGTCGTCACCGCTGACGGTCTCGCCGGTACTTTTCTTGAAGGTGTATTTGGCATTGCCGCTGTAAAATTCAGACGCGGCCGGATCGAGTGTGAGATAAATGTCCTTGCCCGGCTTGTAGCCGGCATCCTTGACGGCTTGAATGATGGTTTCCAGCGCCTCTTCCACGCTGCCCAGTTTGGGCGCGAACCCGCCTTCGTCGCCGACGGCGGTGCTGCAACCCTTCTTTTTCAAAACGGATTTCAGCGCGTGAAACGTTTCGACAATCGCGCGCAGCCCCTCGCTGAACGTCGGCAGGCCGAGCGGCATGATCATGAATTCCTGAAAATCAATCGGGGCATCCGAGTGCGCACCGCCGTTGATGACGTTGGCCATCGGCACGGGCAGGACTTTCGCGTTCGGCCCGCCGAGGTAACGGAACAATGGCTGGTTCAGCCCGGCGGCGGCGGCCTTGGCATTGGCCAGCGAAACGGCGAGAATGGCGTTCGCGCCGAGCTTCGACTTCGTTTCCGTGCCGTCGAGCTTGAGCATCGTGGCGTCCACGGTCAGTTGATCGAATGGGTCAAGACCGATGAGTTTGGGCGCGATGACGTCGGTGACATTCTTGACGGCCTTCTGCACGCCCTTGCCGCCGAAACGTTTTTTGTCGCCGTCGCGGAGTTCGATGGCTTCGTGTTCGCCGGTGCTCGCGCCGCTGGGCACTGACGCGCGCCCGAACGCGCCGCAGCATAACGTCACATCAGCTTCCACCGTGGGGTTACCGCGCGAATCGAGGATTTCGCGCGCCTGGATATCAACAATTTTGCTCATAATTTATTTTTAAATTTTCCAACTTCAAAATCCGAAGCGGATATCATAAAAGTTGCGCGCGGTGAGTCAAGAAAGCGATGCGGCTCTGTCGCGTAGTTTTCACCGGCGCCGGAAGGAAGAGGCAAGGCTTAAAGCCCTCACGGCCCCAGCAACGCGCGATAAAACCGGTGGGTGCAGGTAGCGCTGTCTGGGTCAATGAAATCGTAAAACATCACGCTGTTGGTTTGCAGCGGCGTCCACGCGTTCAAATTGGTCGAGCCTTGGATGATGTAGCTTTGCCCGCTGGTGCCGGTGACGCGGAACCGGAACAGCTGGTTGGTCAACCATGCGCTTCGCGTCAGCTTCAGGCTCGCCGCCGGATAATAATTCGACTGGCTGTTCCAGTGCGCGATGAATTGCGCGGGTTTATCGCCGGCAAGGTTGAACCGGCCGCCGACATAAACGTCGTCGCCGGCAGCAGCGATGCAATCGCCGATGGCCAAAGCGGTAGCGGTGCTGGCCAGGCAGCTGCCCATTGCCGACCAGCTTGAGCCGTTCCATACGGCGACGTTGGTGGCCAGAATGCCGCCGGCGTTCGTGAAATTGCCGGTCACGTAGACGTTGTTGCCGGAGACGGCAATGCCGTTGACCGTGGCGGCGCTGCTTGTGCCGATGAGGCCGGTCCCGAGTGCAGACCAGCTTGTCCCATTCCATTTGGCGATGCGATTGGCCGTGATACCGCCGGCGTTGGTGAAAGTTCCGCCGGCGTAAAGCTGCCCGTTGGCATAGGCGAGCGCATTGACTTTGCCGAGGGCAATCCCGGAACCGAGCGCGTGCCACAAACCGTCGCCGTAATCGTAATAAGCGACGTTGGTGGCGGAAACGCCGCCGACAGAATAAAACTGTCCGCCGAAATAAACTCTGTTGCCGCCATCATAAGCAATGGCGCTGACGATGGCATTGGTGCCGTCAACACCTCCGCTACTATACCAGGTGTTATAACCCCGCACAGCCAGGCCTTTGGAGGGATAAATGTAGGGAGCAGCAAGGACAATGTTTGTGAACGAACCGCCGACCCAGAGGTAGCCGTAGTTATCCACCGCCAGCGCGTTGACGATGTAATCGAACCCGGAGTCGAGCGGATACCAATTATTACCATCCCATTCGGCAATGCCGCCAACGCCGGTGTAGGCGCCCGCGTTGGTGAAGTTCCCGCCCGCGTAAACATACGTTCCGTCCGTGGCGATGGCATAGACGCGGGCGGAACTGCCGAACCAGCCGGAAACTCCGCCACCCAGGGGATTCCAATTGGTGCCGTCAAAGCGCGCGATGCAATTGGCGTTGGTTTTTCCCGCCGTGCTGAACAGTCCGCCGGCGTAAATTCCGCCGGCAATCGAGCCGGACGCGGGGATGTTGCAGAGGCTTTGCACAAAATTGATCGAAGGCGACATGCCCTTGCTGGTGTCGCCGCCGAGGCTCCACCAATTCGCGCCGTCCCAGCGCGCGACGTAGGCCGCGCCGACCATGTCGCCCGCGCGGTCGAAACCGCCCGCGACGAACAATTGATTGGAGTACCAGAGCAGCTTGTTGGCCTGCCCCAATCCGTATTGGAAATAGTGCAGTCCGCCGCCAAGCTGCTTCCAGGTCGTGCCGTTGAACGATACAATATTCGTCCCGGGGATGCCGCCGATTTGCGTGAAGATGCCGCCGACATAGAGATTCGTGCCATCGGTGGTCATATCATAAACCCCCTGGTTGGCGCCGCCGCCCGGAACCGCCGACCACGCGCTGCCGTCCCAGCGCGCGATGTTGGTGAAATGCAACGATGTATTGGTAAAGCTGCCGCCCGCGTAAAGGTAACCGCCGTAAAATTGCAGCGCGCTCACCGTCCCGTTGAAGGGATTGCCCATCGCGTGCCACACGCTGCCGTCCCAATAGGCGATGTTCGTCATACTGGACGTTCCCGAGTAGGAGAAATTTCCGCCGGCATAAATATTATTCCCCTGAAATTCAAGGCAATCCACGTAGCCGATGAGGTAATAGCCGGTGCCGCCCAGTCCCTGCCCCAGGGCAAAATAATTGGTGCCGTTCCAGCCGATGATGTTCGTGGAATTGATGCCGGCCGTTCCGGAAAAGGCGCCGCCAAAATAGAGGTTGCTGCCGTGGCGTTTGACGGTCTCCGTCGCCCCTAAAATCCCAATGCCGGCCCAATTCGTGCCGTCCCAGCGCGCCGTGTTATTCGCTGTCGGATCATCGGCATTCGTGAAGATGCCGCCGACGTAGAGATAATTGCCGTCCGCCACCGCGCAAACGCCCGCGGGGCTGCTTCCCATCAAACCGCTGTTCAACTGGAACCAGTTGGTCCCGTCAAACCCGGCCACGTAATTCGCCTTGGTGTTGCCGGCCGTCGTGAAGAGGCCGGTCACATAAACCTTGTTGCTGATGGCGGCGATGCCCTCCGCCAGGCTGTTCACGCCCGGCGGCCCAAACTGATTATCCCAATGCTCGTCGCCGGAAACGGCACCAAACCCGGAAATTGATGAAAGCCACAAAATGGCTGAGATCATCCCGCATCCCGGGATTGACGGAAACAACGCCTGGATATTCATGAGTTCATTCGATTCAATTTCACAAAGTTTCTTTTTCTGATAGTAGTATTACCCTACCCAACTCTGTTTCGGGCTGCCAAGCAAAAAATGCCCTTCGGCGACAATGAATTGCACGCCGGAGTGCGAGTTGTCTCAACTCGCAGGTGCCATCTCCGCGCAAAACGATTCGTAAATATTTCCCAGACTGGAGGTTGCTTCCGGACGTGCTGCGGCTTGGGACAAGCCGCGCGCCGCGTTACAAATTCCGTTCCAAAATATACTTCCCCGCCCGCCGGGCGCGGAATAAAGTTCAATACCAGTGAACCCGATTCAACCTATGACAGCAACGCCCCGGGAAATCAACGTGGTCGAGCCGGTCAGCCCGGCGCTGGAACACGTGAAGCGGATGTTGTTCCAGCCGTTCGACCTCGGCAAATGGTTCATCATCGGCTTTTGCGCGTGGCTGGCTTATCTCGGCGAGGCCGGTTCCGGTTCCGGCGGCGGCAACTACAACTTCGGCAACCATTCGCACCGGAACGGGGCTGATTTTCGCCACGCCCTCGACCAGGCCCGGGACTATCTGTTGAACAATCTGGACTGGATCATCCCGCTGGCCGCCTTCCTGATCGTCGTTGTTTTGGGACTGGGATTGCTCTTTTTATGGCTTAACAGCCGGGGCAAATTCATGTTCCTCCACTGCGTGGCGCTGAACCGGGCGGAAGTCACCGAACCGTGGAACAAATTTGCGCCCGAGGCCAACAGCCTGTTCTGGTTCCGCCTCGTGCTGGGACTGGCGGGGATGGTCCTGACGCTGCCGCTGCTGGGGATCATCGCCGTCATGATTTTGAAAATGATTTACCGCGGTGAACCGGACGTGGCCGGCATCATGACGGCCATCGGACTCGGACTGGCGCTTTTCCTGGTGGCGATCGTCTTTGCCATCATCAAAAAATTCACGGTGGACTTTGTCGTGCCCATCATGCTGTTGCGCCGGTCCAAATGCCTGGCGGCGTGGAGGGAATTTTACGGCCTGCTAACCGCCCACTTCTGGCTGTTCGTGCTGTATATCCTGTTCCAAATCGTCCTCGGCATGGCGATTGGCATATTGATTGTGATGGTGGTGCTCGTGACCTGCTGCTGCGCCGGTTGTTTGATGCTGCTGCCATACTTGGGCACGGTGCTGCTGCTGCCGGTGCTGGTATTCAAACGGGCGTATCCGCTTTATTTCCTGGCGCAGTTCGGCCCGGAATATGACGTGTTCCCGCCCCCGCCCCCGGCATCGCCAGGATTGCCGCCGATGCCGGTCGCACCGCCAGCGATGTAAACCGGCTTTGCGATTGCCAAATCGCCGGGTTAAATATGGTAGCGTGCCTCTCTTCACTCAAACCATGCCAGCTTTGACTTGTTGGTGAAGTAGAGCAGTCCCAGCAACCGCATTTCAACGGTAATCCCATAGAGGCTGATAAACGCGCTGATAACTGTTGGCAACATGGGGATCCCGGTCAATTCAAGCAGCATCCGGCTGCCATGCATGATCGCAATGACCATCAAAAAAATCCCACAGGTGGTCAGATAGGGCAGCGGAACCTTTCCGATGCCGGAAAAAATGATGATCGGATTCAGGCCGGCAATGCCGTCGGCGAGGCACACGGTCAAAATGGCCATCGGCAGGCAGAAAAGCCCCAGAAACAGCAGCGGCACACCGGCCAGCGGCGAGACCAACAGCATGACCGCGATGCCGGGACCCAGACAGAGGAACCAGATGACGCCAAACCGAAAAAAGGGAATCGCCAGATCGTCCCAAAAGCCTGATATCTCCGGCCAATCGGGCATTTTCTCCTCGCCTTGGGAAGAGGCCTGGACAATGTTTTGCATGAACGCAAACAGATAGCCGACACTCATGATGAGACAAAGCCAGTAAGCCAATCCCATAAATCCCGCAAACTTGAAGTAGGACAAAACCCAACGCCCGCCATCGAGGAGGCTAAAAACGATCGTTCCGCAAACCAGCAGAATTGCGCCATCCTTCTTGAGGGGATAGGAAAATGCCTCCCGCCAAAGGGCAAAGAAGTTGGTGGGGGCCGGGGTCATAAGGCGCGTGTATTCGGCAACGCTCATACAACTGCCGCCGCACCTGGGGCACGCGCGAAAAAACTGTCCGCCCACCCGGGTGGTTTTCACACAAGCCGTGCAGAACGCGCCGCCGCATTTGACACAACACCACTTGGCGGCAGCCTGGGGATGCTGGGCGCACACGCCGGTGTTGACGGCAACCGGAATGCCGGCGGGATTTGCCGCCGATGGGGTCACGCCCGCACCCGCGCCCGAAGACGGTCCGGCAGGAATGTCTGCCGGTTCCGTGACGGGGTCGTCCTGACAGACCATGGGCACCGTTCCCAGACACAAGACCTGTCCGGGATGAAGCACCGCCTGTTGAATGGGTTGTCCGTCGAGAAAGGTCCCGTTGGTGGAGTTCAGATCCTGCACGGTGATGACGCCGTCCTTTAGTTCAATCTGGCAATGATGGCTGGAAACGGAATCGTCGCTGATTTGAAAATCGTTGTCCGCGACCCGTCCCAGCCGGTTCAATCCCGGTTTGAGCAGGATCTCCTGCAAACCGTGCGGACTTCCTTCCATGCGCAGCCGCACCATAAATCCAGTGGATTGAATTTATCTGATGGTTGACCTTCGACTTTCAAAACAAGGCTAAAGAACCAAACCGTTGCGGTCAATTCATTTTGACAATCCCCGGCACCTTTGTTACACGGGCGTTCTGTGAGCGCACTGCTGGTCATCTACGATGGATTCGCTTTCCTGGAAGGTGAAGAAGAGCAGGCGCTTCCCGGCCGCTTCCGGTTCACCTTTGGCGACCTTCAATTTGAACACGCGTCCGGCACCTTGGAACTGCCTTTGTCCCGCCTGATCCTCGACCAGAATTCCGCCGGCAACCTGGTTTTTCACGATGCCGGAACCGGTTGGTGGATCGAATCCGCGGACGGGCGGATTTTGAACGATGTTTTTCTCCTCCGACAGGCGCACCTCCGCGCCCAGGCGCGCGAATTGCGCGAACGGCGCGAAGGAAATCGCAGTCTCAAATACGCGCTGATATTTTTGGCTGGTTTTGTCGGTTTTTTTTTCATCGGGTGGTTGCTGGTAAAGGCCGCCGCCAATTCCCTGGCCAATCACGCCCCCGTTGCGTGGGAAGAACACCTGACGGACAAGGTCATTGCCGAACACCCCAAGCTGTTCATCATCGATACCAATGATGCCCGCATTGGCGTGGTCGCCCAGTTGGTGGCGCGCCTTGCCGCCGCCCTGCCGCCGGCGGAGCGCCGTTATCAATTTCAGGCCGCCCTGATTGACCGGCCTGTGGTCAATGCCTTTGCCCTGCCGGGCGGGAGGATCTTTGTCTTCACCGGCCTGCTGGACCGCGTCCAGAAACCGGAGGAACTGGCCGGCGTGCTCGCGCACGAAATGGCCCATGTCACGCAACGGCATGGCCTGCGAAAGCTCATCGCCGGCGGCGGACCTTATTATATCCTGCGGCTGTTTGTCAGTGACCAGCAGGGAGTATTGTCCGCCATCAGCGCCGGCTCCCAGTTGCTGGTCAATCAGTATTATTCGCGGGACGTGGAACACGAAGCGGACACCATCGGATGGCATTACTTGATGGCGGCCAACATTGACCCGCGCGGCTTGGCCGATTTTTTCCGACTTCAGACGGAAGGTGAAGCCGCCACCACCATCCCTGAAATGTTCCGCAGCCATCCCGCCACCAGCGAACGCATCGCTTCTCTGAACCGGCTCTGGGAAAAGAGCGAACGGAAAAGCGGGTTTGTCCAATTGCCGGCCTGGAATGGCAAATCATGAATCAAAACCTTGCCGGCACGAAACCGATTTCCGGTTGCCAACCCACGGTTCGCCCGCTATCAATCCACCCGGCAATGGAGTTTGCACTCCCATCATTGGAAAACCGCGCTACCCCGAAAGCTTTCGGGGCTGACCATTTCAGCGTTGATGCTTCCTGCCAACCGATGTCGCTTCCGCAAAGGAATTTTATGTCCGCGCAACCACGGATGGCCATCGGTCGCACGGTCATTGCCCTGGTCCTGTTCTCGTTGTCAATTGCCGGCGTCGGAGCCGGGCCAGCGACGAACACAGACCTCCCCGCTCCGTTGAGCTACAAGGCCGATTGGCGCTGGGTGAAAGGCGCGGTTTTTGTTCCGACAAAATATGTGAACGAAGCCCAGCAATGGGACGAATACGACCCGGTCATCAATGATCGCGAACTTCATTATGCGTCCGTTTATGGGTTCAATTGCGTCCGGGTTTATCTGCATCACTACATTTACCTGAAAAAGAAGGATGCCTTGCTCAAGGACATCGAGGATTTTCTGACCCGGGCCGACAAGTATGGCATCAAAACGGAATTTGTCTTTTTCGATGATTGCTGGAACCAGCCGGAGGCGGCGCTGCTCGCGCCGGATTACAAGTATCCCGCGCCCATCGTTGGCGTGCATAACAGCCGGTGGCTCGTTTGTCCGGGTGAACAGGTGCAAAAACATTACGCGGAAAACCGGGACCGGCTCAAGGCCTACATCCAGGACATTGTCAACGCGCACAAAGATGACAAACGGATTGCGTTTTGGGAGACCTACAACGAACCCAATAAATCGCCGGAAACCAAACAATTGTTGAAGGATGCCTATGATTGGATTCATGAGACCGGCACAACGATTCCGGTGACGGCGACCGGCCGCGGGTTCGCCGGCGAACCGTATTCTGATTTCAAATCCTGGCACGAGTATGGCGGTTATGATTATACCGGCACGCCGGATTCATTGAACACCGAATGCATGAACCGCCGCGAACAAACGGTTCCCGGCATTGTCGAACATTTCAAAGACAAGACCGGGTTTATTCTCTGGGAGTTTGGCATCGGGCGGGACAACTGCCGGTTCACCTGGGATGAAAACCGCGAACATCCGCGCAAAGATGAAACTCCGAAACCCTTCCACGGAGTTGTTTATCCTGACGGCCATCCTTGGTCGGTTGATGACGTCAAGGC
>DLMG01000061.1:11970-12641 GCA_002479245.1 Verrucomicrobia subdivision 3 bacterium UBA7542 | reverse complement strand
GACGGCAGCGAGGAGGAAGTGGCCGCCAGCGAACTCACCATCGGCGACGTAATTCGCATCCGTCCCGGCGACAACATCGCGGCGGACGGCCTCATCGTCAGCGGGCAGGGTTCGTTCAACCAGGCCACCATCACCGGCGAATCCCTGCCGGTGGACAAAAAGTCCGGCGATGAAGTTTTTGCCGGCACACAAAATCTCACGGGCGTTCTGGAAATCAAAGTCAGCCGCGCCGGCGAGGACACGACGCTGGGCCGCGTGCGTGAACTCATCCTGGCCGCGGAAAAAACGAAGCTGCCCATAATGAAAATCGTGGACCAGTACATGGGCTTTTACACACCGCTCGTGCTGGTCATCGGCGCGCTGGTCTGGGCGTTCACCCACGACCTGAACCGGGTGATTGGCTTTCTTGTCATTTCCTGCCCGTGCGCGTTCATTCTGGCGACGCCCACCGCGATGGTTGCCGCGCTTTCCGCCGCCGCCCGTTTGGGAATTTTGATCAAAAACGTCGCCGACATCGAAGCCGCGGCCAAAATCAACGCCTTCGTCTTCGACAAAACCGGCACGCTGACCACCGGCCAGCTCGCCGTCAGCCGGCTCGCACCCATTGGCGAAACCAAACCGGCGGAATTGTTGCGGTGCGCGGCGTCGGCGGAAAAATACAGCAACCATCC
>DLMG01000061.1:8693-11831 GCA_002479245.1 Verrucomicrobia subdivision 3 bacterium UBA7542 | reverse complement strand
CCGCAGAATTTCGCCGAGACCGCCGGACGCGGCGTGAAGGCCGAGGTGGGCGGCGCCAAAGTTTTGGTTGGCCGGGCGCAGTGGCTCAAGGAAAATGGCGTGACCGAGGATTTTGTGAAATCCGTTGACCTCAAGGAAACGGAAGGCTGGAGTTTGATTTTTGTCGCGCGCGACGGCAAGTGCATCGGGTGGGTTGGCTTGCAAGACCAGACCCGCGCCGAGGCGAAGGAATCGCTCGCCGAGTTGAAGGAAGCGGGGGTTCGCCGCATCGCGATGGTTTCCGGCGACCGGCAGGCGGTGGCGACCCGTGTGGCCGCTGAAATTGGCTGCGAAGAGGCCAAGGGCGAATGTCTGCCGCAGAACAAGGTTGAGTTCGTCCGGGCGGTGAAAGCCAAAGGCTATCGGGTTGCCGTCGTCGGCGACGGCGTGAACGACGCGCCGGCGCTGGCAGCGGGCGACATCGGCATCGCCATGGGCGCGGCAGGCAGCGAAGTGGCCATCCACAGCGCGACGATTGCGCTGATGAACAACGACCTGCGCCGGCTGCCGTTTTTGGTGAAACTTTCGCGCAGCACCCGCGCCGTCATCAACCAGAATTTCATGTTCGGCGTGCTGTTCATCATCGTCGGCTGGACGGTGACCGTGTCAGGGTACATCGGCCCGATAGCCGCCTCCATTCTGCACGTTGTCGGTTCGTTGATTGTGGTTTTCAACAGCGCCCGCCTCGTGCGCAAAGGCGAGGAACTGGAACATTTCCATCCCGAAACGGAAGAACTGCCACGCCAGGTATCCGGCCAACTGACGCCGAAACTGGCGTAAGCATTCTCTGTCCGACTTATGCCCGTCGTCGAACCAAATCCGCAATCGGATATCGCAAATCATAAATCCGAAGAGGTTGTCGTGTCCCTGCCCGGGCTTGCTGGCGCGGCGGATTGAGGTTAACTTGATGGCATGAGTGCCGTTGAAGTCATCAAGGAAATCAAGCAGCTTCCGCGCGAAGAGCAGCGGAAGGTCGTTGATTACGTTCGTGAGCTCGTGACGGCAGGCGAAGTGAGCGATGAATTCAAACGCATTGCCGACGAGGTGTTCACCACCAATGCCGAGTTGTTTCGCAAGCTCGCCCAATGAAGGTGGACGAACCCAGGTTTCTCAAGCTGGCCGAGGTTTTGTATCTGCACGATGAATCTCTGGCTCGATTGGGCGGTTCGTCCGGCGTTCGGGAACCGGGATTGGTTGAATCAGCCCTGGGTTCGGCGCAAAATGCGTTTTGGTATGGGCACGGAAACTTGTTCGATATCGCGGCGGCTTATGCTTTTCACATTGCCGAGTCACAGGCTTTTGTAGATGGTAACAAACGGACTGCCGCCGCAGCCGCCATTTCGTTTTTGAGATTGAATGGCATCCGGTTTCCGAAAGATGACGGCTCGGTTTACAAAGCCATGATTGAAATTGCAGAAAAACGATTGGACAAAGCCGGTCTGGCCGTTGTCCTGCGCCTGTTGGTCGAAAAACAAAATTGAAATTAACCATGCCCGTTACCGAATTAAATCCGCAATCCGCAACTCCGATAAATCGCGAGCACGCGACGAAAGTCGGTGTCCGCAATCCGCAATCGAACGGCGAGGTCGTCGTCTCCGTGCGCGGGCTGACGAAGGTGTTCAAGGATTTCTGGAACCGGCCCAAGGCGCGCGCGGTGGACAATGTGGATTTCGACGTGCGGCGCGGCGAAGTGTTCGGTCTGCTCGGCCCCAATGGCTCCGGCAAATCCACGACGGTGAAACTGTTGCTGGGTTTGCTTTACCCAACCAAAGGCCACATCGAGGTCTTCGGCCATTCACCGCGGCATGTGCAGACGAAATCGCGCATCGGTTATTTGCCGGAGGAATCGTATCTTTACCGCTACCTCAACTCACGCGAGACACTCGACTTTTTCGGAAATCTTTTTCACCTCGGCAAGGGCGAGCGCGACAACCGCGTCGAGCAGTTGCTCGAAATGGTCGGCCTGAGCCAGGTCCACCTGCGTTCCGTCGGCGAATTTTCCAAGGGCATGCAGCGGCGCATCGGCCTCGCGCAGGCGCTTATCAACGATCCGGATCTGGTCATTCTGGACGAACCCACTTCGGGGCTCGACCCCATTGGCTGCCGCGAAGTCAAAGACCTCATCCTGGCGCTGGCACGGCGGGGCAAGACGGTGATTTTAAGCAGCCATTTGTTGTCGGACGTGGAGGACGTTTGCGACCGCGTGGTAATTTATTACGGCGGCAAAATCCAGGCGATGGGCACACTCAAGGAATTGCTCGCCACGCCGGACACGATTTGCATCACCACGCCAGCGTTGCCGCGCGAAACCATGGAGCGTGTGCTGGAAATCATTCGCAAGGACGTGGCGGCTGACAAGGTCAGGATAGATACGCCAACGCAGAATCTGGAGAGCTATTTTCTCGATGTGGTGCAAAAAGCGCGCCGGGCCGCGTCGGAAACTTCCGGCGTGACTTCCGGTGCCCGTGTGGCGGCTTACCTGCGCGCCGGTATTGAAGAAAGACCGCCCGCCGAGAAAATTCTTGAACGTCTGGCGTTGCCGCAGGCCGCCCAATCCGTTGTTCCGCCAAAACCACCGACGCTGGTTGCCATTGCGCCGAAGGTGGACAACAAAAAATTGGAAGCGTTGACAAAAGCCGCCGAACCGACGACGACGCCGGACAAACCCAAGCCCGCAGCGGAAGAAAGACCGGTGGATTTGTCGAAGGCGGATGAAAAATTGTCTTCGCTGCTGGGGAAGAAGAAGCCATGAAGCACAACGCAGAGACGCAGAGAACACAGAGGCACGCGGAGAAAATCGTTTCAATGAAACTCTGCGTTTCTCTGCGACCTTCGCATTCTTTGCGTTAAAGAAATTGCCGGATCGAAAATGCAACGATTGCTCGCCATCGCCTGGTTGACCTGGAAAGCCGCCTTTCGGTTCCGGCTGTTCCTGGTGATCGCGGTGTTGTTGCTGGCGGCGGTGGTGGGTTTGCCGATGGTGATCAAGGACGACGGCACGGCGCGCGGGTTCACTCAAATTCTGCTGACGTACACGTTGAGCGTCATCACCGGTTTGCTCGGTCTTTCGACGCTCTGGCTTGCGTGCGGCACGCTGGC
>DLMG01000061.1:0-8597 GCA_002479245.1 Verrucomicrobia subdivision 3 bacterium UBA7542 | reverse complement strand
GCGACCAAACCCATCGCGCGCTGGCAAATCTGGCTGGGCAAATGGCTCGGCATCATGTCGCTGAACGCGGCGCTGCTGGCGCTGTCGGGCGCGTGCGTTTACGGCCTGTTGCAATGGCGGGCGACGAAATTGCCGGCGGCGGAACAAACCGTTTTGCGTGAGCAGGTGCTGGTGGCGCGCGGTTCGGCCAGGGAACAAAACTACAACGCAGAAATTGATGTCGCAACGGAACGCATTTTACAGGGACGTTTGAAAAACAGCCCGGTGGACAAGGTGGACGTGCCGGAGGTGCGCAGGCAGATCCGCGAACAGGTCAAGGCGGATTTTCAACTGGTGCCGCCGGGATACTCGCGCCCGTGGCAGATTGATTTGGGCTTCGCAAAAAATTTCCTGCGCAACAAGCCGCTGCAACTGCGCGTGAAATTCAACTCGGCGCAGAAAAGTCCGTCCGGCACGTTTGTCGCGCTCTGGCAGGTGGGCGATCCGAACTCCGCAAATTTGTGGCGCAGCGAGCCGATGAGCCTCGCGCCGGACACGTTTCATGAATTTCAGATCCCGGCAAACCTTTTCGACGACAAGGGCGTGTTGACGGTCCTGTTCATAAATCAGAATGACACGGCGCTATTGTTCCCGCTCGAAGATGGCCTGGAGGTGTTGTATCCCCAAGGCGGCTTCACGTTGAATTTTGCCCGTGGCCTGGGAATCATTTTCTGCTGGATGGCACTGCTGGCGGCGTTGGGGTTGATGGCGGCGAGCTTTTTGACGTTTCCCGTTGCGGCATTTTTTTCACTGGCGGTTCTGACGATTGGACTTTCCAGCGGCACGCTGCATGAAGTGGTGGAATCAGGCACCGTCATGGGCGGCAACGGGGAGACCGGCGTCATGGGCCATTCGGTCGTGGACGCGATGTTGATTCCGCTTTTCAAAGGTTGCCTGACGGTCATCAAGCTGGTGGAAAATTTTTCGCCGATTGATTCGTTGAGCAGCGGGCGCAGCATTTCGTGGAGTGAACTCGGCACGGCCTTCGGGCAAATTGTTTTGCTGCCCGGCGGAATCATCGCCGTCATCGGCATCCTGTTGTTCAACCGGCGTGAACTGGCGACGGCACAGGGAAATCAATGAACGCCCGCGCAAAAAAAATCCTCTTGCTGCTGCTGGCGGCGGCATTGCTCTTCGGTTCCAGCCAGGTGCAGAAGTCGTTGAACCGCGACCGCGAGCAACTGGGCTTGACGCGCACGGATGCGTTGGACAACGCGCCGCCCGTGCTGGCGTTCACCACGGTGGCGCTGGGCGGATTCCGCGGGTTGATTTCCAATTATCTTTGGATTCGCGCCAACGATTTGCAACTGGACGACAAGTATTTCGAGGCGGCGCAACTGGCGGATTGGATCACGGCCCTGGAGCCGCATTTCACCCAGGTCTGGCTGTTTCAGGCGTGGAACATGGCTTACAACATTTCCGTCAAGTTCAAGGATTTTCCCGATCGCTGGCGCTGGGTGGAACGAGGCATCGAACTGCTGCGCGACGATGGCCTGCGTTACAATCCCAACGATGTCCTGATGTACCGCGAACTGGCCTGGTTCTTTCAGCACAAAATGGGTCAAAACCTCGATGATGCGAATTTGTATTACAAGCAGCAGTGGGCCAGGGAAATGACGCCGTTCTTCGGCGCGAACGGGACGAATTTCTCTGAATTGCTCCAGCCGCAAAACACCAACGCCGTGTTGCTCCGCGAAAAATACAAAATTGACCCGGCCTTTGCGGAAAAATTGAACGCGCAATATGGTCCGCTCGACTGGCGGCTGCCCGAAGCGCACGCGATTTACTGGGGCGCTTTTGGTCTGGAAAAGGCGAAGGAAAATCCTGACAAGGTGAAGGCGGATGATTTGATCACGCTGCGCCGCAATATTTATGGATCCATGCTCCAGGCGTTTTATCACGGGCGTTTCATCGCCAATCCTTTCAATAAGTCGTATGCGCTTGGTCCGGACCTCGGCCTGATTCCCAAAGTCAATGACACCTATGAAACGATGATGCGGGAGGACGAAAAAAACCGCGACCACATCGCCATCGCACATCGGAATTTTCTGCGCAACGCGATTTATTTTCTATATGAAGAAAATCGTGTTGCCGATGCGGCGAAATGGTTCCGCTATTTGGGCGGGAAATATCCTGACAAACCGATTATTGATGGCGACCCCGAATCCTTCCCGCGCAATCTCACCCTTGATCAATACGCCGTCGCCTGTGTGCAGGAAAACATCGGCGACACGTCGCAGGAGCGCACGACGGCGGCGGTGGCAGGCCTGCTCTCCCATTCCTATTATGAACTGGCCATTGGGCAGGATGACCGCTATGCCGGATTCAAGCTGCTCGCTGGAAAAGTTTATGAGCATTACCAGGCTGAAATTTCCAGCATGAAAAGCAACCAGCAACGCATCGGCCTGCCCCCATTCGCCGACCTCAATCGCGCCGTGCTCAACCAATTGCTTGATCCGCAACAAGGCGCACCCTACGCCATGCGCGCCGTCATTCGCTCGCAACTGGGAATGCCGGGGGAAACCAATGCGCCTCCAATGACGGTTTCGACGAACCCACCCGCCACGGCAACTGTTTCCAGCAATGCACCCGCTGCGGGGCCGTCAGGTTCCGCCAAATAAATCATCGGGCCGCCGCGCCGAACGGCGGAAATAATGATCAAGCTGCCAAAGTCTCGCAACCATTCATGCGCTCACGACAACCTTGGCATTGCTCTTGTCCAAAAAGGGCTGTTGGACGAAGCCATCGCTCAATTCAAGGAAGCGTTGTGGTTCAAGCCGGACGAACTGGATGCGAAAGAACGGTTGCGCGCGCTCAGTGTGCCGGTGCCGGAATGAATCTGACACCAATCGTCAACCCGGCCGTGTGGTAAAGACAGTTGCCGGTCTCGCCTTCCTGAGGCAATCTTTCAAAACATGACCGGAGTCCGGCCACGATTTGATTCTTTACGGTTCAGCAGCCCTGAAATGCGGCGGCTGGGCCTAGCGCTGGCGTTGTCGCTCACGGTGCATCTGCTCGGCTGGGGCGGTTATGAGGCCGGCAAAAAGCTCGATCTGTTGCAACGATTGCATGTGCCGGCGTGGTTGCAACTGGTGAAAGCCAAAATTGCGCCGGCCGTGCCTCAAAACAACGAGGAACAGCTCACGTTCGTGGAGGTGCCGCAGCCGGCGGCCGAGGCGCCGAAAAGTACAAAATATTATTCCAGCCAGAATTCCCGCGCCGCCGACCCGACCAAGGGAAACAAGGACGTTCCGCAATTGAACGGCAAACAAACCGAGGTCGTTAAAACCGAGAACGTGCCGCGCCCGGACTTCAACAAACTTCAGCCGGCAACTCCCGCGCCGCAGCAAAAATTGCAACCGGCGATACAGCCGGGCGATTTGACGTTGGGCAAGCCGGAAAATTCCCAGCAGCAGGAACAACAGCGTCCGCGTACCGTCAAACAGGCGCTCGCGCAGCAATCGCAACGCCTGCCCGGCCAGCAGATGAAGCAGGAGGGCGGGACGCGTCGCTCGGCGCTGGTGTCGTCGCTCGACGTGAAGGCAACGCCGTTTGGCGCGTATGATGGGGCGTTCATCGCGGCGGTGACGCAGCGTTGGTATGATTTGCTGGACAGCCGGCAGTTTTCGATGGACCGCAGCGGCAAGGTGACACTGCAATTTCACTTGAATTACGACGGGAGCATTGCCGAAATGAAGGTTCTGGAAAACACCGTGGGGGACGTGCTGGGTTATGTTTGCCAAAAAGCGGTGACGGATCCGGCGCCGTTCTCGCCGTGGCCAACCGAAATGCGGCGGCTGATCGGTGAGAATTATCGGGAAATCACGTTCACATTTTATTATTATTGACCGCGACAGGCGGCGAAGAGCGGGAAATTTATTATGGAAATACTGGTTTATCTCATGCTGGGACTGACTTCGGTCATCGGATTGGCGTTCATCGTGGAACGCGCGCTGGCATTGCGCTGGGGCAAGGTGGTGCCGTCGAAAATTACCGACGCGCTCGCGGCCTGCCAAACGCGTGACGACGTGAAAACGCTCCGCCGGGTGTGCGCACAAAAACCGTCGCCGCTCGGACGCCTGCTGCTGCTCGCCGCCGACCATCTCGACTGGCCGAAGGCGGATAATGTGGACGCGCTGCAAACCGCCGCGCGCCATGAAGTCGTCCGGCTCGAACGCGGCCTGGTTGTGCTCGAAATCATCGTCGGCATCGCGCCGTTGCTCGGGCTGGTCGGCACCATCGCGGGCATGATGACCGTGTTCGGCGACCTGGGCCAGACGGGCCTGAACGACGCGGCCAAACTGGCCCAGGGCATTGCGCTGATTTTGCGGGCAACGTTGATTGGTTTGCTCATCGCCATTCCCTCGCTCATCACGTGGAGTTATTACAGCAAAAAAGTCGAGGTGCTCGCCGTCGAAATGGAGGCGCTTTGCGACGACTTCATCCGGCGGCAATACACGGAAACGAAATGAATCAACATCGAACATCCAACAACCAACGCCCAACATCCAATGATTGGGCGAATGTAACTTCATTGGTTGTTCAATGTTGGATGCCTGCTCGCGATTTATCGGAGTTGGATGTTGGGTGTTTCTTTTTTTAAAATATGCGTTTCGTCATCCATAAACGCCGCAACACTCCCACCATCATCATCGTTGCGCTGGTGGACGTGCTCATCGTGCTGCTGATTTTTCTGATGGTGACGACCACGTTCAAGCAACAGTCGGCTTTGAAACTCACGCTGCCCGAATCATCGCAGGCCAAAAAATCCGGTGCGAATGAAAAGCAGCCGTTCACCGTCAGCATAGACAACAATGGAATTTATTATCTGGAAAAGCTACCCGTGACTTACGAGCAATTCCGAAGCGAACTGCTGAAACGGGCGGCGAAAGACCCGCAACTCGTGCTGGCGATCAACGCTGAAGACAAAGCGCCGTGGGGCAAGGTCGTGAAAATCCGCGACGCTGCCGCCGAGGCCAAAATCAAGTCCCTCGTCGCCTACACCAAGGAACCAGCCAAGCCATAAAATCATTCATGGCAGCCGACGTGAGTCGGCTCTGATTTTACTGGCAGAAAATAATGAGCGGACTCACGTCCGCTGCTACAGGAATTATTTGAGCAACTCTTCCGCTATCTGCACCGCGTTGCAGCGCGGCCAAAAATCAAATCTGTCAGCGACTGCACCAGGGCAACCGGCAAGCCATAAGAAAATGGCTGACTTGACAATGATTTCATAAAATGGTTGAATGAAGAAGGTTCATCAGACGACCGATGAAAACCTTCAGAATTCTGCTGGTGGCTTCGACTGCTTTGCTGGCGGCCAATTTCGCGCTTGCCCAAACGTGGACACAGACCAGCGCGCCCGTGAATTATTGGTGGTCTATTGCCTCCTCTGCCGACGGAACCAAATTGGTGGCATTGGTAGGCGGGGTGCCCTACGCGAAAACCATATACACCTCGGCGGATTCAGGAGCTACTTGGACATCAAATAGTGTCCCGCCTGTGGAATGGTGGTCTGTGGCTTCCTCGGCAGATGGAACCAAACTGATAGCTGCAGCTTATGGAAATGGCGGGATATACACTTCGACAAATTCAGGGGCTACGTGGATATCGAACAATGTTCCTGGCTATGGTTGGTTTTCAGTCGCCTCTTCGGCGGATGGAGTCAAGTTGGTGGCAGTAGCGGGCGGTGGGCAGGTTGTTGGCCCGATTTACACTTCTGCGAATTCCGGCGCGATGTGGCTATCGAATAACGTGCCGAACGATCATTGGGGATCGGTTGCCTGTTCGGCGGATGGAACCAAACTGATAGCAGTGGCCGTGGCTGATTATTACACGTCAACCAATTCGGGAGCTTCTTGGACTTCGAACAGCATACCCTCGGTTAGTTGGGGCGCGGTCGCATCTTCGGCAGATGGAACGAAATTGGTGGCGGCGGTAATCGTATCAGGCACACATCGGATTTTTACCTCCACGAATTCAGGTACTACTTGGGTGACGAATATTGCGCCCGTTTCTCGATTAATGTATGTCGCATTATCAGCGGATGGAGTTAAAATGGTTGCGGTGGAGCAGAACCGAATTTGGTTTACGACCAATTCGGGTGCGGCTTGGATGTCAAACAACGTGACCGGTTTCTGGCATGGGGTTGCCTCATCTGCTGATGGCGGGAAATGGGTAGTGGTGGACGGTGGCCCCGGTGGCATTTGGATTTCGCAATCCACGCCGGCACCTCAAATGAAAATCACGCCGGCAAACGGTAATCTCACACTTTCATGGGTCGTTCCTTCGACGAATTTCGTGATGCAGCAAAGCTCGGATTTGAGCAGTTGGACTGACGTGACGAACACGCCGGGGCTGAACCTCACCAATTTGCAGAACGAAGTGACTTTGCCGCTGACTGGCGGCAATACTTTTTACCGGCTCAAAACGCCGTGATTCAATTATTTGTAGCAGCGGACGTGAGTCCGCTCATTCTTCTTTTGCCGAAAATTTGAGCCGACTCACGTCGGCTGCTACGAGAATTATTTCAACAATTCTTCCGCGATCTGGACGGCGTTGAGCGCGGCGCCTTTGAGCAGTTGATCGCCGCTCACCCAGAAGCACAACCCGTTGTCCAGCGCGCAGTCCTTCCGGATGCGGCCAACTTCGCAGTTGTATTTTTCAGCGGTGAACAGCGGCATCGGATATTTTTTGTTTTCCGGCTCGTCCACGAGATCCAGGCCGGGCGCCTTGGCCAGAACGGCGCGCGCGGCTTCGACGCTCACCGGCTTTTCAAATTCCGCGCTCACGGCGATGGAATGCGAACGATAGACCGGCACGCGCACGCAGGTGACGCTCGCCTTGAACGCCGGATGATGCATGATTTTCCGGCCTTCATTTTCCATTTTCATTTCCTCCTTGGTGTAGCCGTTCGGTAAAAACACATCCACCTGCGGCAGCACGTTGAAGGCAATCTGGTGCGGAAACACCGCCTTCGTCACCGGTTTGCCGGCAACGATTTCACCCACCTGCCGCTTCAATTCTTCCATGGCCTTCGCACCCGCGCCGCTGACGGCCTGGTAACTGGACGCAAAAATGCGTTTGCAGCCGAACGCCTGGTGCAAGGGATAAAGCGCCATGAGCGTGACGATGGTGGTGCAATTCGGATTGGCGATGATGCCTTTGTGCCATTTCACGTCGCTGGCGTTGATTTCCGGCACGACCAGCGGCACGGAATCGTCCATGCGGAACGCGCTGGAGTTGTCCACGACCACGCAGCCGGCTTTGGCCGCGATGGGCGCAAATTCCCTGGAAATGCTCCCGCCGGCGCTGAACAGCGCGATGTCAATGCCGTTGAAGGAATCTTTGGTGAGTTCCTTGACGGCGATGTCGGTGCCGCGAAATTTGAGCTTCTTGCCGGCGGAACGCGCCGAAGCGAGCAAGGTCAGTTTGCCCACCGGAAAATTTCTCTTTTCCAGCGTTTTAATCATTTCGATGCCGACGGCGCCGGTCGCGCCGACCACGGCCACATGTGGATTCCGGTTCATAAAAGGGCGAATTATAACAAAAACCAGGCTCGCGTCAATCACGCCAGCGACCGCACAACACATTTTCTTTTGCTTTCTGATTGACCGGGATTGTCACCTGTGACGAAATACTAGTCTAAGTTTTTTCAGATGTCGAAAATTTCAGTCAGAAACGGAGCGGGCACGACGAAATACGACGCGCACCACAAGGTGCTGTCGCAAACCTACGGCGCGTTTGCTGATTTGCGCCGGGAACTCTCGGACTCGAAGGCAACCGTCAACGGGCGCGAGGACATTCTGAAAAGTTTCGCGACATGCCCCGATTCGCAGCGCTCGTGGCTGTTGCTTGAGGATTATTTTGAAAAACTGTCGCTCTCGCGCCGCGATTTCCCCGACACGCACTGGTGGCCGCGTTTGCTGAATGCCCAGGGCAAGGCGCGCCTGGAGGAGCTCGCGTTCTTATTTCTCCGCGCCAAACGTTCCGTGCCGCCCGAATTGCAGGCGCACGCCAGCCCCGACCGTTTCGCCCGAGCCGAGGAAGCCGAGAAGGAACAAAATCTCGTCAAGGAACTCGAAAACTGGCTGTCGCCGCCCGCGCTGCCGCTGCTCGACACCCCGCGCGCCACGCTGCGCGTCGTTTGCCGCGTGCAACCGGACCCCGCCGAGGCGGGACGTTACCGGCTGGCCGTGCAATTTCTTTTGTTGCGCCCGCGCACCGGCGAAAAGGCGCGCACGCTGCGGGATCTGATTGACCTCGTCGTTCGCGCCACGCACGAGCAGGAATTATTTTCGCCAGCCGATTGGGAATTCATTCAATGGCTGGCCGACACGCATCGCCACCGCAATGACGGCGCGGACACGCTGGTTTTGTCCGACGCCGAACTGCTCCAATGGCTCGCGCGCTGGGGACACTCGCCCCGCCTGGAATGTGACGGCCAGCCGCTCCATTTTCACGGCCAGATCGCCGCGCTCACACCGCACCTCGACAACGGCGACAAGGAACTGTCGTTCACGCACCGGATCGAATTGCCCGGCGGTGAAAACCATTCC
>DLMG01000117.1 GCA_002479245.1 Verrucomicrobia subdivision 3 bacterium UBA7542 | reverse complement strand
CAATTGCGGATCAACATTCAAGACACCGGTGTGGGCATCGCGCCGGAAAATCTGGAGCGCTTGTTCGAGCCGTTTTTCACGACCAAAAAAAATGGC
Source organism: Verrucomicrobia subdivision 3 bacterium UBA7542 (assembly GCA_002479245.1). Classification (GTDB taxonomy): domain Bacteria; phylum Verrucomicrobiota; class Verrucomicrobiia; order Limisphaerales; family UBA11358; genus UBA11358. Next base: position 5,919 of record DLMG01000117.1, on the reverse strand, counting down.
ACGGGCCTGGGGCTGGCCATCAGCCAGCGCATCGCGCTGGAACATCACGGTGTGATTCACGTGCAAAGCGACCCCGGCAAAGGCTCGCGGTTCAGCCTGTCGCTGCCGGCGTTCACTGCGGCCTGACTGGCGGGCAGTGCAGCCGCAAGCTTCACCTTGCACCCCGAACACAACTTGAAGATCACATCTGCTCTTCCACGAACGGACGATTAGATTTTACTCCCCGAGCAGGTGATAGGGCTGGGCGGTGTCGTCGCCGACGTGGGTTTTCGGCGCGGCCTTGAACGAGAAGGTGAAGGCCACCGTGAAATCCGTCGGGCCGGTGCTGTTGTCAATCACCCGGAAAGTCAGCGCGCAGGTCCAACTCCGCAGGTCGCGATAGACCGAGTAATTTTGTTCCTGCAAACGGCCGTTCGCGGCGTTGAAATCGTGCCGCGCGCGCAAACCCCAGTTGTCATTCACCCGGTAAAACATGGTGCTGGTGATGAAGTTGTTGGCTTGCGTAAACCCATCAAAGCCGCTGCGCAAATACCAGTGGCCGAGTCCCCAGCTCCAGCGTTCATTCGGTGTGAAGGTCAGTTGATGAAACGCCAGATTCAAATCGCCGCTGTTGATGGCGTAGCGCAGTTGTGAATCCAGCACGATCCACGAGCGCGGCTTGAAAGTGAGGTCGGAGTAAAGGTCGCTGAACGTCTCCCGCTGGCTGAACGGTTCGTCGAGATTGACTTGATCCTGGCCCGGGGTAAGCCGCCAATCCAACATCACGTTCCAATCGAGCAGATTGTCGAGCTGTCCGTCGCGCATGGTTTGGAGCGTGTTGCGCAGGCCGAAACGAATGACGTTCTCACTATCAATGGAATCAATGTTGTTGTAATCGGGAAATTGAACCGGCAAAAGCAACAGGCTGGGCAATGCGGAATCGAACTGCGGAAGTTGTGCCGGCGGCGTGCTGGGCGAGGGCACGTAGGCGTAAGTCACCGATGGCTCGATGATGTGGCGCAGACCGTCAACAGCCAGAAGTGAATTCGTCGCGCCAGCCCAAAGCTGCGAGGCTTTGAACGAAGTTTCGACGCCGGTATTGAACACGCGGCGATAGGTTGCTGAGTTGGTGCCGCCCGGTCCGGTCTCCGAGCTGTAATAGGTGAAGCGTCCGCCGACGCGCGGCGTGACATTCAGCCAGCCAAAAAACGTTTCCGGCAGGAGCAGTTGATGAAAAGTGTCGGCACGGGAGGCGGAATAAGCCGGCGGGCTGTTCGTAGCGGCAAACAAGGCATTATTCGTGTCCGCAAAATACATCCGGTAATAGCCCGCCGAATTTTCGCTCTCGTAATAAAACGGCGTGTTAAGAACCTGCTGGCGATAACCGGTGAGCCTCACGTCGGGCAGGCGTTCGACCTGGTTGAAGAAATCATTTACCTGCGGCGTGGTTTCGGCGTCGAGACTCCAGTTGTTCCAATACTTGTTGACCTCGGTGAACGTGTTGGGCTGCGGATTATCGCGATAGGCGCCCTCGAAAAAATCATGCAGCATCAGCGGGTCGCTTTGGTAATTCACGAGCGCCTTCAAGTTCAAATTGGTGGCCGGGGTCGCCTGGTAACCGAGGTAAAACCGCTGGCGGTTCTCAGGAATCGCCCCCAAATTAGCGAAGCTGTTCGTGCTGACGCTGGCGTTCGGGTCCCGGTCGTGCAAATAGTAATACTTGAACGCCGCCTCGCCCCATTGTCCGAGGTGCAGATTCAGGTCCGGGCCCGCGCCCACGCCCCGCTTCTCGCGGTAGTCCAGATGAATCTTTCCGTCCGCCGAATCGTCGAGATACCACGTGTAAGTGTTGAGCAAAAACGGCCCGTACGCGCTGCGGTAGCCGGGAAGAAAATTGAAATTGTTGACGTGCTCGCCCAGATTGCGCCGGTAATACGGAAAGTAAAACGTCGGCACACCGTCCATGAACAGCACGGCGTTCCACATCTCGATGTATTTCCCGGGAACAATTTTTATATGACTGGAACGGATGTAAATCGCCGGGTCGTTCACATCATCGGTCGTGACGAAAGCGTGGCGCGCGGTGTAGGTTTTATTGGTCGTGTCGCCCTGCAATTGCCGGCCTTGCGCGAACACCGGCGGTTTGCCCGTGCGAAATTGTTCGCTCTGCATCTGGTGCGTTTTGAAATTATAACGGATGTGTTCGCCGGCCCAGATTTGATCGCGTTCCTCAATGCGCACATGCCCGTCGGCCACCGCCTCGCCCGTCTGCTGGTTCAACGTAACGCTGTCCGCCATGAGCGTCGCGCCTCCGTTTTGAACATGATTCGTACCGTATTGAACAAGAATGTTCGTGCCGTAACCGATGTCACTTTTGAAATCGTAATCCATCTTCCCCTCCGGCGCGCCAGGAATGACTTCACTAAGCCCCCGTATCAACCAGGAAGATTGTTCCTGCGCCAGGGCAAGGAATGGAAAAATCACAGCAAAAAAAACGAGCGGCGCAATGGCGGACAATTTTCTCATCAGGCGCGGCCAATTAAACAGAACGCCCTCCGGCTGCCAAGCGGATTTGGCACGCACCTATCTAATCTTTCGGCACAAAGGTGAAGGCCACCGCCGCCAGGATGCACACAAACGCGGCGAGATGGTTCCACCGGATTTTTTCGCCGAGATACAAAATCGCGAAGCCGCAAAAGACGGTGAGCGTGATGACTTCCTGGATGATTTTGAGTTGCGTGGCGGAATAAACCGAGTTGCCCCAGCGATTGGCCGGCACCTGCAACAGGTATTCAAAGAAAGCGATGCCCCAGCTCACCAGAATGACGAGCAGCAGCGGCTTGCTTTTGAATTTCAAGTGGCCGTACCACGCGACCGTCATGAAAACATTCGAGCAGGTCAGCAGCACAATGGGCAGCCAGCGGGATTGAGTCAGGTCGTTCATAAATTTTATTCTTCGGAGGATTCAATTTCGCCCAGCGCCAGCCGCGCGCCGTGGCGAACGTGCAAGACGTGAACCTTGCTTTCGCTCACAGTAAATAGGATTCGGTATTTGTGCTGGCGGCGACCGTGGAAAATTTCGCGGATTTCCGAATTGAAAAATTCGCTTTCCGGCGCGATCGGACAGCGTTCAGGAAACGTGTCCAACGAGAAAATCACTTCCAGCAACCGGTTATACCAGCGGATGGCAGCTTCTGCATCCTGCTCGGCCAGCCATTCGTAAGCCTCGCCGATGTCACGCTCCGCCGACGGCAGGATGATGACTTGATAATGCTTCACCGGGGCGAGCGTAGAATTTTATATTTGGCGCGGATGCGATCCAAAACCTTGCGTGCCGGTTCGCCTTTGCCTGCCTTCATTTCATCCAGACCGCGCTGGATGCCGCGAATCGCGTCGAGCATGTCTTCAAACGCGGCGGCATCCTGCACGATCAACTCCGCCTTGCCGTTGACCGTGAGGACTTCCGGACGGCCAGTGCTTTTGAGCCGGCGCAAGTGCGACTTGGCGTTGCGCTGAAAATCCGTCAGCGACCGGATGTCTTGCAAGGCAATCATAACATTGAATTAAATGTTTTATCTATGCTACGCTGAAACTCCACCGAAAGCAAGCCCGAGCGGTGGGAGATTGCGATATTCCGGGCAAATTCCCAAGCCGCTGAAGCCTGACGTAGCGGCGTGTCGGCAGACCGCCGCATTTTTTTGGTTTATTCGAACGGCGGCGCTCTACCGAGACGCCGCTACGCTTTCAAAGCCTCACCGGAATACCTTTGCTCGCCAAAAATTTCTTCACGTCACCGACGGTGTAGGTGCCGAAATGGAAAATGCTCGCGGCGAGGACGGCGTCGGCCCGGCCTTCGAGCAGCACCTCGGCCATGTGCTCCAGACTGCCCGCGCCGCCGCTGGCCACCACCGGCACGCCCACGGCTTCGCTGATGCGCCGCGTGATGACCAGATCAAATCCGGCCTTCGTGCCGTCGGCGTCAATGCTGTTCAAAACAATTTCGCCCGCGCCGAGCGACACCGCGCGTTTGGCCCAATCGACGGCGTCCAAGCCGGTCGGTTTGCGGGCGCCGTGCGAAAAAACCCCCCATTTGTCCGGTGCCACCTTCCGGCAATCAATGCTCACCACGATGCACTGGCTGCCGAATTTTTCGGCTCCGGCGCGAATCAAGTCGGGATTCGCCAGCGCCGAGGAATTGATGCTAATTTTGTCCGCGCCGGCCCGCAGCATCGTGAACATGTCGTCCACGGATTTGAGTCCGCCGCCAACGGTGAGCGGCATGAAGCATTGGTCGGCAGCGCGTTCAATGACGTCCACCATCGTCGCGCGGCCATGCGCGGTGGCGGTGATGTCGAAGAACACCATTTCATCCGCGCCCTGTTCGTTGTAGCGGAGCGCGAGTGCGACCGGGTCGCCGACGTTGCGCAGTTCGCCCGCTTCGGCCTTGCCGAACTGGACGCCGCGCGTGACCTTGCCGTCATGGACGTCGAGGCAAGGAATAACTCGTTTGGCCATCATGAATGACCATTGAAACGGCCCCCGGCGCGCACGGCAACCGATTAGCTTATTAAGTTATTAACACCTATTAACAATTACTTCGGTGCGTGCCAGCGCCGAGAATTTCCTTGGCGCGCTGAAACCTATTTATCTTACCCACCGTCTTAGGAAATAGAAACGGCCGTGGAAACGGTGTTAGCAACCGGGCACGGCAAGTTGATTTTTGAATGTGGGAATGCCGTTTGTTGTCTGATAAAAATAGATTTTGGATTATGAAACTACATGTTTTGACTTTGAATCTGGCTTTGGCGGCTTCGGCAGTTGGGTTGACGGGATGCCAGAATCCCGACGGCACGCAAAATAACACGGGCTCGGGAGCATTGATTGGTGGCGTGATGGGAGCAATCACGGGCTCGGCCATTGGCGGTCGTCACTACGGCGGACAGGACGCGTTGATTGGCGCGGCGGCGGGAGCGCTGGCCGGCGGCCTGATCGGCAATTCCATGGATCGCGAACAGGAGGCCCGGCTCAAGGCGCAGGCACCGCAGACTTACGTCAAAGTGGACCAGGGCCAGCCGTTGAGCATTGAGGATGTGAAGGCGCTCGCAAAAGCGGGCATCAGTGAAGACGTGATTATCAGCCAGATTCAAAACTCGCGGACGAGTTACCATTTGAGCGCGGCGGACATCATTGATTTGCGCGACGCGGGTGTGACGGACAAAGTCGTTAATTACATGATTAACACACCGGCCACCGCGGGCGATGCGGCTCCGGCCAGCACCGTGGTTGTCCAGCAGGCTCCTCCTCCTCCGCCGGTGGAAACGGTGGTGGTCGCCGCACCGGGACCAGACTACGTCTGGATTGGCGGCGAATATGAATGGAGCGGAATCTCCTGGGTGTGGATCGGGGGACACTGGGGCTATCCGCCCCACCCGCACGCCGTGTGGGTTGGCGGACGTGCCTGGCATGATCGCTATGGCTGGCACCATGACCGCGGATACTGGCGTTAATTTCCGCACACCAAAACGGCGCGCAGACAGATCCCCATTCTCCACCGCTCCTGCCGAAGAATGGTAGCCGTGGACGTCAGTCCGCGCTGATTTTAGCGCTGGGCGGGGTTCAATGCAGAGGCACAAAAAGCAAGTTTGCGCCGACTCACGTCGGCGGCTACAGCGCTCGCAAGGTGGATGCAGTTTCAAACATACCTCCCGACAAAATACGACTTGGAGCCGATTGTCGGCATTGCACTTGCTGGAGATGATAACAGGATTCGGGCGGTGGCCAACTTACTACGGCTCCCCTAAAAAAACGGGCCGTTTCTCCGATGCCACTGCCTGAATCTGATATTTGCCGCGCTTTAAATGGAGAATTTATTAAAACCGGGAGGGTGAGCGTCCTCGCGAACCGTGACTTCCCGGCAAACCAGACCCGCAACGACGAGAA
>DLMG01000335.1 GCA_002479245.1 Verrucomicrobia subdivision 3 bacterium UBA7542 | reverse complement strand
AGCATTCCTTCCCGGATTGTCCAAATGCCCGGCAGCAAGGATCTGCGCGTTTTGTTCATCGATGAAAACAGCAAGCTGGCGCAGAAGGAATTTGATCTGATTGTTCTGTCCGTGGGTATGGAACCGGCGAACGGCCTGGCGGAACTGGCCTCCCGTCTGGACATCAAGCTCAACGGGTTCGGCTTCTGCGACACCGACCGGCTCCTGCCGCTGTCCACCTCCCGGCCCGGCGTGTTCGTCGGCGGCGCGGCGGCGGAACCCAAGGACATTCCCGAGACCGTCACCCAGGCCAGCGCCGCAGCGTCCATGGCCATGGAACTGCTCGCGTCGGCGCGCAACACGCTCATCACCAAAAAGAGTTATCCCGTTGAACATGACGTGGCCGATGAAGAACCTCGGCTCGGCGTCTTTGTCTGTCATTGCGGCATGAACATCGGCTCGGTCGTGGATGTCGAGGCGGTGGTCAAACGCATCGAGCATGAACCGAACGTGGTTTTGGCGACCCACACCATGTTCACCTGCGCCGACACCAGCCTGTCCAACATCAAGGACATGATCCATCAACACCGGCTCAATCGCATCGTGGTCGCCTCCTGCACCCCGCGCACGCACGAGCCGCTGTTCCGCGAAACCCTGCGCGAAGCGGGCCTGAACCCGCACCTGTTTGAAATGGCCAACATCCGCGACCAATGTTCCTGGGTGCATTCCGCCGTGCCGCAATCCGCCACCGAAAAGGCGGTTGAACTCGTGAAAATGTCCGTCGCCCGGGCGCGCACGCTTTCGCCCTTGGAAGGCGGAACGCTCGCGGTGGACCAGACCGGCATTGTCATTGGCGGCGGTCTGAGTGGCATGACCGCCGCATTGGCGCTGGCCGATCAGGGATTCAACGTGCATCTGGTCGAGCAAGCCGACCGTTTGGGCGGGACCCTGCACGATATTCATCGCACCTTCGAGCACGACGACATCGCCACCTTCACCCGCGGCCTAATTGATCAGGTCCAAAAACATCCGCACATCAAGTCGTACCTGGAAGCTGAAATCTCCGGCATCAAAGGTCACATCGGCAAGTTTGCCGTGACGCTCGCCAAGGGCGGCGCGAACTTTGAAGTTTCCGGCGACGCCATCATCGTGGCCACGGGCGCGCAAGCGGCCAAAACCACCGACTTTTTATACGGCAAGTCCGACCGGGTCCTGACCCAGGTTGAACTGGAACAACGGTTGCACGACAAGACCTGGCCGGCGAACGGACAAAACATCATCATGATCCAGTGCGTCGGCTCGCGCAACGAAAAGCATCCGTACTGCAGCCGCATCTGCTGCTCGATGGCCGTCAAAAACGCGCTGGCCATCAAAAAACTGGACCGCGACGCCAATGTCTATGTGCTTTACCGCGACGTCCGGACCTACGGCTTCCGGGAAATATACTATCAGCAGGCGCGCGAGGCCGGGGTGGTCTTCATCCGTTACACGCCGGAAGCGCCGCCGCAGGTGACCGACAACAACGGGTTGGTCGTCACGCTCAAAAGTCCCGACCTACCTGAACCGCTCGCGATTGAGGCCGACAATGTCGTGCTCAGCACCGGCGTGGAAGTGGATTTGAAGAACAACAAGCGCATCTCGGACATGCTCAAGGTGCCGCTCAACGCCGACGGTTTCTACGTGGAAGCCCATATGAAACTGCGCCCGGTGGATTTTGCGACCGAAGGCATATTCCTCTGCGGCCTGGCCCATTCGCCGAAGTTCATTGATGAAAACATCTCGCAGGCGCGCGCCGCCGCCGCGCGGGCGTCCACGGTGCTGTCCAAGACGCAGCTCGATGTCAGCGCCCAGGTCTCGTACGTGGACCAGCAGAAGTGCATCTCCTGCATGACCTGCGTCACGGTTTGCCCCTATTCCGCGCCCTACTGCAACAAGGACGGCAAGGGGCAGATCGAAGCCGCCAAGTGCATGGGCTGCGGCATTTGCGCCGCCGAATGCCCGGCCCGCGCCATCCAACTGCATCATTTCGAGACCGACCAGTTCGAGGTGATGATCAAGCAATTGTTCCCCGGTGAAAACGTTGAAAACAGCGCGGCCTCGCCCCGGCACGATGAAACGTTAGTGGAACAGGTCTAGCATGATTGCCAAAAGAAACATCCAGACGGTTTGCGGAGCCGGGGTAGGGCGCGCAGTCCCCAGCGCGCCGTTTGGCAGCAGGCTCACTCTCGCCATGAACCTCCTGGGAGCGCTGGCGTCCCGCCGGCTGGTCGGGAGCCAAAAACCGAAATTCGCCGGCGAGACGCCAGCGCTCCCAGAGTGCGAGTTGTCTCGACTCGCAGCGGGTACGGTTTTCCCATCCGTGTCCATCCGCTCGCCTCGGCGAAGCTTGGCGAAGCCGGGTGTTCATCCGTGGTTAAAAGTTTTTTCGCAAATGGCATAACCCATGAAAACCGAAGTATTTGAACCCAGGATCGTGGCCTTTTGCTGCCACTATTGCGCCTATTCCTCGGCGGATTTGGCGGGGGTCATGCGCATCCAGTATCCGCCCAATGTGCGCATCATCCGCACCCCCTGCACCGGCCGGCTGGAGACCGAATACTTCATGAAAGCCCTTGAAAACGGCGCGGACGGCGTGCTGGTGGCCGGCTGCCTCGAAGGCGG
>DLMG01000221.1:19736-24205 GCA_002479245.1 Verrucomicrobia subdivision 3 bacterium UBA7542 | reverse complement strand
AAAAAACGCATCATTGCCACCCTGAAACATTTTGCCGCGTACGGCCAGCCCGAATCCGGCCAGAATTGCGCCCCGGTCAACGTCTCCCTGCGCCTGCTGCGCGAAACGTTCTTGTATCCGTTCAAAGAGGCCATCCAAAAGGCCGGTGCCATCAGCGTGATGGCGTCCTACAACGAAATTGACGGTGTCCCATCGCATGCCAGCGAATGGCTGCTGCGCGACGTGCTCCGCAAGGAATGGGGTTTCCCGGGCTTTGTGGTTTCGGATTACTACGCCATCTGGGAACTCGGTTGTCGGCCGGACACGCACGGCCATTTCGTGGCCAAGGACAAGACTGAATCCTGTGCGCTGGCGGTGCGGGCGGGCGTGAACATTGAGTTTCCCGAACCGGACTGCTACCTGCACCTGGTTGAACTGGTCCGCCAGGGAGTGTTGAAGGAGTCCCAACTCGATGAGCTCGTGACGCCGATGTTGTTCTGGAAGTTCAAAATGGGGTTATTCGATGACCCCTACGTGAATCCCAACGAGGCGGAGCGGATTGTCGGCAGCGAAAAGAACCGCAAGCTGGCGCTGCAGGCGGCGCGGGAGACGATCACGCTGCTCAAAAACACGAACAACCTGGTGCCGCTCAATCCGAGCAAAATCAAATCCATCGCCGTCATCGGACCAAATGCCGACCGCGAAATGCTCGGCGGCAACAGCTGTCGCCCCAAGTTTTACACCTCGTTGCTGGAAGGCATCCGCTCGAAGGTGGGTGACCGGGTGCAGGTGCCTTATTGCGAAGGCTGCAAAATCACCGTGGGCGGGTCTTGGAACCAGGACTTGGTGACGCCCAGCCAGCCGGAGGAAGACCGCAAGCTCATCCAGGAGGCCGTCCATGTGGCCCAGCAGGCAGATGTTATCGTGGTGGCCATTGGCGGCAATGAACAGACTTCGCGGGAAGCGTGGTCGCTCAAACACCTGGGCGACCGCACCCGGCTGGAACTGATCGGTCGCCAGCAGGAATTGGTCACGGCCATGCTTTCGACCGGCAAACCGGTCATCGTGTTCCTGTTCAACGGCAGCCCGTTGTCCATTCAATATCTGAATGAGAACGTGCCGGTCATTTTCGAATGCTGGTATCTTGGTCAGGAAACCGGCCACGCGGTGGCGGACGTGTTGTTCGGCGATTTCAATCCCAGCGGCAAGCTGCCCACGACTATTCCCCGATCGGCAGGTCATTTGCCCGCTTTTTACAATTACAAACCCTCCGCACGCCGCGGTTATTTGTTCGACGACGCTTCCCCGCTCTATCCCTTCGGTTTTGGTTTGAGCTACACAACCTTCACGTTTAAAAATCCGCGTCTGGTAAAGGATAAAATCCGCAGGAATGAGTCCACCCGCCTTTTGGTGGACGTCAGGAACACCGGCAAGCGCGCCGGCGCCGAGGTCGTGCAAATGTATGTCCGCGATTGCGTCAGTTCGGTGACCCGGCCGGTCAAGGAATTGAAGGGCTTCCAAAAGGTTTCGTTGCGACCGGGCGAGACCCAGACCGTCGCGCTTGACATCACGCCGGAGTCGCTGGCATTTTACGACCTCCAGATGAAATACGTCGTGGAGCCGGGCGAATTTGAAATCATGGTCGGCAATTCCGCGCGCGACAGCGACCTGCAGAAGGTGATTCTCACGGTGACGTAGTAAACCCCAACCCACGACCAGACTATGGCAGAGCAAAAAGAACAACACTTTCACCAAAAACTCTCGTTTTTTGAGAAAGCCGGCTACAGTGGTGGCGATGCCGCGGCGAACTTCGTCTTCATGACGATGGTCTGCTTTCAGGCGAGCTTTTACACGGACGTGTTCGGCATCAGCGGGGCCACCGCTGGGACCATCATCCTGGTAGCTCGGTTGTGGGACGCCTTCTTCGATCCGCTCATGGGTGTACTGGCCGATCGCACCAACACTCGTTGGGGCAGGTTCCGTCCTTGGGTGCTTTGGACTTCGGTCCCGTGGGCTGTCGTCATGGTTTTGGCCTACACGACACCTCATTTCGCGGAGCCAGTGAAAATCGCTTACGCGTTTGTAACCAACATCCTGCTGATGACGCTCTATTCCGCCAACAATATGCCTTACTCGGCACTTGGCGCCGTCATGACCGGCGATGTGGTTGAGCGCGCGAAGCTCAATTCCTACCGCTTCATCGCGGTCATGGTCGCGCAATTCGTGGTCGTCGGCGTGACGCTACCGTTGGTTTTCAGATTCGGCGGCCCCACTCACGACCGACAACTCGGCTGGCAAATGACCATGGGCCTTTGGGCTGCCCTGTGCCTCGTCCTGTTCCTCATCACTTTTGCCGTTTCCAAGGAGCGCATTCATCCCAAACCCGAACAGAAAACTCCCCCGAAACAAGACTTTGCCGATTTGCTCAGGAATGGCCCGTGGAAGATCATGTTTTGCACGACGCTCCTGCTTTTCAGCCTCATCGCGCTCATGGGTAGTGCGCAATACAGTTATTACAATTATTACGCCGACAAGGCCGCGTTCTTCGACTGGCTGCAAAAGCTTCATCTGACGGCGCCGGCATTGGCACCAGGCGCACCCGCACCCGGCGGCCTGCTCGAATGGATGGGCTACATCGTACATGGCGACCGGACCCACCTCGCCGATTCCAACGTGTCCTTTGTCGGCTATAGTATCGTGCAAATGGTCTCAAAGATCGTCACGATCATTGTCATTGTCTGTTCGCCATTCCTCGCTCGGAGATTTGGCAAAAAGTCTGTCATGGTGGGCGGCTTCGCGCTCTCCACACTGGCTTACGTCGGGTTCTACGCGCTCAAACCCACGAACATCACCGGCATGCTCTTTATGACCGTGCTTACGTCTTTCGTTTATGCGCCAACCATCCCGTTGCTTTGGGCGATGTTTGCGGACGTGGCGGATTATTCGGAATGGAAAAACGGCCGCCGCGCCACCGGCATCATTTTCGCGACCATTGGTTTTGCACTTAAAGCGGGCCTGAGTCTTGGCGGCGCGATGTTTCTCTGGTTGATGTCTTGGGCCGGCTATCAGGCCAACCAGCCCCAAACAGATCAGACGCTGGAATGCATCCGCAGAAGCTCCAGTCTTTACCTCGCCATCCTCTTCGCCGTTTGCACTGTCCTGTTGATGATTTATCAACTCAACAAACGTCTGACGATCCAGATCGCCGACGAATTGGCGGAACGTCGTAAAAAATTCGCCGCCGCTTGAAAACATCTATGAAAATCATGGCTTCCGTCGGAATCATGGGAATTTTTCTGGCCACCAGTGGTTTCGCGCAAACCACCCTCAAAGCGGCCTTTAAAAATGACTTTCTCATCGGCGCGGCGCTTAACGAAGCGGAGTTCACCGGCCAGAACACCAACGCCGCCGCCCTCATCAAGGCTCAGTTCGACACCATCAGTCCGGAAAATGCTTTGAAATGGGAAGCCGTCCATCCCAAGCCGGATCAGTACAATTTTGGGCCGGCGGGTCAATACGTCGAGTTCGGCCAAAAAAACGGAATGTTCGTCATCGGCCACAATCTAGTCTGGCACAGCCAGACGCCGAAATGGGTCTTTCAGGACGAGAAGGGCAACCCGGTTGACCGCGACACGTTGCTGGCCCGGATGAGCAATCACATTTCCACTGTGGTCGGGCGCTATAAGGGAAAAATCGGCGGCTGGGACGTGGTGAACGAGGCATTGAATGAGGACGGCACGCTCCGTGACTCACCATGGAAGAAAATCATCGGTGAGGATTATCTGCTCAAAGCGTATCAATTCGCGCACGAGGCCGATCCACAAGCCGAATTATATTACAACGACTATTCGCTGGAAAACGCGCCCAAGCGAAACGGCGCAATTGTATTGATCAAAAAACTTCAAGCCCAGGGAGTTCACATCGCCGGCGTCGGTTTGCAAGGCCATTACAAAATGGACTGGCCAAGTCCGGTGCAGGTGGACGAAACCATCGCCGCCTTCTCCCCGCTCGGCGTCAAGGTGATGATCACCGAGCTGGATTTGAACCTGCTGCCGGCGGCGACCCAATCTCAGGCGGCGGAAGTCTCGATGAATTTCGCGTTGCGGGCTGAGTTGAATCCCTACACCAACGGTCTGCCGGCGGCCGTGCAGCAGCAGCTTGCTCAACGGTACGCCGATTTGTTTGCGGTGTTTGTCAAACACCACGACGTGGTCAGCCGCGTGACCTTTTGGGGTGTGACCGACGGCGATTCCTGGCTCAACAACTGGCCGGTGAAAGGCCGCACCGCGTATCCGCTGTTATTTGACCGCAACTGCCAGCCCAAACCGGCATTTAATGCCGTCATCCAAACATCCAAGTTGCCCTGTCCGGCTTGGTAAAATGGGCAGCGGTGCAAACCGCCCGTCCGCTTTCCCGAGGTTCACGGGGACAGTGTCGGATGTGGGTGGCCCGGGCATTGAAGCGTTCGGAATGATAAGTGAAAGCTGTCC